>JAKLKF010000129.1 GCA_023150805.1 Myxococcota bacterium | reverse complement strand
ACCAGCTCGATGCGCAGCACGCCCTCGTTCCGGCCGCGCAGGAAGGCCAGCGCGCGGTGCCCGGCCACCTGGCCGTAGGGCTCCGACCAGGCGAACCAGTCGCGGAAGCGGGCGCCCTCGGCCTCCTTTCCTTCGACCACGCTCACGCGCAGCCGCCCCACCTTGCGGGCGTGCTCGCGGATCTGTCCGACCAGCTCGGCGTCCTCGGCGAAGCGCTCGATCAGGATGTCGCGCGCGCCGGCAAGGGCCTCGGCCACGGTCGGCAGCTCCCGGGCCGGGTCGACGAAGGGCAGGGCCTGGTCCTCGGGCAGGCGCTCGGGCGCCTGGAGCAGGGCCTCGGCCAGGGGCAACAGCCCCCGCTCGCGGGCGATCTCGCCGCGGCTGCGGTACTTCGGCCGGTAGGGCAGGTACAGATCCTCCAGCCGCTCCCGGGTCTCGGCCGCCCGCAGCTCCGCCTCCAGCGCGGGGGACAGCGCCCCCTGGTCGGCGACCGACTTGAGCACCTCGGCCCGGCGGGCCTCCAGCTCGCGCAGCTCGACCAGCAGGCTGGCCAGGGCGCGGAGCTGCACGTCGTCCAGGCCGCCGGTGGCCTCCTTGCGGTAGCGGGCGACGAAGGGCACGGTGGCGCCGGCGTCCAGCAGGTCGACGGCGGCCTGGACCTGGGCGACCGCGGCGCCGACGCCGAGATCGTGGAGCCGGCGGGCGATCCGCGCCGGCAGGGACGCTGCGAGCATGTCGAGGAGACTCGGGGAGGAGGGGGGGGGCGGGAGCGAGGGGCGGACGGAGGGCCACGGGGGGAGGGTGCGGCCGAGGGGAAGGGCCGTGGTAGCGGACGCGAGGGCGGACAGCAAGTGGCGGCCGAGCGGGGCCACCGCCGGAGGAGGCGCTGCGAGGCTCCGCCGATCGACCGAGGACGCGATGCCGCAGGGTCATTGAGGATGGTTTCGATAGTCATTCTCAATCAACACGGGAGCCGCCATGACCGCCCTGCTGTGGATCCTCCCCGCGCTCGCCGCCCACCCGCTCACCACCGATGACCCGGGCACGGTCGGACCGGGTGCGGGCGAGGTCGCGCTGAGCGCCGGGCTGGCCGCCGCCGACCTCGAGGCCGGGGTCGCGGGTCACGTGGGCCTTGCCGACCGCCTGGACCTGGGGGCCACGCTGACCTGGGCCGCGCCGGCCGCGCCGGGCCCGGCCCTGGACCTGAAGTGGCGGGTGGTCGACCGCGCCCTGTCCGTGGGGCTGCGCGCCGACCTGGCGCCTTCCGAGGTGGCCGGCCACCTCCTGTTCGCCTGGCGCGGGCTGGCGCTCGACCTGGGCGCGGCCGGCCCCTCGCCCGCCCTGTCCGCCTCGGCCTCGGCGGCGACCGGTCACGGCCCGGTCGGGCTCGGCGGAGAGCTCGGGCTGTCGACGACCTCCGCCGGGGGCCGCCCGTCGGCCTTCCTCGGCGCGGGCGCCTGGGTCTCGGCCGGAGCCGCCACGACCCTCAGCCTGGGGGGCCGCCTGGACGGGGGCAGCGCCGACGGGACCCCGCGGGCCCCCCTCACGCTGCTGCTGGGCGTCACGGGGCGGTTCACTCCTCCAGGTAGCCCAGCCGCTTGAGCGCCTCCTCGGTCTCGGCGTCCAGCGCCCGGCGCGCCCGGCCGGACTGCGCGGCCTGGGCCCGGCCTGCCTCCTCCTGGGCCAGCAGCAGCGCCTTCAGCTCGGCCAGCAGGGCGGGCTGGCTGGTCGCGAGGTTGGTGCGCTCGTCCGGGTCCGAAGAGAGATCGTACAGCTCGGGCGGGCGCAGGGGCGGGGCGACCTGGCCCGGGTCAGTCGGATCGACCGCCACCTTCGCGACCTCGGCGATGAGCTTGTGCGATCCGCGGTGCACGCTGCGCAGGTGGGCCTCGTGATCGGTGCCGCTGTAGACGGCGCGCTGCTCCCAGGCCGAGGGGACGGACCCCGTCCATGCCGGCGAGAGATCCCGCCCGTCTCCGTCCACGGGCAGGCCCGCCGCGGCCAGGGCCGTCGCCGTCACGTCCACCGACGAGGTCAGGGCCTGCACCTTGCGGCCGGCCGCGGACCCGGCCCCGCCGGGCGGTCGGATCAGCAGGGGGACGTGCACGGACTCCTCGTACAGGTGGCGGCCGTGGCCGTGGTCGCCGTGGTCCAGGAACTCCTCGCCGTGATCGCCCACGACGACGAGCAGGGTCTGTTCGAGCAGGCCGCGGGTGCGCAGGCGCTCGACCAGCAGGCTGGTCAGGTGGTCGGCGTAGTGCAGCTCGGCGTCATACGCCGACAGGTAGGGGTCGACGGACAGCACCGGCTGCCCGGGGCGGCCGGGCGCGGGCAGGCGGAAGCAGCCGAAGGCCTGGTCCCAGCGCTCCTGGCTCCAGGCGCGGCCGGTGGCCAGGGCGGCGGGCCAGGGCTCGAAGACGCCCTGGTAGCGGTTCGGCGGGTCGTAGGGACAGTGGGGCTCGAACAGGTGCAGGTACAGGAAGAAGGGCTGGTCCTGGGGGCGCTCGTCCAGCCAGGTCCGCATGCGCTCGGCCAGCTCCTCGCCGGGCACGTCGCCCTGGCCGAAGTAGTGGTCGAAGCCCTGCTCCAGGCCCCGGTCGGCCTCGAAGATGCTGTTGCTGCCGATCATGGCCGTGTGGTAGCCGGCCTTCTGCAGGCGCTCGGGCAGGGTGTCGACGCCCTCGACCAGCACGTCCTCGAACTCGCGCACGCCGTGGCCGGTGGGCAGCCGCCCCGTCAGGATGCTGCTCACGCTGGGCAGGGTCCAGGGCGCGGCCGAGATGTTGCGCTGGAAGCTGACGCCCTCGGTGGCCAGCAGCTCCAGGCCCGGCGTGGTGCGCAGCGGGTGGCCGTGCAGGCTGGTGTGGTCCGCCCGCGTGGTCTCCCAGGTGATGACCACGATGTTCGTGGTGGGCGCGGGCCCCGCCTGCGTGCGGCAGGCCAGGGTCAGGAGCAGCGGCAGCATGGGCTTCCTCGGGGCAGGGGACCGTAGCACCGGATGCCCGCCCCTCGCCCGGGCTACAGTCCGCGCTCCTCCGGAGCCCCGATGCCCCCCTCCTCCCCTCGCCCCAGCCTGCTCGACCGCCTGCGCGGCCTGGTCAAGAACGACGCGCTGCTGCCCCTGGAGCGGGACATGGTGCGCCGCACCATCCTGTCGCTGGACGCACGCGCCAAGGGCGCGCCCGACCAGGTGCTGGCGCAGAGCGCGCGCAAGACCTGGGCCGACGGACAGCCCATCGTGCAGGAGGGCGAGCGTGAAGACTGCATGTACGTGCTGCTGGACGGCGCGGCCGAGGTCGTCCGCGACGGACTGGTGCTGGAGACCCTGCGCCCCGGCGAGCTGTTCGGCGAGATCTCGATGCTGACGGGCGCGCCGCGCATGGCGACCGTGCGCGCGAAGGGAGAGGTCGTGGCGCTGCGCATCCCCGCCAGCGCGGTCGACGTCGCGATGCACGTGCGGCTGTGGGACTACGCCGGCGAGCGGCGCTTCATGAGCCTGCGGGGCAACCCGGTGGCCGACTACCAGCAGCGCGGGCTGTGGTGGCGCATGGCGCGCGTCACGGTGCTGCGGCCCGGCGAGTACGACGCCGGGGCGCCCTGGGTCTTCCTGTTCGACGGCACGCTGCGCGTGGACGGCCAGCAGGTCCAGGCGCCGGCGCTGTTCCAGGGCGGGCGGGTGGTGGTCGAGGGCGGCGAGGCGCGGCTGGCGCTGCTGCCCGACCCGGCGGAGCTGGATCGCTGAAGGAGCCGGAGCGGGCGGCTATGGTGGGGGCAACCCCGGAGCCGCCATGATCCACAGCCTGGTCCTCGCCCTCAGCCTGCTCGCCTGCAAGGACGACCCGGAGCTGCTCGACGGCGACGGCGACGGCTACGACGAGGAGGTCGACTGCAACGACGCAGACGCGGCCACCAGCCCGGCCGCCGCCGAGGTCTGCGACTACCTGGACAACGACTGCGACGGGCTGGTCGACGAGCAGGACCCCGACCTGGTCGCGGGCGCCGACGACCTGTTCTTCGGGGACGCGGACGGCGACGGCTACGGCCACTGGGAGAGCTGGACCATCGCCTGTGAGGCCCCGGAGGGCTTCGCCGACAACGCCGCGGACTGCGACGACGCGGACCCCGACATCTCGCCCGACGCCGACGAGGTCTGCGACGGGATCGACAACGACTGCTCGGGCGGCGCCGACGACGACGCGGTGGACGCGACGACCTGGTACCTGGACGGCGACGGGGACGGCTACGGCGTCGACGACGCGGGGGTGCTGGCCTGCGACGAGCCCGACGGGGCGACCGACCTGGTGGGCGACTGCGACGACGCCGACGCCAGCGTGAGCCCCGGCCAGCAGGAGGTCTGCAACGACGGCATCGACAACGACTGCGACGAGGCGGCGGCCGACCGCTGCGCCGCCGACCTGGGCGTGGCGGACCTGGCCATCCGGGGCGCGGCCAGCTTCGACGAGGTGGGCATCAGCGTCGTCGGCCTGGGCGACCTGGACGGCGACGGCCACGAGGACCTGGGCCTGGGCGCCCGCAGCTACGACCTGGCCAGCGTCGACGCCGGCGCCGCCTTCGTGCAGTACGGCCCCATCGCCGCCGATGGGGAGATCTCCCTGGCCGACCTGGACCTGGCCCTGCTGGGCGCCGCCTCCGCCGACAAGGCCGGCCGCGACCTGGCGGCGGGCGACCTGGACGGCGACGGGCAGCGCGACCTGGTGGTGTCGGCGCCCAACGCCGACCAGGGCGGGCAGGCCAGCGGCACGGTCCACGTGGTGCTCGGGGGGCTGCCGAAGAAGGGCAGCGCCAGCCTGGCCGACGCGGACGTGCAGATCTGGGGCGAGGCGACCTACGACTACCTGGGCGTGCGGCTGCAGGTGGTGGACGCCGACGGCGACGGGCAGGACGACCTGCTGATCGGCGCCTCGGGCAGCGACCTGGGGCCGGACAACGCCGGCGCCGTCTACCTGCTGTCGGGACCGCTCTCGGCCGGCGACCTGGACCTGGAGGTCGCGGGCGCCACCGCGAGCTGGGCAGGCGCGGGCAACGCCGACAGCGTGGGCCTGGAGTTCGACGGGGCCTGCGACCTGGACGGCGACGGGGCGCGTGACCTGCTGGTGGGGGCGGGCGCCAACGACACCGGCGGATCCGAGGCGGGTGCCATCTACCTGCTCTCGGGCATGGGCGCCGGGGACGGCAGCGTGAGCGACGCGCTCTTCACGCTGCGCGGGGCGGCCAGCGAGCAGCTCGGCTCGGCGGTGTCCTGCGTGGCGGACATGGACGGGGACGGGGTCGACGACCTGGCGGTGGGCCAGGCCGGCCGCGACGGGACGGCGGGCCAGGACGTGGGCGCGGCGCACCTGCTGGCGGGCGGCGTCGGCCTGGCCAAGGCCACGGGCACGGTCGACGACCTGGCCTTCGCCAGCGTGCTCGGCGCCGAGGACGACGACCAGCTCGGCGCCGACCTGTCCGCGGCCGGCGACCACGACGGCGACGGCCACGCCGACCTGCTGGTGGGCGCCACCAACGCCGGCGAGGGCAACGCGGGCGCGGCCTACCTGTTCCTGGGCCCGCTCTCCGGCGCCCTCGAGGCCAGCGCGGCCGACGCCCGCTACATGGGCCAGCGCGACGGAGACCACGCCGGCTACGTCGTGCGCTTCGTGGGCGACGTGGGCGGCCTGGGCGGCGACGCGCTGGGCATCGGGGCCATCGACGCCGACGGGGACACCACGGCCGGCGGCGTCAGCGACGCGGGCGCCCTGTGGCTGGTGCTGGCCACCGGGCTGTAGCGGCGTGCGCTCCCCCCACGGCCACCCCGTCCTGGCGGCGACCATGGACCTGGTCATGCAGCCGCTGGATCGCCTGCGGCCGGGCACGGTGGGGCGCGCCGGGGGCCGGGTGCTGGAGCTGGGCGTGGGGACGGGCCTGAACCTGCCCCACTACGACGCCGACGTGCACCTGCACGGGGTCGAGCCCGACCCGCACATGCTGAAGCGGGCCCAGCAGCGCGCCGCCCGCCTGGGGCGGCAGGTCGAGCTGCACCAGGTCGGCGCCGAGGCCCTGCCCTTCCCTGACGCCCACTTCGACGTGGTCGTCGCGACCTTCGTCTTCTGCACCATCCCCGACGCGCAGGCCGCCGCGGCCGAGGCCCTGCGCGTGCTGCGCCCCGGCGGCCGGCTGCTCTTCGCCGAGCACGTGCGGGCCGACGCCGCCCTCTTCGCCTCGGTCCAGCGGCTGGTCGACCCTCTCTGGCAGCGCCTGTCGGGGGGCTGCTCGCTGGTCCGCGACCCGGTGGCCCTGCTGGCCGAGGCCGGCGCCGTCGACCTGCAGGTGCGGCCGCGCGAGGGGGCCTGGTCGGTCCTGCCGGTGATCACGGGCTCGGCGCGGCGGAGCTGATCAGCGCCGGCGCAGCGCGGCCTCGCGCAGCCCGTAGTGGACCGCCGCCGCCAGGCCCACGACCGCCACCGCCACGGTCAGCCCGAAGGCCAGGCCGGGCAGGCCCAGGAGCACGACGGGCACGGTGACGCCCAGCAGCACGGTCGTCGCCTTGCCCAGCGGCAGCGCGTCGCGCTGGAAGCCCTCGTACTGGAAGGCGTCGCGGTGGTAGGCGACGATCAGGGCGGCCTGGACCCCCTCGCGGGCGAACCACAGGGGGATCCACCACCAGGGGACCCAGGCCCAGCCGGCCAGGACGATGGCGAAGACGGCGTGGAAGGCCTTGTCGGCCAGGCTGTCGGCGTAGGCGCCCACCTGCGAGGTGTGGCCCATGCGGCGCGCGAGGGGCCCGTCCAGCACGTCGGTCGCGATGCCCAGCAGGTAGATCCCCAGCAGCAGGCGGCCGTCGTCGGCGCAGAAGGGCGCCAGCAGGGCCAGCGGCACGCGCGCCAGCGTCAGCAGCCCTGCGGGGTTGCGCAGGTCCCTCCACCAGGCGCGGAAGCGGGACAGGGGCAGGGCGTCTCCAGGTGCGACCTCCAGCCTACGCGCCCGCGGCCCGGGGCGCGGGATACTTCCCCTGGCGATGTCTCCCACCATCCCCTCGACCGCCAGCCCCTTCGAGCTGGCGCTGATGGCGCGCGGCCTGTCCTGGCTGCGCAAGCTGGTCCGGCCCGTCTTCGTCGGCGAGGCGCACCTCCCCGCCGAGCGGCCCCTGCTCTTCGTGGGCAACCACACCCTGGGCGGCGTGGTGGACGTGCCCCAGCTCTTCTTCCACATGGAGCGCGAGCACGGCATCTTCCTGCGCTTCCTCGGCGAGAAGGCCCACTGGCAGATCCCGGGCTGGCGCCGGCTGATCGAGCGCTTCGGCGCCGTGGACGGCCACAAGGACAACGCCGCCGCGCTGTTCGCCGCCGGCCACTGCGTCCTGGTCTTCCCCGGCGGCGCGCGCGAGGCCTTCAAGCGCGGCGACCAGCGCTACCAGCTGTTGTGGGGCGAGCGCATCGGCTTCGCCCGGCTGGCCGCCCGCCACGGCGTCACCATCGTGCCCTTCGCCGCCGTCGGCGCCGACGACGTGTGGGACGTGCTGGCCGACCAGGACGCCGTGATGGCCACGCCGGTCGGCGACCTGGTGCGCGAGCTGGGCGTGCGCAAGGACGTGGTGCCGCCCATCCTCAAGGGCCAGGGCCCGCTGGGCCTGCCCGGAATCCGGCGGCAGTACTTCGCCTTCATGGAGCCCGTGGAGACCCGCCCCTGGGGCGGCCGCGACGACGACGAGGCCGCCTGGGAGATCCGCCGCCTGGTCGAGGCGCGGGTGGAGGCTGGCATCGACCAGCTCCTGGCGCTGCGCGACCAGGACCCCGAGGCCGACTGGAAGGTGCCCGCCGGGCGCAGCCTGGCCCGCCGCATGGTGCAGGCCGCCGGGCTGGCCGACAAGCTGCGCGAGGCGCTGGAGGCCGAGGAGGCGCGGCGCACCCGGGCGGGCGAGGGCTGAAGGGGGGCGACGCCGGCGGGTGAAGCCCGGCTTTCCGTACCGGCCCCCGGGTGAACCTGCCTCTTCCGTACCGATCCGCGCCGCCAGCGGCCGGTCCGGGACCGTCGGCGACGTGATTGCTGCACTTACGCGATCGCACGCGGGCCGATCGGCGGCGCTGAGCGGGAGATCGGTACGCAAGAGGGGCTTTCACCGACGCCCCGGTACGGAAGGGCCGGTTTCAGTCCCTCCGGCGCCGCGGACGCCACCGCAGCAGCCGTGGATCCCGCTCCACCAGCCCCGGGGCGCGAGCATCCGCCGCCAGGCGCGCCAGCACCGCCACCTCCGCCGGGCTGAGGGTGGGCGCGCGGCTGACCGCGGGCCGGCTGACGCCGTAGGCCGCCGCGATCTGCCCGTGGCTCCACGTCGTCATCGACCGCGCCGCCGACAACAGGCGCACGCGGTGCAGGCGGTGGGCGCGCAGCGACGCGACCGGCAGCCGCAGCCACTCGCTGACGGCCCCCGCCAGCACCTCCAGGTCCAGCCGCTCGTCGCGCTCGACCGTCCCAGGGAAGGGCGTGCCCTGCACCTGGGTCGAGCCGTCGGACGAGGTCCAGCGGTGCAGCGCCTGGGGATCTCCGACCCGGCGCACCAGCGGCGCCGCCGCCAGCCCCAGGCGGTCCCGGTAGGTGCTGAGCGGCCAGGCCAGGGGGCAAGAGACCAGCCCGGCGCGGCAGGGGTTGAGGTGCACGTACCGGATCCCGCGCTGCTGCTTCTGCCGGTCGACCAGCGCCTCCGCCGCAGGCACCGGCTCCCAGAGCGGGGCCGCCCCGTCTCGGTGCCAGGTCGACCACCGCGCGAAGGCGCGCGCCACCTCGACCAGCGCCGCCTGCTGGTCGCTGCGGGTCACGGCGTGCACGTGGTCCGGCATGAGCAGGAGCGCGACGGGGTCGGCCAGCCGCCTGGCCAGCATGTCCCACAGGGCCCGGCCCGCCTCCCAGTCGGTGAACAGCGGCCGCTGGCCGACAGCGTGAGCGACGAGGTGGAACACAGGACCTCCCGCGCGCCCGCAAGCAAGGCCCGCGCCCACCAGATCGCTGGCACTTGCGGAGCCGACCTGCCGGCGGGCCGGCACCCCGGGCACCGCGGGCCGGCACCCCGGGCACCGTTGTCCGGCCTGCCCCCCCCTACCGGCGGCTGCCCGGCCCCCAGGTGGCCCAGGCCAGCAGGCGCAGCGCGTCGCCCCGGTCGGTGGCGACCCGCGGGCGACGCAGGGCCCGGAGCTGCTCGGCCAGCGCGCGCGGCACGGGCTCCCGCCGCCAGCGCGCGTCCGGGCGGGCCGTCGCTGCCACCGCCGGCCCCCGCTTCTGCACCTCGAAGTCCACCGCCTCGACCGCGTCCTCCAGCCGGCTGAAGCGCGCCACCTCCTGGTCGTCGACGGTCACCCTCCAGCGCTTGCCCCGCCCGCCCTGGTCCCGCACCAGCACCACGGACAGCTCGCCCCGCGCGGCCGCGGCGGCGCTCCAGGCCGTGTGCAGGGCCAGGCCGCGGCTGCCCAGGCTCTCCCAGCGGTTGGCCGACAGGGCCAGCACCTCGGGGTCGATCGCCATGGTCAGCGGGTCGAAGGCCGCCGCCCGCCGCTGGATCTCGCCCAGGGTGATGGCGCCGGGCTCGATCTCCAGGTCGGGGTGCTGGTCGAAGAGCCGGCCCAGCGCCCCCTCGGCGTCGTCCAGGCGCCCCCCCTGCAGGTCCAGGTCCCGCGGCAGCCCGGCCAGCGAGGGCAGGCCCGCCAGGGACAGGTCGGAGAGGTCGACGAAGTCCAGCACCAGGCAGTCGGCTTTGCCCGGCGACAGCCGCGTGCCCCGCCCGACGCACTGCGCGTACAGCCCCTCGGACCGGGTCGGCCGCGCCATCGCCACGCAGGACACGCCCGGGTCGTCGAAGCCCTCGGTCAGCACGCCGACGTTGGTGATCGCGGACAGGCGGCCGGCGGCGAAGTCCGCCAGCGTGCGCGCCCGGTCGGCCGCCTTCATCTCGCCGTAGACGATGCCCGTGGGCACCCCGATGCCGTTGAGCGCCCGCGCCAGGTTGCGCGCGTGGGCCACCGTCACGCAGAAGGCGATGGTGCGCCGGTCGCGCGCCAGCTCCTGGATGCTGCGGGCGACCAGGGCGTTGCGCTCCTGCACGTCGACCCGCTCGGCCAGCTCGTCCACCACCAGGTCGGTCGCCGTCCGGCTCACGCCGTGCAGGTCGGCCGCCGTCGCGATGCGGTAGCCCCGCAGCGGCACCAGGTAGCCGTCCCGGACCATCTGGCTGAGGCTGCGGCTGTAGACGATCTCCTCGAACACGGGGGCCAGCGCCATGCCGTCGCCGCGCTGGGTGGTGGCCGTGAAGCCCAGCAGCGTGCCGTCCCAGTCCGGCTCCATCGCCCCCAGCGCCCGCAGCACGCGCTGGTTGTCCTCGGCCGGGGCGTGGTGGCACTCGTCGTAGACCACCAGCCCGAAGCGCCGCTGCGCCAGCAGCCGGGCCAGCCGCTCCTGGTGCAGGGAGCGGATCGAGGCCACCACCACCCGCGCGTCGCCGCCGGCCTGGGCCCCGCCCTGCTCCACCGCCACCACCGAGGGGTCCTGCAGCGCCCGCGCCAGCTTGTCCCGCGCCTGCTGCACCAGCTCGCTGCGGTGGGCGAGCACCAGCACCGGCCGCCGGGCCATGCGCGCCAGCTCGGCGAAGACCACGGTCTTGCCGGCGCCCGTGGGCAGGCAGACCACCATCCGGCGCAGGCCGGCCCGCCGCGCGGCGAGCACGGCGTCGATGGCCTGGCGCTGGTAGGGGCGCAGGGTCGGGCGAGGGGCGTCCATGCCCGACCCGTATCGAGGCCCCCGCCCGACAGCCGGACAGTTCCTGTCCGCCCCGGTCCGTTCCCGTGCCCCCTCGCCAGCCCCGCCGGCCCGGCGTAGCTTGGCGCCATGGACGTCCAAGCCCGCATCGCCGAGATCCTCGCCGCCGAGGCCGCCGCCATCGCCGCGGTGCCCGTCACCCCCGCCTTCGCCGACGCCGTCGCCGCGCTCGAGGCCTGCACGGGCAAGGTGCTGACCACCGGCATGGGCAAGGCCGGCCACGTCGCGCGCAAGCTGGCCGCCACGCTGTGCTCCACGGCGCTGCCCGCCGCCTTCCTCCACCCCGGCGAGGCCCTGCACGGCGACCTGGGCCTGGTCGGCAAGGGCGACGTGCTCATCGCCTTCAGCAACAGCGGCCGCACCCGCGAGGTGCTGGAGGTCATCGCGCTCGGCCGCCGCGTCGGCCTGGGCCCGGTCATCGGCGTCACCAGCCACCCCGAGTCCCGCCTGCGCGAGGTGGCCGACGTGCTGCTGGACATGGGCCCCATCCACGAGCCCTGCCGCCTGGGCCTGACCCCCACCGCCAGCATCGCCGTCATGCTGGCCATCGGCGACGCCCTGGCCCTGACCGTCATGGAGCGCCGGGGCATCACCGCCGAGGACTTCGGCGTGCGCCACCACGGCGGCTACCTGGGCGAGAAGGTCCGCGGCGGCTGATCGGGCGCGAGGGCCCGCTCCCGCAGGCGGCGCTCCAGCTCGGCGGCGACGGTGGTGGGGTGCAGGCGGCCCGCGTCCAGCACCAGGTCCGCGCCCGCCAGGAAGGGCCGCAGCGGGGCCAGGTGGGGCATCAGGTCGTGGGCCGAGGTGGGGCGCATCCCACCCAGGGCCGGGTAGCGGCCCGGCGCGCGGTCCAGCTCGTCCAGCACCCGCCCGTACAGGGTGAGCAGGTCCCGCTCGATGGCGCAGGTGCGCGCCCGCTGCTGCAGGAGCAGGCGCGCCCGCGGGTCCAGCGGCAGGTCCCAGGGCAGCGCCACCACGCCGAAGGGCCGGTCGCGCAGGGTCGCCTCCAGCACCTCGAGCTGCACCTGGCGCAGGGCCTGGGCGCCGCCGGGCAGGCCCCCGCGGGGGTCGCGGCCCAGGACGTGGCTGACCCGGGCCTCCAGGTCCACGGGGTTCAGGCCCGTCATCGTGCCCAGCGCCATGGCGGTGGCGACCTGGCCGGCCCCCATGAAGCCCAAGAGCGCCACCGGACGGTCCAGGATCAGCGTGGGGTGCGGATCGTAGTAGCCCATGGCGCCGAGCTAACCCCGGCCCCGGCGGCCGCTACTTCGCCGCGCGCAGCGCGTCCTTGTGGATGCGGGCCGCGCAGACCTTGTACTCGCCCGTGCCCGTGACGGAGTCGCCGGCGTCGTTGGTCAGGCGGTTGACCCGCTCCTCGGCGAAGTGCAGGGGCATCCAGATGCAGCCCGGCCGCATCTTGCGGGTGACCACCACCCGGGCCCCCACCTCGCCGCGGCGCGAGGAGACCCGCACCCACTCGCCGTCCTCCAGGGAGAGCCGCCGCGCGTCGCTGGGGTGCACCTCGACGAAGCTCTCGGGCTGCTTCATGGTCGGGCCCGAGTCGCGGCGGGTCTGGGTGGCGGCGTTGTAGTGGTACAGGGTGCGGCCGGTCGAGAGCACCAGCGGGTAGTCCTCGTCGGGCAGCTCGTCGCTGGGGCGGTAGGCGACGGCCTGGAAGCTCGCTCTCCCCTTGATCGGGCCGCCCTGGTGCAGGGTCGCGGTGCCCGGGTGATCGGGCGAGGGGCAGGGCCACTGCAGGCCGCCCTCGGCGTCGATGCGCGCGTGGCTGATGCCCCCGTAGTTGGGCACCAGAGAGGACAGCTCGGCGTAGATCTCGGCGGGGCTCTCGTAGTGCGGCATCGGGTAGCCGGCGGCGCGCGCCAGGTCGCACAGGATCTCCCAGTCGGCGCGGGCCTGGCCGGGGGGCTCCACCGCCTTGCGCACGCGCTGCACCCGCCGGTCGGTGTTGGTGAACACCCCGTCCTTCTCGGCGAAGCAGGCCGCCGGCAGCACGACGTCGGCGAAGCGGCAGGTCTCGTTCAGGAAGATGTCCTGGACCACCAGGAACTCCACCTGGTTGAGCCCCTCCTCGACCAGGCTCACGTTGGGCTCGGAGAGCACGATGTCCTCGCCCATCACGAACAGGCCCTTGATCTCCCCCCGCTCCATCGCCTTCATCATCACGTTCAGGTTCATGCCCTCGTCCGGCGACAGGGGCACGCCCCAGGCGGCCTCGAACTTCGCGCGGGAGGCGGGATCGGACACCTTCTGGTAGCCCGGGTAGTAGATCGGGCTGGCGCCGGCGTCGTTGGCGCCCTGGACGTTGTTCTGTCCACGCAGCGGGTTCATGCCCGCCGAGCGCACGCCCAGGTGCCCGGTCATCAGCACCAGGTTCGCCAGGCAGTAGACGTTGTCCGTGCCGTGCGTGTGCTCGGTGATGCCCAGCGTGTAGTAGATGCCCGCCTTCTTCGTCGTGGCGTACAGGCGGGCCGCCTGCCGGATGTGCTCGGCCGGCACGCCGGTCACCGCCTCGGCGCCCTCGGGCGTGTAGTCCGCCACCGCCGCGCGCACGTCCTCGAAGCGCTCGGTGTGCGCCGCGATGAAGGCCCGATCCTCCAGCCCCTCGGCCAGGATGACGTGGGCGATGGCGTTGAGCAGCCACACGTCCGTGCCCGGCCGGAGCTGCAGGTGCAGGTCCGCCACCTCGGACAGCCAGATCTTGCGGGGATCGGCCACGATGAGCCGGGCGCCCCGCTGCACGGCGCGCTTCATCTCCATCGCGATGATGGGGTGGGCTTCCGTCGTGTTGCTGCCGATGACGAACAGCAGGTCGGCGTCCCGGATCTCCGGGATGCTGTTGGTCATCGCACCCGCACCGAACATCGTCACCAGACCGGCGACCGTGGGCGCGTGTCACGTGGCCGCGCACTGGTGGCAGTTGTTCGTCCCGAAGGCCGCCCGGGCCAGCTTCTGCACCAGGTAGTTCTCTTCCCCCGTGCAGCGCGAGGAGCTGACGAAGCCCAGCGCCCGGCTGCCCCACTTCTTCTCGACGCGGCGCAGCCCCTGGGCCGCCCGCTGCAGCGCGTCCGGCCAGGTGGTCGGGTGGAGCTGGCCGTCCGGCCCGCGGACCAGCGGCTCGGTCAGCCGGTCTTCGTGGTGGATGAAGTCGTAGGCGAAGCGCCCCTTCACGCACAGGTTGCCGTCGTTGACCGTCTGTCCGGGCGGCGGGCTGGTCACCTTCACCACCCGGCCGCCGGAGACGTTGAGGTCCACCTGGCAGCCCACGCCGCAGAAGTTGCAGGTGCTGCGCACCTTCTGGACCGGCTCGGCCAGCAGCCGGGGCGCCTTCTTCTCGTACATCGCCCCCGTCGGGCAGGTCGCGATGCAGCCGCCGCACAGCTCGCAGGTGGTGTCCTTCAGCCCCACCATCCCATTGGTGCCGATCGTCGTGTGCGCGCCCCGCTCGGAGAGCGTGATGGCGCTCACCGCCTCGACCTCGTCGCAGTAGCGCACGCACCGCGCGCAGAGGATGCAGCGGTCGGGGTCGAAGCCCACGTACGGGTTGTCGTCGTGGGGCCGGGCCTGCCGGGGGGCCTGCACCGGGGGCAGGTCCAGCAGCGGCCCGCTGCGGAGGGCCAGGGCGCGAAGCTGGTTCCCGTCGATCGTCTCGGGCGGCAGGCCGTCGTCGTCCAGCGCCTGGTCGGCCAGGTACAGGCTCATCAGCACCTGGCGGTGCCGGCGGACCCGCTCGGAGTCCGTCGTCACCTGCATCCCGTCCGTCGCCCGGAAGGCGCAGGCCGGCTGCAGGCGGCGCTGGCCCACGATCTCCACCAGGCAGGAGCGGCAGGCCCCCGCCGGCTCCAGGCGCGGGTCGTGGCACAGGGTCGGCACGTCGGCGCCCACCCGGCGGGCCACGTCGAGCACGGTCTCGCCGGGCTCGGCGAGGGCGGGCTGGCCGTCGATGTGGACCGTGATCGGCACGGGGGCTCCGGGGGAGGGGATCAGTCTACCCTCGGAGGGGCGCGGACAACCCCCTCTCAGCCCTCGGCCTTCTCCAGGTTCTCCAGGTAGCCGGGCAGGAAGGTGTCGTAGAAGAACTTGCAGTCCTTCTTGATCCGGTCGGCGTCCAGGTTGAACTTCGCGAGATCGTACTTGTGCTTGCTCTTGTAGGCGCGCTGCTTGGCGGCCAGCTTCTCGATGTCGGCGCGCAGCTTCTCGTCGGGCTCGTGGCCCAGGAAGGGCAGCATCTCGCCCATGACGGTGTCGAACTCGGCCATCATGCGGTCGTAGCGCACGATGTAGACGCTCTCGCGCGGGATGGCGCCGGACTGCCAGTCGTCGTGGAAGCGCTGGAGCAGCAGGACGAAGCCGGCGTACAGGCGGTCGAACCACTGCTGCTTGGTGGCATCGGGCAGCTTCCAGAAGCCGAAGGCCTCGTCCAGCACGCCGGTGACCAGGCTCATGCCGCTGGGGAAGATCTCCAGCGGGTCGCGCGCCATGTAGAGGATGCGGGCGTCGGGGTAGCGCTTGAGGAACTGCGGCAGGCGCGGGGCCAGGCTGAACAGCTTGGCGACGACGCGGTCGGCCTTGTGGGCGTAGAGGTTGCGCTGCCACAGGCCGTAGAGCCAGTCGAAGTCGCGGACCGAGGTGTCGCGGACCTTGGGGTCGAACTGGGGCAGCAGGTCGTCCTGGTCGAAGGCCAGGAAGAAGCCGTAGACGAAGAAGCCGTCGAAGTAGCGGGAGATCATCGCCGCGTCGTCGGTCTCGACCTTGGACAGGCTGGTCTCGTGCACCTCGGGCTTGTGGTACTTGGCCGGGCTGACCGCCTCGAGCACCGGCAGCAGCGGCTTGAGCACCGTCTGCAGCAGCAGCGAGGGGTAGACCATGCGGTACAGCTCCATGCTGCAGCCGATGTTGTGGTCGGTCAGGAAGCGCTGCAGGAAGGTCGTGCCGGTGCGCGGGTTGCCCACCAGGATGATGGGGGCCTTGATCTCGACCTTGCGGAAGCCGGGGAAGAAGATGGGGTCGAGCAGGCGCGCGAAGCCGACGGCCAGCCGCAGGTTCAGGAAGACCCAGCCCACGATCCAGGGCCGGAAGTGCACGCCGAAGGTGCGGCCGGCGATGATCCGGGCGCGGTTCAGGCGGGTGAGGATGCTGTCCATGGGGCACCTGGGCGAGGGGGCGGCAGCCTAACCGCGGCCAGACCGCCCCGGCGAACGGGGGAGGGTCACCAGCGCAGCAGCGCGCCGGCCACCGACAGGCCCGCGCCGGTGCCCATCAGCAGGATGGTGTCGCCCCGGCGCAGGCGGCCCTGGCGCTCGGCCAGTGCCAGGGCCATCGGCACGCTGGCGGCGATGCAGTTGCCGTACTCGCCGATGATGTTGACGATGCGCTCGGGGGGGAAGCCGAGCTTCTCGTAGGCCCGCATCCCGGGCCCGCTGGCCTGGTGGGGCACCACCAGGTCGACGTCGTCGGGGGTCAGGCCGGCCTGGGCCAGCAGGCCGCCGATGAGCGGCGGGACCTTGCGCAGGGCCATCTTGTAGACGTTGGGCCCCGACATCTGGAACAGGTTGTCCTGGGGCACCGTGGCCGGGTCGTTGGGGTGCTTGCGCGTGCCGCAGCCCCGCAGCTCGGTGTGGGGGGCCCCCTCGGGCCAGGTCGCCATCTGGAAGCCCAGGACCGCGCTGCCCTCGCCCGGGGGCGTGGGCTCCAGCACCACGGCGGCGGCGCCGTCGCCGATGAGCGAGGCGCTCTCGGGCTGGCTGAAGTCGCGGCTCACGCTGCCCTGCTCGGCGCTGACGACCAGCACCCGCCGGAAGGCCCCGGCGTGGACCAGCGAGGCGGCCGTCTGCAAGGCCACCACGAAGGACAGGCAGGTGGCGTGCACCGAGAAGGCGGCGCGGCCGTCCAGGCCCAGCTCCTGGAGGATGAAGACCGAGGAGTCGGGGATGAGCTGCAGGGGCGTGAGCGAGGCGTTGAGCAGCAGGTCGGGCGGGCCGCCGTCCCCCAGGGCCTGGCGCGCGGCGTGGGCCGCCAGCTTGTGCATGGGCTCGTCGGCGACGTGCCGGCGCGCGACCCCGGTGCGCTCCTCGATCCACTCGGGGCTGACCCCGATCTGGGGGGCCAGGTCCGCCGCGGTCTCCACCCGAGGGGGCGCGTGGAAGCCGGTCCGGACGATCTTCACGCGCAACATCAGGGTGCCTCCAGGGTCAGCATTGGCAGGGGAGCGGGAGGGGCGCGGAGCCTATACGATTGGCCGCCCACTCGCTGCGACCATGCGGCCGCTGGCAATTCCCTCACGAGCGCGCGGATGACCAGCCCCTCCCCCGTCCCTGCGGTGCCCCCCGCTGCAGTGCCCCTGCACGAGGCCGCCATCGAGGCGGGCCCGCTGGCCCAGGCCGCGCCCGCCTGCGAGCTGCTGCCCCCGCAGGGCGAGCCCGTGGTGGCGCTGCCGCCTGAGCTGCGCGGCCTGCTGGCCATCAACGTGATCCACGACGGCCGGGTGATCCCGCCGGCCTACCTGGCCCGCGACGGCCGGCCCGTGGACCCCGCCGAGGTCCAGGACCTCTACGTCCGCGAGCGGGACTGGGGCGCCAGCCTGGTCGCGGCCGAGCTGGCCGGCGCGCTGGGCATCGCCGGCTACCTGCACGTGCACCTGGCCCGCGCGCTGATGGACTTCGGCCGCTTCCCCGGCCTGACCCCCGCCCACGCCACCTACATGGAGCGCCTGGCCGTCAACTCGCCCTTCGCCCAGTGGCTGGACTTCGAGCAGAAGTGGCGCCTGCTGGAGGAGGGCTACGACGCGATCAGCGACCAGGCCGACCGCGAGCTGTCCCGCAAGGTGCTGACCATCGGCGTGCACACCTACGACCCGGTCAACGCCTCGGGCACGCCGCGGCCCCAGGTCAGCGTGCTCAACCGCGCGATGTCCTACCAGCAGAGCGGCCGCATGCCCCAGGGCCTGTTCGACCCGCTCTTCCCCGACCTGCTGGGCGAGGCGACCTGCGACCGCGTCCTGCCCGGCCGCATCAGCCTGCACCTGGAGCAGGCCGGCGTGCCGGTCGCCATCAACTTCCCCTACACCCTGCCCGAGGGCAGCGTCGAGGTCCGCAGCCAGGTCTGGCACTTCTTCGACCACGTGCGCGACCGCATGCACGAGCGGCACCCCGGCGTGGCCGAGGACCCGATCTACGACCTGGTCTGGGACATGCTGCTGGACACCAACCTGCGCAGCTCCGAGAGCCAGGCCCTGCGCAGCTACCTGCACGGCTTCCGCACCCCGCCGCGCGGCCGCAAGCGCGAGTTCGCCTACGCGCGCCGGGCCTACGAGCACATCGGCGGGCTGGTGCGCCAGGACGGCGGCGCCCTGGTGCGCGACTGGAGCTTCGCCCGCGGACGGCCCGGCGCCATCGGGATCGAGGTCCGCAAGGACCTGGTCTGGGCCTTCGACCCCCAGGGCCGCCCCCTGCACCCCAAGCCCGAGGCCGCGCGCCGGCTGGGCCGCCTGCTGGCCCAGGCCATCGGCCAGTACCTGCTGCTGGATCGCGCCGGCGATGCGGGCGCTACAGCGTGATCTCGACCGCCGTGCGCACGACCGCGTGGCCGGCCAGGTCGTCGGTCTCGCCGTAGGACAGGATCAGGTAGGCGATCTTGCCGGGGGTCAGGGCGAGGTCGTAGCTGTCGCCCGAGCTGAGCGGGATGCGGAACTCGACGGTGGTGCGGCCATCGGCCTCGGTCCCCGAGACCAGCGTCACGTCCGCGCGCCCGCCGAGCTGGACGTCGGGCTCGATGTAGGGCGGGTCGGTGGCGAAGCGGTCCTCGACGTGGGCGCCCTCGGCGTCCACCCAGCCGACGATCATGTTGGCCAGGTGCTGGGCGCGCACCGAGTTGAAGCCGACCCGCACCCAGCCGCTGCCCGGCGCGCTCATGCGGACCCGCAGCTCGGTGCCCTCGACCGCCCACTCGACCCGCATGCCCTCGGACTCGATGGACTTCAGCGCGGCCGGCGGAGGGGGTGGCGGTGGCGGCGCCTCGACGGGCTCGGCGGCCTCGGCCAGGTCGTCGGCGGGCGCGTCTCCGGCGGCGGCCGGCGGGGCCTTGGGGCCACAGGCGGTGAGCAGGAGCGCGGCGGCGAGCAGGGTGGACACGAGCACCTCCAGCAGGCCCCAGATCGTAGCCCCCGCGGAAAGCCGGCGCTCGGGCGCGATTGCCGCGCCCCACCGTGCTAGGCTGCACCCCCCCTCTCGGACGGCGACCCGATGATGGACCGCGACTTCCAGGCGCTGTTGGACCACAGCGGCCTGCTCTCCCGCCTCGACCCGCTCAGCCGCACGGCGCTGGGCATGCACTTCCAGGCCGCGCGCTTCGCGCCGGGCGAGGTGGTGCTCGAGGCCGGCGAGACGGGCGACCGCATGATGCTGATCCTGTCCGGCCAGGTGGAGATCCACCTGCCCGACCAGCGGGCGGACCAGGTCCTGACGGTCCTGGGCCCCGACAGCCTGCTGGGCGAGGTCGCCTTCTTCGGCCGGGTCGGCGGCCGCACCGCCACGGCCATCGCGCAGGGCGAGGTGGTGGCCGCCCTGCTGACGCGCGTGACCTACGACCACATGGTCCAGGTCGACCCCGGCGCGGCCGAGACCCTGG
>JAKLKF010000128.1 GCA_023150805.1 Myxococcota bacterium | reverse complement strand
CCCGCTGCTGCGCAAGCCTCCCCCGGTGAACCGCCCTCTTCCGCAAGGCGCCGCCGGTGAACCTGCCTGTTGCGCAAGCCGCCGCCAGTGAACCTGCCTGTTGCGCAAGCCTCCCCCAGTGAACCTGGCTCTTCCGCAAGATCCCGGCTGCAGACCTTGCGCAAGAGGGCGTTTCCCCGCCCCGACCTTGCGCTACGGCGAGGTTCCCCGCCTTGCGCTCCGGCGGGGCTCGCCGGCCCCGCGCTCGCACCACGAGGCCAGGCCGCCGCCGCCCCCCTCCACACCCTGTCGGAGATCGCTCCTCTCGCCCCGCTGCGGCCCCCCCCTCACCGCCCCTTCTGCTTCTTCTCCTGCCGCGCCAGGATGGCCTCCATCTGGTCCATGATCCGCTCCATCTCCGCCGCGAGCGCGTCATACGGAGCGGGGCTGGTCATGTCCACGCCCGCCCGGCCCAGCAGGACCAGCGGGTCGTCGGAGCCGCCGGCCGACAGCAGGCCCAGGTACCGGTCCAGCGCCCCCTTCTCCTTGCCCCGCACCTGCTGGGAGAGCAGGCTCGACGCCGCGATCGACGTCGCGTACTGCCAGACGTAGAAGTCGTAGTAGAAGTGCGGGATGAAGGCCCACTCCGCCCCGGTCTCGGGCGGGACCTGGACGATTCCCTGCTCGGCCCCGTAGTAGGCGCGCACCAGCTCCAGGTAGGTGGCGGAGACGCCGTCGCCGGTCAGGGGCTCGCCGCGCTCGACCTGCTGGTGCAGCCGCAGCTCCAGCTCGGCGAACAGCGCCTGGCGGAAGTAGGTGGTGCGCAGGCTCTCCAGCCGGCTGCCCAGGTAGAACAGTCGCTCCTCGTCGGTCTTCGCACCGTCCAACATGGTGGCCAGCAGCAGGTCCTCGTTGAAGGTCGAGGCGATCTCGGCGACGAAGGTGGAGTAGTCGGCCTTGGCGAAGGGCTGGGCGCGCGAGGAGAGGACCGAGTGCAGGGCGTGGCCCCACTCGTGGGCCAGGGTGGAGACGCTCTCGTAGTCGCCCGTGTAGTTCATGAGCACGAAGGGGTGCAGGCCGTAGGCGGCGCCGTCCATGTAGGCGCCGCCGACCTTGCCGGGGGCAGGGTACGCGTCCATCCAGCGCTGGTCGAAGCCCTGGGCCATGGTGGCGACGTAGTCGCGACCGAGCGGCTTGCTGGAGGAGAGCGACAGCGCCTTGGCCTGCTCCAGCGTCCAGGTGCGGTCCAGGTGGACGAGCGGGGTGTACAGATCGCTGTAGGCGAGATCGTCCACCCCCAGCATCCGCGCCCGCAGCCGCAGGTAGCGGTGCAGGGTGGGCAGGTTGGCCCGCGTGCGGGCGACCAGCGTCTCGTAGACGGCGGTGGGCAGGCCCTCGGGCGCCAGGGCGGCCTCCAGGCTGCTGTCGTAGCCCCGGGTGCGCGCGGCCAGCCAGTGGCCCTGGATCGCGGTGTCCAGCAGGCCCGCCAGGGTGCCGGTGTAGCCCTGCAGGGCGCCCAGGAAGGTGGAGAACAGCACCTGCCGGTCGCCCCGGTGTGCGGTCCCCCGCCAGGCAGCGAAGTGCGCGGGATCCAGGCGACCGCCGCTGCCGTCGGACAGGGTCACCTGGGGCCAGGGCAGCTCTCCGTTCACGAAGACGGTGTGCAGCCGGGGAGGGGCCGCCATCAGGGTGCCGGCGGCGGCGAGCAGCTCCTCCTGCGCGGGGTCGAGCACGTGGGGCGCGCGGCGCAGCAGGCTGCGGAGCTGGTGGTCGAAGGGGGAGAGGCCGGGCGTCGCGGCCAGGGCGCTCTCGATCCGCTCGCCGCCCAGCGACAGGAGCTCGGGTTCGTAGAAGGAGGCGACCTCGTCCAGGCGGATGTACAGCAGCTCGGCCTGCTGGGCGCGGGCGAGCCAGGCGTCGTCACGCGTGTCGACGTTGCTGTGGTTGGAGGCGTAGACGTGCAGCTTCGCCACCGCCTGGTGGGCCTGGTCCCGCGCGACCAGGCAGGGCTCCAGCCGGGCGTCGAGCTGGCCGCGGCAGCCGGACAGCGCGTCCACCTGCTGGCGGACCTGGTCCATGGCCGCCGTCCACGCCTCGACGGAGGGGTACAGGGCGGAGAGGTCCCAGGTGTCCTGTACCGGCGGCGCGGCGGCCGTCGCGGAGGGGTCGGGGTTGGCGAGGGCGAGGGGGAGCGTGAGCAGGAGGGCGAGCATCGGCGCGACCTAATCCAGCGGGCGGCCCGGCGGGGCCCGGGGCACCCCACGGCCACCCGCCCGCCGCGGTGCTACCCTCGATCCCCATGGCCTCACCCTACCTCCGCATCCAGACATCCGACGGTCACCTGTCCACCCTCGGCCCCGACGCGATCATCGGGCGTTCCTCGGCCGCGGCGCTCCGCCTGGCGGATCCCCGTGTCTCCTCCGTCCACGCCGAGCTGTCCTGGCGCGCGGACGGGCCCTGCCTGCTGGCGCGCGGGGGGCGCCTGCTGGTGAACGGGCGCCCCGCGGCCGAGGTGCCCCTGGCCCCCGGCCAGCGCGTGTCCCTGGTGCCGGGCCTGGAGCTGCTGGTCGTGGACGTGGTGGAGGGCGAGGTGTCCCCGACCGCGCCGACCCTGGGACGCGACGCCGTCCGGTGGCGGGTCGGGGCCACCGAGGTCGCCGTCGAGCCCCCCGGCGGCGCGCCCATGCGCATCACGGGCCTGGCGGGGCGGCTGCTGGCCGGCTGCCTGGCGGTCGAGCACGCGCGCCCCTGGACCGAGGTCGCCGCCGAGCTGTGGCCCGACGAGGCGCGGATCCGCGCGGGCCTGGACCCCTCCTCGCGCTGGACCGACGAGGACGAGCGGCGGCTGCGCAACCGCTGGGACCAGCTCGTCCGGGCGCTGCGGCTGCAGCTCGCCCCGCGGGGCCTGGACGCCCGGCTGGAGTGTGGCGGCGGCTCCGTCCGCGTGCGCAGGGAGGCGCGGGACCAGGTGGTGGCGGAGGGCGGGGGGGCGTGACCCCGACCGCTCAGCGCGCGGTGCGGGCCACCCGGAAGCCCACCACGAAGCTGTGCTCGTCGGGGGCCTGGGCGTAGCGGGCCCAGGGACCGCGGGGGACGTGGTTCCAGGACCCGCCCCGCATCACGCGCCAGGGGCCCACCAGGGGCCCGGTCGGGTCCCGCAGCGCGCGCCGGGCGTGGTCTCCATACACGTCCCACACCCACTCCAGCGCGTTGCCCTGCATGTCGACCAGTCCCAGGCCGTTGGGCGCCAGGCGCCCGACCGGCGCGAGCACGGCGTGGCCGTCGTCGCAGGGCGCCTCGCTGCCCCAGTGCTCGGGGGCGCGCAGGTCCCGGGTGTTGGCCCGGACGCACACAGGCTCGGGGCCGAGGTCGGCGGTCCGGCCGCCTCGCGCGGCCCACTCCCACTCGGCCTCGGTGGGCAGCCGCCAGCCGTCGGCGTCGGGATCCCAGGTGACCCGCACCTGGCCGTCGGCCGCGGTCTCCCGCCGGTAGACCGGCCGCAGGCCGTCGCGCAGGGACAGCGCGTCGAGCCAGGCGACGACCTCCAGCCAGCTCACACACACCACCGGCCGGTCCGGGCCGCGCAGGTCGTGGCCGTGCCACTCCGCGCACACGGTGTCGAGGCCCTCGCCCAGCACCTGGCGCCGGGTCGCGACGGGATCGCTGGGATCGAGGGTGGCCCAGAGGGCCTGGGTCACCTCGACCTCCCCCAGCCAGAAGCCACGCGTCAGCCGCACGGGGTGGGGGACCGCGTCGCCGGGCCGCGGGCCGGGATCGCCGGCGCGGAAGCGACCCGGCGCCACGTAGCGCAGGCGCCGGCCATCGGGGTGCACGCAGGCCCCCTGGTCGGCGGTGAAGCCGGCAGGACAGGGCGGCACCGCCGGGCTGCGGGACCCGAGGACCAGCCCCACCAGCACCATCGCGACCAGGACCACCCCCGCCATCAGCACGCGGGCCGGGCGCGACCGGGCGACGGGCGCACCGGCGAGCGCCTGGCGCAGGGGCACCAGGGAGCGGCGGCGCCAGGCGGGGGCACGGAGCAGCGCGTCGAGGGCCTCCGCTACGCCCGCGGGCAGCCCGGCGGCGGACAAGCGGCGCGCAAGGGCCTGCCCGGCGCCCGGGCGCCTGACCCGTGCGGGGGGCTCGTCGGCCAGCAACCACCACAGGGTGGCCGCCAGGGCGTAGCGGTCGGCGGCCGCCTCGGCCCGACGTCCCGCCAGCCGCTCGGGCGCCGCGAAGCCCGGCGTCAGGGTGTCCTGGCCCGGCACCGCGGGGTCGAGCAGCAGCACGGCGCCCTCCTCGCCGACCGCGACGTTGCCCGGCTTGATGTCCCCGTGCACCGCGCCGGCCTCGTGCAGCCGCTCGACCGCGCGCAGGAGCGCAGCCGCCACCGACAGCCGCTCGGCCAGGTTGCGACCCTCCACCCATCGATCGAGCGTGGCCGGCAGCCAGTCCATGACCAGGAAGGGGCGGTCCTCCCAGGTGCCCTGGTCCCACACCGGCACCAGGGCCGGACCCGCCACGGGGTGGGCGGACCAGCGCTGGAGCCACCGCGCCTGCTCCTGCAGACCGGCGCCCGCCGGCAGGGGGAGCTGGGCGACCTTGACCGCCACCGGTCGCCCGTCGTCCACGCAGCGTGCACGGTAGACGAGCGCCTCGCCGCCCACGAAGGCCGCCTCGGCCGGGATCTCGTAGGACGCGCCGCTGTCCCCTCGCACCACCGTCCCACGCCCGGCCTCCCCCACGGTCACGGTGCGCTCCGCACCAGGCGGATGCCGACGCTGTGGTACCGCTCCTGGTCCGGCAGGCCCCCGCCGGCGCCGGGCGTGAAGGGCGCGGGGACGCTGGACCAGGCGAAGCCCCGGGCCAGGTGCCCCCCGCGCTCGTGGGCGTCCCACACCCACTCGGAGACGTTGCCGAGCAGATCGTACACTCCACTCGGATCGGGCTGGTACCGCCCCACGGGCGCCAGGACCGCAGCGCCGTCGTCGCAGGCATCGACGTGCCGCAGCGTGGGCAGGGCGCGCCCCGACGTGCGATCGGCGATGTTGCCCCGCGCACAGAGGTCCTGGGGCGCAAGCTCGCCGATCCGGTCCTAGGACAGCGGCCCGGCGATGGCGGACCACTCGGCGCTGGTGGGCAGCCGCCAGCCGGGGCTGGCCCGATCCCACTCCACCGTGGGCGCCGACGAGCCCGGCTCGACCTGGAGCCGATAGGTGGCAGGCAAGCCCTCGGCCGCGGAGAGCGCGTTGGCCAGGGTGATCGCGTCGAGCCACCCCACGCAGATGACGGGCAGAGCGTCTCCGGCGAGGGGCTGCGCTCGGAAGCGGTCGCAGGGTGCCCCCAGCCCGCCGGACTCCGTGAAGCGACGGCCGCGCACCGCGTCGGTGCCCATGAGCCGACGCCACAGCGCCTGCGTGACCTCGGTGCGCCCGACCCGCAGGGGCGACCCGAGGCCGGGCCCCTCGACGAGATCGACGGCTCCGCCTTCTCCCGCGAGCGCCACCTGCACCGAGGGGTAGAGGGGCGCCGGAGGCGGGGGCCAGGCCAGGAGCAGGAGCGCCGCCGCCAGGACTGCGCCGGCGAGGACCAGCCCGAGCCCCGGGCCGCGCGGGCCGGGCGCCTCCCGCAGCAGGTGGGCCAGCTCCGCGGCGGTCCCCCGGCGGCGGTCCGGATCCGGGGCCAACATGGCCTCGATGCGCTCGACCAGCGGCGGGCTGGCCCCCGTGTCGGTCAGCGCCTGCCGGTCCCCCGGGGTGAGGGCCACCAGGCGGGCCGGGCCGTCCAGCCCGCCCCAGGCGAGCACCTGGGAGCGGTTCCAGGCCACCGCGCGGGGCGGGTGCCCCACCAGGACGGAGAAGACGGTGGCCGCCAGCGCGTAGCGGTCCTGCGCCACGCCGAGGGCGCGCCCCGGCAGCGCCAGCTCGGGCAGTGCCAGCTCGGGCAGGGCCAGCTCGGGCGGCGCCCAGGCCGGGCTGTGCAGGGCAGACAGCGTGGTCGTCGAGTCGGGCCGGTGCTGGCGCGCGGCGCCCAGGTCCGAGAGGCGGACCCGCCCGTCGCTGTCGACCAGCAGGTTGCCCGGCTTGATGTCGCGGTGCAGGACCGGCGGAGCGGCGGCGTGCAGCGCAGCCACGGCCAGGGCGGCGTCCCGGGCCAGGGCCCAGCGTCTCGGGCCGTCCGCCCCTGCCGCCGCCTGCTCCAGCGTGGCCGGCAGCCAGGGCCGCACCAGGAAGGGCCGCCCCTGCCAGGTGCCCTGGTCCCACGGGGGCACGAGGAAGCGGGCCAGCTCCGGCGAGGAGGCCAGCGCAGCCTGGAGGGTGCCCTCCCGCTCCAGCCGGGCGCCGTCGCGGGCCGGGACCAGGGCGACCTTGACGGCCAGGTCCTGGCCCTCGGGGCCAACTGCCCGGTAGACACAGGCTTCGCCGCCGACGATCGGGTCCTGGTCGAGCAGCCGCAGGCGCCGCCCGCTCTGCGTGATGAGCTCCACCATCGCGGCATCGTATCTCCAGGGACTCAGGAAGACCTCAGGTTGGCGGTCGCACTCCCGCGCGCCATGAGCGCCCCCCCCTGCCTGGAGATCCCTCATGACCCTGCTGCGCCGCGCCCTGCTCCCCGCCCTGCTCCTGCTCGCCAGCCCCGCCGCCCTGGCCGGCAAGGTCAAGGTCCGCCACAGCAACGTCGTGGCGCCCACCTGGGCCGGCGAGGTGGTCGGTGTCGACATCGGGGTCGTGACCCACATGCGCACCGACGGGGACCTGCTCGTGCTGGGTGGCCAGCGCGGCGTGGCCGGCGTCGGCGCCGACGGGACGGTCCGCTGGACCGTGACGCTGCCCGAGGTGATGGTGCGCAACGTCGAGGTCGACGCCGCCGGCGTGGGCTGGACCGGCTGGACCCTGGCGGGGGTCGAGGACCGCTGGAAGGCCTTCAACGCCTGGGCGGGCGGGCAGCTCGTCGACAAGCTGGAGGTCGGGCAGGCCGAGGCGGGCGCCATCTCGCGCGACGGCCAGGCCCTGTGGTCCTCCGACCAGGTCGGCCTGCGGCCGCTGTCGCCTCCGGGCCTGCACACGGGCACCCTGGCGGTGATGACCGGCGAGGACTTCGTCGTGCTGGACCGGGCCACCGGGGCGCCGGTCGGCCGCGGCGGCCTGAAGAGCGGCTACGACGCCTTCCCGGGCCTGTCCGGGGTGCTCGACCACATCACCCGCGGCGAGGTGGTGCCGGTGGGCGACGGCTACTTCACGAGCTTCTACTCGACCCTGTTCCACTTCGACCAGGCGGGCGCCCTGCGGGAGAAGGAGGTCATGGCCGGGCTGACCCCCTACGTCGACATCACCTGTGGACCTGTCCAGACAGGCGAGCTGCTGGTCTTCGGATCCACGGGCGACAGCAACGTCGCCAGCGCATTCTTCGCGATGAAGTCGAACATGAAGAACAAGTGGAAGACCTGGTCGCCCGACAAGCAGTCGGGCTGCGGCGACATCGTCGTGGACGGTGACCGGATCTACGCGGCGAGCAACTTCTGGGTCTTCTCGCTGGACGACAAGGGCAAGGTGAAGTGGCAGGCCGTCAACAAGAAGGGCGGCCTGTACCCCAGCGCCAACCGCGGGATCCGCTACATCGGCAACCACGGCATGCGCAAGACCTACGGCGACCTGATGGTGGTGGGCCAGGGCCGGGTCTACGTCGCGACCGCGAACGGACACGACGTGCTGACCGTCCTGGATGCGGAGGACGGCTCCTATGTGCAGACCATCGACGTCAACGAGACCATCGTCTCGCTGGCGGTGGTGGGCGACCGGCTGGCGGTGGCCACCCCCCAGGGGCTCCGCCTGATGGACCTCGGGGGCTGACCGGCGCCTCAGCGGCGGCTGCCGGGGCTGCGCCGGCGCATCACCGAGGAGCGTTGCTGCGTGGTGCACTCCGCGCGGCAGGCGGGCTGGACCGCGGCGATGCGGGTGCTGGCCGGGCAGCTCCGCGCCGAGGCCCAGGTGGTGCGGCACGAAGCCGGGGTCGCCCGCCCCTGCGCCCCCTCCTCAGAAGACCTCCGGGCACCACGGCGCCCGGTCGGTCCGGAACAGCCGGTCCGCGCGGTCGACCGCCTCCTCCGACGCCGCATGCGCCCGCCCGGCCTGCACCAGGCGCCGCCAGGAGAAGCCGCCCAGCCAGGCCGACCCCAGCGCGTCCATGGGCATGCGCAGGTCGGCCGCGGCGTCGGTGCCGTGGACAGTCCCCCCCTCCAGGCGCCACCGTCCCTGGTTCCAGGGGCAGAAGGGATCGGACAGCTCGATGACCAGGGCCTCGTCGCTGCCCCAGCCCCGGGCGGCGGCGGCCGCGGGCAGGTCGAGGAGCCGCAGCCAGACGCCGTCGGCCAGGCGCATGCCCAGGTAGCGGGGCTCGGCCAGCCACAACAGCAGGGGGTGGTCCACGGGCAGGCAGTCGGCCTGGATCCGCGCCATCCAGTCGAGCTGCAGCAGGTGGCGCCACGCCGCGCGCTCGGCGGCGGGATCGACGCCCATGACCTCGACCACCTTGACCACGCTCTGGGTGATGCCGTGCTGCAGGCCCCGGCGCACCCGGTACAGCGCGAAGCCGACGGGGACGCCGTCGCGGTGGACCAGGAGGCGGTGCAGGGGCCCGGCGTCGCCCCGGCGGAAGGGGTGGTCGGACAGCCTCCGGATCTCCCACCAGGCGCGGTCGCGGCCGACCATGCCGGCGTGCCGGGCGGCGACCCGGTCGTACAGGCCGGGCATGGTGGCCAGCGCCTGCTCGTGGTCCACCAGCCGGCAGCGCTCGGGGCCCGGTGCCGGGTCGCGCAGGGCCGCGCGCTCCGACGGCAGGTCGATCTCGGCGGAGAGCGAGGCCAGGCCGTAGCCGAAGCGCCCGTAGATGGTGGCCTCGGAGGCCCACAGCCAGGCGATGGCCTCGCCCCGGGCGCGCGCGTCGTCGAGCTGGGCCCGCATCATCGCCGTCAGCACCCCCTGGCGGCGGTGGGTGGGCAGCACGCCGACCACGGTGACCCCGGTCGAGGCCACCGCGCGCCCGCCCGGCAGCCAGATGGGCACGCCGTAGGCGCCGGCCCCGCCGACGACCTGGCCGTCCTGGTGGGCGGCGTGCATCCGCTCGGGGCGCAGCACGGTCGACACCCACTGCGCGTCCTCCAGGCGGTTGTCCCCGCCGAAGTAGTGGCTGATCACCAGCGCGTCGCGCAGCTCTTCCACGCTCGAACAGGGGCGGACGACCAGGGACATCGGGACCTCGGGGGGAGCGCCGACCCTATCGCGCGCCGGGCCTTGCTACGCTGCCGGCACCCCGGGAGCCCCCATGCCCCTGCCCGCACCGCAGGCCGCCCAGCACTTCCAGCAGTACCAGGCCCTGGCTTCGACCGCGGCCGAGCGCTGGCAGGCGCTGGACAGCCGCCTGGCGGACGCCCGCCGGCAGGCCGACCTGGCCATCCGCGCCGCCGCCACCGACCTCGCCGGCGCCTGGCTGCCCGAGCTGACGCCCGCCGCCCTGGCCCGCGCCGGGCGGCTGACCGGCTTCCAGGGCTTCCAGCGGCGCGACCCGATCCGCGCGATGGAGCGCGAGGCCCACGTCCTGCGCCAGGCCATCGCCCGGGTCGAGGCCGACGAGCGCTACCAGCGGCGCGAGTACCTGGTCGGCCCGGTCGGCGAGCTGACCCGCAAGCGCCAGGAGACGGTCAGCCTGCTGGAGCCCTGGGAGCAGGAGTGCGCCCGCTTCGAGGACCAGGAGGGCTTCGCCGAGCTGGTGGCCGCCGGCTACGACACGCCTGCCTTCGCGCTGCGCTTCTGGGAGCCTGCCTACTGGCGGATGTGGGCGGCCGGCGACCGGATCTGCGAGGCGCTGGGCATGGGCGACTTCGGCGACGAGGTGCTGCCGGCGTACCAGAAGGTCGAGGTCGAGCGCGCACGCTGGCGCCGCGAGCTGGCCCTGGTGGACGAGCGCATCGACCAGGTGCACGCGCTGGTGCAGGAGCGCGACCAGGCGCAGGCGCGGCTGCCCGAGCTGCCCCGGCTGTACCTGGAGGGCGCCTGGCAGGTCCTGGGTGAGCACCTGCGCCACGCCGACCCGCAGCTCCTGGCGAGCTGGCTGTCGGGCGAGGAGCAGGAGCGCCCGGTCGTGCTGGGCCTGCGTCGGCTCAGCGGCTGCGTGGCTCGGCTGGCCTTCCTGGACGAGCTGCACGTGCAGGGGGTGAAGCCCGTGCTCGACGACCTGCGGGCCCGTGCGGCGAAGTACCAGCGCAAGGTCGACAAGTACCAGCGCCCCAAGCACCACGGCCTGGTGGTGCCCGACGCGGCGCTGGACCCGGGCTTCGCCGACAAGCCGGCCGCGCTGGACAGCCGCGCGGACAAGGTCGACGGGCTGGTCGGACGGCTGCTGGCCTTCGACGCCTGGGAGCGCTTCGACCTGGCCAACGACCCGGAGCTGTGGTGGGTGCACATGACGGGCAAGGCGCCCTCGGCGATGACGCCTCGCCTGCGGACCTGGTACGAGCGCCACCCCGAGCGCCGACCCGCCCAGGTCGAGGACGACCCGCTTCCGGCCGTCGCGGTCGCCGCCGCGGCGGCCGGCGCCTCCGCCGACCACGACTTCCTCTCCTGAGCCGACCTCCTCTCCCGAGCGCCCTCCCGTGAAGCGCGTCCGCCTGCTCTCCTACGCCATCAACGGCCGCGGCATGGGCCACCTGGTCCGCCAGCTCGCCATCCTGCGGCAGGTACGGCGCGTGTGCGCCCTGCTGGGGGTCCAGGCCGAGTGCTGGGTGCTGACCAGCAGCGAGGCCGACACGCTGGCCCGCCGCGAGGGCTTCCCCTCGATCAAGATCCCCAGCAAGGCGATGCTGCGCGACGGCGGCCTGGACCCGCAGGCCTTCCTGGCGACGATCCGCGGCACGGTCCTGCAAGCGGTGGCCAGCCTGCGGCCCGACGTCCTGGTGGCCGACACCTTCCCCGGCGGCAGCGTGGGCGAGCTGGTAACGGCGCTGGAGCTGGCGCCGCGGCGGGTGCTGGTGGCGCGCAGGGTCCGGCAGGCGCTGTCGGAGGAGGCGGCCTGGCAGGCCCTGCTGCCGCTCTACCACCGGGTCATCGAGCCCGACGAGCGCGGCACCGGGCCGGTCCTGATCCGCGACCGGGCCGAGCTGTTGCCCCGGGACCAGGCCCGGCGGGCGCTGGGGGTCGGCGAGGGGCGCGCGGTCTACCTGACCCTGGGCGGGGGCGGCGACCTGTCGGCGCCGGGCGCCCTGCCCCGGCTGGCGCGTCGCCTGCGCGACCGCGGCTGGCACGTCGTCGTGGGCGCGGGCCCGCTCTACCAGGGCGAGGAGGTGCACGGGCCGGGCCTGACCTGGCTGTCCCGCGCCGTGCCGATGGAGCTGCTGCCGGGCGTGGACGCCGCGGTCTCGGCCGCCGGCTACAACAGCTTCCACGAGCTGATGCACGTGGGCCTGCCCACGGTCTTCCTGCCCCAGCCGCGCATCGCCGACGACCAGGCCGAGCGCGCCCACCGCGCGGTGGCCGCGGGGGCCGGGCGCCTGGCAGGCGACCTCGACGCGGTGCCCGACCTGCTGGACGCGCTGCTGGAGGACCCCGGCAGCGCCCGGGCGGCGGCCGAGCTGGTGCCCCGCAACGGCGCGCTCGCCGCGGCCCTGGCCGTGCTGGAGGGCGTGTTGCCGGAGTCGGACCTGGCCATGGCCGGCCGGGCCCTGCGCCCCGACCTGCTGGCCAGCCTGCGGCGCGTCGCCGACCCCTCCCGCCCCCCCGGCGAGGAGCTGTCCCAGGCCCTGGACCTCCTGCGCATCCTGGCCGGCGGCCCCCCCTCGGCCCAGGGCGAGCGCGCCGCGCTGCTGGCCGAGCTGCACGACCAGGGCCTGGCCCCCGCCCCGTCCCGTCCGCCCGACCCCGCCGCACTGCTCCGCGCCTTCGTCCAGCTCTGCGAGGAGCACCGCGTCCCCCTGGACGCCGCCGTGCCCCTGCTGCGCGCACTCGATCGCAAGTTCCCCGGCGCCCGCGGCCCCGCCCTGGTCGCCGCCTGCCAGGCGCTCCTGCCGGCCCTGGCCCGCTTCGACGACTGGATGGGCGCCCACAGCCTGCTGCGCGCCGTGCCCGTGCAGCGTGGCTCCACGTCGGGCGGCTCCTCCCCCGGCGGCGCCGCGGCGGTCGAGGCCTTCGCCGCCCAGGTGGCCGCCTGGCTGGCCCACGAGGAGGACCTGTTCGACGCCCTGCGCCGCTTCAGCCACCTGGAGGGCAACGGACGGCGGCCGGTGGGCGAGGTGCTGGCGCTGCTGCAGGCCGAGGGCCCCTCGTGACCGACGAGAAGGCATGGCGCGCCGCGGTGGTCGCCGGCATCCGCGCGGGCAAGCCCCCCGCCGGCCCGGCCGAGGTCCACGTCGACATCACCAACGGCTGCAACGCCGCCTGCGTCACCTGCTGGGACCACTCGCCCCTGCTGCGCGAGGCCCGCCCCGCCGCGTGGAAGCGCCAGCGCCTGCCCCTGGCCACCTTCCAGGCCCTGGTCGACGACCTGGCGGGGCTGGGCAGCGTGCGGGCGGTCGTGCTCTCCGGCATGGGCGAGCCGCTCACCCACCCCGACGTCTACGAGATGATCGCCCGGATCAAGGCCCAGGGCTGGCACCTGACCCTGATGACCAACCTGGTCGCCGCCGACGCCGATCGCCTGCAACGCAGCGGGGTCGACCAGCTCCTGGTCGGCGTGCACGGCGCCACGCCCGCGACCTACACGGCCTTCCACCCCGGCTGGACCGAGCAGCACTTCTTCACCCTGTGCAAGCTGCTGCGCGCGATGTCCGCGGCCGGCACCCGGGTGCGCCATGTGCACGTGATCAACGCCGACACCGCCCCCGAGCTGGTGGCGATGGTGCGCTTCGGCCAGCTCTTCGGCGCCGACCGGGTCAACTTCAAGCTGGCCAGCCTGGCCGACGGCACCGAGGGCTGCGCCATCTCCCCCGCGCAGCGGGACCTGCTGCGGCAGGAGCTGGTCCCCCGGGCACGGGCGATGGCCGACGCCCTGCGCGTGCGCACCAACCTGGACCTGTTCGCCGCCCAGCTCCAGGCCGCCGCCGAGGACGTGCTGCACACCACCCCGATGGACGCGGTCGGCTGCTACATGGGCCACGTCTACACGCGGATCAGCGTCGAGGGCCAGGTGCTGTTCTGCTGCAACACCCAGGTGCAGGTGGGCCACCTGGACCAGGGGCCGGTGAGCGCGCACTGGTCGGGCCCGACCTGGCAGGCGGCGCGGGAGCGGGCCGCCCGCCAGGAGTGGTGGCCGGGCTGCGAGCGCTGCGGGAAGTTCGAGCAGAACGTGAAGTGGAGCAAGCGGGTGAGGTCCCCGTGAGCGCAGTGAAGGTCCGCGGAGCGAGCGGGAATCCAGCACGACCCGCCCATCCCTCCCCCTCCCCCTGCTGCTCCTCTGCGTCCTCTGTGTCCTCTGCGGTTCCCTTCCCTGCTCGGCCCCGGGACGCGCGCCGACACCGCCGGCCAGGCCCTGCTCGGCGCGGAGACCGCCGGATCGGCAGCCCGATGCCGGTGGAGCCACCACAGAGGACGCCGAGGGCACAGCGGGGAGCGGCAGAGGGGACGCTGGGGCATGGCCAGGACCAGCGCCCACCCCAGGTTCCTCCCCCTGGGCGCTTCGCCCGGGGGGAGGTGGCCCGAAGGGCCGGAGGGGGGCTTCCCCCCTTGGAGGCAGCTTGACCCGCCGGCCCACCGTCGAGTGGCAGGTCGCCGGCGCCTGCAACTACGACTGCTCCTACTGCATCCAGTCGCCGCGCTTCCGCCGCGGACGGCCCCGGCAGGCCGAGCTGGAGGCCACCCTGGCCTTCCTGGCGGACCTGCCGGGCACCTGGGAGATCAAGTGCAGCGGCGGCGAGGCCTTCGCCCACCCGCTCTTCCTGGACCTGGTCGTGCCCGGCCTGGTGGCGCTCACCCCGCACCGCATCAGCGTGCTCACCAACCTGAGCGCCGACCGGGAGGCGCTGTTGCTCTTCGCCGCGCTGACGGCCGGCCGGCTGGCGGTCGTCAGCGCCAGCCTGCACGCCGAGCACGTCGAGCCCGCCGACTTCGCCGCCAAGGTGCGGTGGTTCGCCGACCTGGTGGGCCCAGAGGTGGACGTGGTGGTCAACCAGGTGGTGCTGCCGGGGCGGGAGGCCCACGCCCTGGCCTGCCGGCGCGTCGTCGAGGGGCAGGGCCTGCGCTGGTTTCCCCAGCTCTACAAGGAGAAGCGCCCCCCCTCCGAGCGGACCCCGGGGGGCGACCCGATGCGCGTGGCCGACTTCCCCGACGAGGAGGCCCTGCGCGCCGTGATCGGCGACGCACCGGGGCCCCGGCAGGCCAACGTGGCGCCCAGCTACCTGGGCTGGCGCTGCTTCGCGGGCGTCGACTACCTGGTCATCGACAAGGACGGCCAGGCATGGGCCTGCCGCACCAGCAAGCGCCACGGCCAGGGCCACCTGGGCAACGTCTTCGACGGCAGCGCGCGCCGTTGGACGGCCCCCGCGCCCTGCCCCTACCAGCTCTGCCCCTGCACCGTGCCCGCCAACCGCGGCATGATCGAGGGGATCTGACCCCCGCTCTCCCCTTCGCTGCTACGCTGCCCCCGTGCGTACCTGGTCCCTCGCCCCCCTCGCCCTGCTCCTCGCGGGCTGCGGCTCCGACGCCGCGCCCGAGGCGCCCGCCCAGCTCGACCTCGCCACCGGCCAGCCCCTGCGCGCGGTCACGCTCACGGCGCCGTCGCTGGGCCCGCTGCCGGCCCCCCCCAAGGGCACTGGCGAGGGCTACCGCACCGACTTCGCGCGGGCCTTCACCCACGGCCTGGTCATCGAGCGCGAGGGCGAGCGCGTCCACGTCGCGGTGCGCGAGCTGGGCACCCTGGCCTTCGAGCAGGCGGGCCCCCTGCTGGTCGACGACCCGGTCGGTCCCGACCGCCCCGCCGAGCTGCCGGTCAAGCTGCCCCCCGAGCAGTACCCGGTCCAGGTCAGCCGGGTGCGCATCGTCCCGACCGACGGCGGCCCTGCCGTCGAGCAGATCGCCGCCGCGCGGATCCTGGTGGGTCGCGGCGCTCCGACGGCCTGGCACTGGATCGGCCAGTACGCCACCGACAGCGGCCTGGGCGCCTTCCTGACCCCGGCCGCGGACGAGGCGCTGCAGGCGCGCCGGGACGCGATCACCCAGCGCATCGTGCAGGCCCTGGAGGCCGACCCGGCGGGCGCCGCGGTGCTGGCCACCCGGCCGGCCGCCCCTGCCGACCTGGCCTTCTTCCCCGCCGGTCCTGGCGAGGGCAGCGTCGAGGTCTACGTCGGCGTCGACGACCAGGGCCACCCGGTCGAGGTGGTGGCCGACTTCCTGGTGCTGGTCGAGCCCGACGAGGTGGTGGTCGAGATCCGCGACCCCACGGTCTGGCCGCCGGGCCTGCTGCCGGCCCCGGAGCTGGAGGAGCTGGGCATCGAGCTGCGCCGGGCCCACCCCGGCGAGGCGATCCCGACGACCGGGGCACCCTGCTGGATCGCCATCGACGCGCGCAGCATCGCCCGCGACCCGCGCATCGGCTTCCCCCGGGTACAGTGCCGCGACAGCGGCGGCAGGGCCCTGCCCGTGGAGCCGGTGACCGAGGGCTACCGGCTGTGGCTGCCCCCCCCACCCGACGAGCTCGAGGTGGCCAGCCTCGCCGTGGTGCTCCAGATGGGCGTCAAGCCGCTCTGATCAGGCGCGCAGGTAGAGCCGCCAGGGCTGCTCGTCGTGGAAGACGTCGAGCAGCCAGGCCGCCTCGGTCGCCCCCAGGTCCGCGACGGCGCCTTCCAGGTCCTCGAACAGGTCGACCAGCGGCACGGGGGTCGGGGCGTCGGAGGGGAAGCCGACGAGCTGCCAGGTGCCGGCGCTCAGCCAGTCCAGCAGCTCGCCGAGGTCCAGGGGCACGTCGGGCACCCGCCACTGGCCCGGGGCGATCTCGACCCACTCGCCCGGGAGCTCCCCGTCGCTGCCCGGCGGGTCGTCGCAGAGGACCACGGCCGAGCCCACCCGCTGGAGGAGGGAGAGCACCAGGTCGACCCGCCGCGCGCTGGCGACCGCCCCCCGCGCGGGAGGGAGCTGGAAGGCGCGCGCGCCCCCGATGTCGAGCACGACCTCGCCGTCGGCGAGCAGGTCCGTCAGGTCCACCGTTGCACCTCCCTGGGGGGCGCAGCGCTATCCCGCTGGAGCCCTACCCGGGCGCGTCGCTCGCCTGCGTCCCCAGGCGGGCCAGCACGATGCGCGCCCGGTCCTCCTCACCCCGGGACCGGAGCGCCTGCGCGGCCGCCGGCACCAGGGAGCGCAGCCACCGCCGCGCCGCCGGCTCCGCGGCCCCCGCGGCCAGCTCGATGGCCTGCAGGCGCCACTCCAGGGCCGGATCGGGGGGCAGGACGGCGGCGAGCGCCTGGGCGGCCTCGACGGCCAGGGCCACCAGCCCGGCCTCGGTGGCGCGGGAGAAGGACTCCTCGAAAAAGGCAGCGGCCGCCTCGGGGTTGCCGCAGCCCTCCAGCACGCGACCGTCCTCGAGCAGCACCCGCACCACGACCTGGGGCCCGCAGCCGTTCGCGCGGCTCTCGACCGCGTCCAGCGTCGCCAGCGCCTCGTCGAAGCGGCCCTGCAGCCCCTGGCAACGGGCGACCAGGGTGAGCACGGTCAGCTCGGCGCAGAGCCCCTCCGCGGCGGCCTGCGCCAGCGCCGCCCGGAGCGCGGCCTCGCTGCCGACCGGGTCTGCGGGGTCGACCAGGGACTCGAGGTCGTGCAGCGCGTGGGGCATGGCGGTGCCTCGGGGTGCGAGCCCTCGTCCTAAGCACTCTCCCCGCCGCCGGCCGCCCCGGTGGCGGGCCCGCGCCCGCCGTGCTCTCATCGCCTCCGCACGGAGGTGACCATGGCGCCGCGCTCCTCTCGAACCAGGCCGATGCTGGCCCTGCTGCTCTTCGTCGCATGCGACGGGGGCAAGGACGGGGGGGACGGCGACGGGGGCGCGGGCACCGACGGGGGCGCGGGCACCGACGGGGGCGCGGGCACCGACGGCGGCACCGACGGCGGGAGCGACGGGGGCAGCGCGCCCACGCCGGTGCTGGCCTTCCAGGCCGAGCCACCGGCCCAGGTCCAGAGCGGACAGGCCCTGGTCGGCCTGCGGGTCGAGCTGCGCGACGCCACGACCGGCGCGCGCGTCGAGGACCTGCCGCTCACCGTCACGGTCCGGTGGGAGGCCTCGGGGACGGGCGAGGTGGGGGGGACCACCACGGCGACGCTGGTCGAGGGCCAGGCGGACTTCGGGGAGCTGGTCCTGGGCGGCTGCGGCGAGGGGGCCCTGGTCGCGGCCGCGGAGGGTGCCGCCGAGGCCCGCTCCGCCGCGGTCGCGGCCACCCCGGCGGTCGAGGTCCTGCAGCGCCCGGGCCCCGCCGCCCGGGCGGGCCTGCTGGCGCCGCTGGAGGTGGGGCTGGTCGACGCCGCCGGCGCTCCGGTGGACGCGAGGCTGGCCCTGTCCGACCTGGGCAGCGAGGGCGTCGCGCTCTCGGGCACGACCGAGGCCGAGACCGTCGCCGGCGCGGCCACCTTCGACGACCTGTCCGCCACGGGCAGCGGCAGCCTGCAGCTCACGTTGACCGGCGCCGACGGCTGCCCGCTGACCCAGGCGCTGTCGCCGATCCGGGTCGGCGAGGCGCTGCGCACCGAGCCCGCCTTCCTGCCCGCCGCCCGGGTCGGCGAGGACTGGCTGGCCGCGCTGCCCTACCCCGACGCCCTGCTGGACCCGCTGCCGGCCGGCCTGTCGCAGGCAGGGGACAGCCTGGTCGGCGTCCCCGAGGAGTCCGGCGCCTTCCTGGTGCCCGCCGCGGCCTGGGACGGCGAGACCCTGGTCTCGCTGCGGCTGCACCTGCCCGTGCTGCCCGCCGAGGACGCGCTGCTGCCCGTCGCCGACACGGTCGCCAGCGAGGACGGCCCCTGGCCCACCGACGCGCTGGAGACGACCATCGCCAGCATCACGACCTCGCGCGGCACGACCCGGAACGTGGCCCTGCGGGTCGCCTTCCCCGGCGACGGCGCTGGCGGCGTGGCCGAGGGACGCTTCCCGGTGGTCGCCTTCCACCACGCCGCGCACTCGCCCGCCGACATCTACGACGACTACACCGTGCTGCACGGCCACTGGGCCAGCCACGGCGCCATCGTCGCCAGCGTCGACGGCTCGGCCAACGTCGAGGGCGTCTCGCAGAGCTGGCAGAACCTGGTCGACATGTCGACCTTCCAGCTCGCCGCCGTGCAGCGGCTGGCCGAGCTGGACCAGGACGAGACCTCGCCCCTGTTCGGCCACGTCGACACCGACCGCGTCGTCGTCTCGGGCCACAGCCGCGGGGGTGGCGCCAGCCTGATCTCCCTGTGGCGGGAGCCCGGCCTGCTGGGGGCCATCTGCCTGGAGCCTGTCAGCCCCCTGCAGACCCCCTCGCAGGACTGGGGCGACCCCGAGGGCAACGGCGACCGCCCCTTCCCCACCCGGCCGATCCTGCTGCTCTCCGCCGCGCTGGACCTGGACGAGCCCTGGCCCCTGGTCGACGTGAGCTACGAGCAGACCGTCGGCCCGGCCATGGTCGTCACCCTCCACGGCGCCAACCACGAGGACAGCTACGACGCCGGCACGCCGGGGAGCACGACCAGCACCTCGACCATCCCGCGAGAGGCCCGGCACGCGCTCGACCAGCACTACAGCACGGCCTTCCTGCGCCGCTTCGGCGGCCTGGGCGACGAGGGCGGGGACCTGGCCTGGGAGTCGGCCCTGTTCGGGCCGGAGGGCCTGGACAGCGACCTGTCCGCGCAGGGGGTGAGCGTGCACGGCCGTCGCTTCGCGGCCAGGACCTCGGAGATCGACGACTTCCAGGCCGAGGAGGAAGAGAACCTGTGGGGCGGGGCCAACGTCGCCGCGGCGCTGTCGGAGGACGTGAACGCCGAGCCCTACGAGGAGGGGCTGCGCGCGGTCGGCCGCTACGACGAGCGTGGCGAGCGCATCGGCCAGTGGGCCCGGGCCCGCCGCCTGTCCTGGGAGCTGCCGGAGGCCGAGCTGGCGCTGTGGCTGGACCCGGAAGGCGGCCCGGTGGACCTGTCGGGCTGGGACCGCCTGTCGCTGCGGATCGCCCGCGACTGCCCCTCGCCCTACAGCGGGTCCTGTCCCGCGCTCTCGGTCGACGTCGAGATCCTGCTGTGGGACGCCGACGGGTCGGAGGCCACCGTGGCGCTGTCCGACGGCATGGGAGACAACGGCATCGTCGGCCGCCACTGGAGCGAAGCCCGCCTGGACCTGGACGCCTTCGTCGGCGTCGACCTGGCGGCGATCGAGGGCGTCGCCCTGCGGCCCGCCGGGCGCGCCTGGGAGGAGGGGTCCCTGTGGGTCGACGACCTGCGGGTGGAATAGAAGACCCCATTGGCGCATGACTGGGATAATCTGTCTCCAATGCAACTTGGCGACCGACCCGCAAGGGGGTGCTACAGCTTGTCGCGGGACCGTCCCATGTCCCACGAGGAGAACGAATGACCCTTCTGGCTGCGACCCTCTCCCTGCTGGTCGCCTGCGGCGACAAGGACGACGACACCGGCGGCACCACCGGCGACGGCGGCACGATGGACGGCGGCGCCGGCGACGGCGGCACCGGCG
>JAKLKF010000127.1 GCA_023150805.1 Myxococcota bacterium | reverse complement strand
GCCGGACGACGCGGCGGCGCCTTGCAAATCGACGGTCGCAGTGCCCTTGACATCGGGGGGGGGCCGTGGCATACGGGGCGACCTTCCGGCCCCCCGAGGCCCGCGGCGCCCCTCGCCGTTAACCTCGCCCGGCACTCCCCCACACCCGCCGCTGAACCGCCGCGGTCCGGACCGCGGCCCCCCCACCCGAGGGCGCTCATGCTGAACACCGCACTGATGGCGCTGGGGCTCGCGTTCACCGCGAGCACGGCCCGCGCGGAAGGCTTCCAGGTCAAGACCATGCGAGACCCGCTCCCCTCCCGGGAGTTCGAGCGGGGCCTGGTGATCGGCAAGGGGTGGGCCGAGTGGGGCTTCGGCGCCGACGTCAAGATCGCCGACGGCTACTGGGACAAGGACGGCAACGCCCAGTCCTGGGACAGCGCGCGCTTCACGCACACGACCGAGCGGATGCACGTGCGCTACGGCGCCAGCCGGCGCGCCGAGCTGTGGATGGAACTGCCCTTCCACTACCAGCGCCTGACCAACGACGCCCTGGGCACGGACACGAGCCAGTTCGGTATCGGTGACCCGAAGTTCGGCTGGAAGGTCGAGCCCTTCCGGTCGATGGCGCCGGTGACCAGCGTCATCGTCTACACCTGGTACAAGGCGCCGGCCGGCAACGAGTCCCCGGGCAACTACATCGGCGGCCCCTCGACCTTCACGAACTTCGTCGTCAGCACGGGCACCCCCGACCTGGCGCTGGGCGCCGCCGGAAAGCGGCAGGTCGGCCCCCTGGCCTTCACCCTGGACGCCTCCTACACGCGCCGGTTCAGCGGCGTGACGATGTGGGCCATCGAGACGACCTACAACCAGTTCGCCGGCCGCATCAAGCCCGGCGACGTGACCCGCGTCGCGGCCGACGTGATGCTCCAGCTCGGGCCGGTGGCGGCCCACGGCGGGGCGGAGTTCCAGCACCGCCAGGTCATGAAGTCCGGCACGACCACCGACGGGTGGTTCCCCGGGCGCAACCTGGAGGCCATCGCCGACTCCGACGGCACCAGCCTGGACATCCCCGCCGGCGTGGTGCTCAACATCACCCGCGGCGTCGACGTCGACCTCGGCGTGAACGTGCCGGTGATGGGGGAGGATCTCCAGTTCTTCCCCATCGAGGACCTGCAGCCCACCCGCGGCATCACCTACAGCGGCACCCTCGAGCTCCGCTACTGACCGGACAGGCCACGACGATGCGCAAGCCCTCCCGCTCCACGCTCTCCGCGCTGCTTCCTCGCGCCGCCGTCGCCTCCCTCGCCCTGCTGGCGATGGAGGCCACCGAGCCCGCCCAGGCGAAGTTCGCGCAGCTCTACAACTACCCGGACCTGAAGTGGCAGACGATCGAGACCGAGCACTTCGTCGTCCACTACCCGACCTCGCGCAAGGCGGCGGAGGAGGGCAACGAGCACTTCCTCACCGGTGAGTGGTCGGCGCGGAAGATCGCGAAGGTCTCCGAGGACATGTGGGCTCCGATGTGCGAGGAGTTCAACTACTTCCTCAAGGAGCAGATCCACATCGTGGTGCTCAACCAGCCCGACGCGCTGGAGGGCTTCACGGTCCCCAACTTCGACTGGATCGAGATCTCGGCCAACCCGGGCAAGAGCTTCGCGCGCTCCCGCGGCCGGATGGAGTGGTTCAGCGACGTCATGGTGCACGAGTTCGCGCACGTGGTGTCGCTGAAGGCCAACAGCCCCTTCAGCGAGGCGATGCTGGGCGTCAGCGTCGGCACGCTGTACCAGGACGGCATCAAGGACGTCGACACCGGCGTCGAGATCTTCGTCGGCGACGGCGACAGCGTGTTCTGGACCGAGGGCGGCGCCGAGTACTGGTCGGACAACGCCGGCTGGAACTGGTGGACGGCCAGCCGCGACCAGAACATCCGCACCACGGTGCTGGACGGCCGGCTGCTGACCTATGACGAGTGGCACACCCGCGACGGCAAGCGCGGTCCGGGCCGGTGGGGCGACCACGAGCGCTACTACCAGCAGGGCTACCACTTCGGGCAGTACCTGCGGCAGCGCTTCGGCGACGACACCTATGCCCGCTTCGCGCTGGAGTACGGCAAGCACTGGCGCCCGCAGTGGGAGGGGGTCATCGAGGACGTGCTCGGCGTGGACGCCGAGACGCTCTACAACGACTGGGTCGCCTACTCGACGGAGCGCTACACCGCCCAGGCGGACCGCATCAAGGCCCGCGGCCTGGTGGAGGGTCACGAGATCACGGGCTTCAAGTTCGCGGAGTGGGAGACCACCGACCCCGAGGCCCGCGACAAGTGGCTGACCCAGGCCAACGACAAGGGCAAGAAGAAGGGGCGGCTGAAGGCCAAGCACCACGCTGACATCAAGCGGGAGAAGTCGGGCACCTACCAGTGGGAGCCCCGGGTCAGCGACGACGGCACGATGTGGGCCAGCCTGAACTACGGCGCCATCGGCGTGACCTACGCCACCGAGGACATGTTCCCGCAGTTCACGGGCGTGCCGGCCAGCGACGAGCAGAAGATGGAGGCCGCCGGCCTGCTGAGCGTGGCGGTGCCCGCGAACTTCGAGCAGGGCTTCGACTTCGTGCCCGGCGAGAACAAGCTGGTGATGACCGGCACCGAGCACACCTTCCGTCGCGCCTTCAGCGCCCAGACGGGCATCCACGGCGAGCTGGACGGCTACGACTGGGACCAGCTCTACCTCTTCGACCTCGACGGCCTGACCAAGGAGAAGAAGGAGGGCAACCGCCGCGTCGAGACCCGGACCCGCAAGGGCTGGGCGGGCTCCAGCGCCTACTTCCAGTCGGCGACCCCCATCCCCAACACCCTGCGCGGCAGCAACCCGGCCGTCAGCCCCGACGGCAAGCGGGTGGCCTTCCTCGAGTACACCGACGGCGTGCTCAACCTCGCCCTGGTCGACATCGACGGGAACAACAAGCGGATGCTGAGCGACTGGGACGACGGCACCTGGATGCAGGGCATCGACTGGTCGCCGGACGGCAAGCAGCTCGTCATCAGCCTGTTTCGCCAGTACCAGCAGAACCTGTACCTGGTGGACGTCGAGACGGGCAAGCTCACCCCGCTGATGTGGGACACCTGGGAGGAGGCGGACCCGCACTGGGCCAAGGACGGCAAGATCTACTTCTCGGCCGACGTCGACGGCGTCTGGAACATCTACAGCGTCGACCCGGTCACGCGGGAGTACCGCCAGATCACCAACGTGATCAACGGCGCCATCAGCCCGCAGATCACGCCCCAGGGCAACCTGGTCTACAACGCCTTCACCTCCTACGGCTGGAAGATCTACGGCCTGGCGAAGGACTCGTTCTTCAACCGGCCGGCCGACCACTACTTCGAGTCGCCGCCGGACGAGACCATGGTCGAGCGGTCGCTGGCCGCCCGCGAGGACCTGTCCTACTTCCAGGACAGCACGCACAAGTACCGGTGGTGGAAGAGCCTGATGGCGCCCTACCTGGTGCCCCTGGTGCGCCTGGACAACGACAGCAAGACCAACTGGGGCCTGTCGGCCGGCTTCCAGTTCATGATCCAGGACTACGTGGAGCACCACGGCGTCTTCCTGTACCCCTCGCTGGGCGAGGACACGCTCTTCCTGGGCCAGTACTACTACCAGGGCTGGTACCCGAACTTCTTCCTCACCGGCTACCACTACGAGGTGAAGTACAACTCGGGCTTCCTGCTGGACGACGACGAGGACCCGGACACCACGACCGACCAGTCCGTGTGGGAGATCCGCCGCCACCAGTCGGTGGACATCCTGGGCCTGGCGGTGCAGTACCCGTGGTCGGGCCAGCTCGACACGACGCTGTACGCCCAGGGGCGGCAGTTCGGCTTCAAGGGGGTGGACGACTCCTCCTTCAAGACCTACTCGCAGAGCCTGGCGGCCGGCTTGACGGTGAACTTCAGCAACGCGGGCGGCTGGTCTCCGGCCAACTACTTCCGCGGTCGCAACATCGAGCTGAACCTGACCCACAACTGGTCGGACATCGTCTACGAGCCCTACGCCGGCGTGGCGGTGGACGACGGCGAGCTGCTGGACAAGTACCAGTACAACGAGGCGGAGCTCCGCTACGTCGAGTTCATCCGGATGCCCTCGCTGGGCGTGCCGGTCCTGCAGAAGGCCCGGGACAAGGGCCACGCGATCCAGGTCGACACCCGCTTCGGCTTCATCGACCGCAACGTGGACGCCAACAACGAGTTCCGCGCCGGTGGCCAGCACCCCTTCTTCTGGGGCTACGGCACCCTGCGGCCGAACACGATGTTCGCCGGCTTCCCGCCCTTCTCGCTCTCCGGCGAGACGATGGCCATCCTGAACCTGGCCTACCGCTTCCCGCTGCACGACTGGCACCGCAAGCAGGTGGGGCCGCTGTTCTTCCACGGCCTGTACGCCCAGGTCGGCGCGACCACGGGCAACCTGTGGTCCTTCCGGCCGCCCGAGGACAGCAGCCAGTTCTACCGGAACCGCTACGGCGAGCGCATCGCCTACAACCCCGACGACGTCAAGCGGGAGATCCCCTTCGTCGACGAGGCCTACAAGAACGGCAACTACCTGCTGTACGACGCCATGGCCGAGCTGCGGCTGCACGCCACGGCCTTCCACACCTCGTCCTGGGACAGCTTCCTGCGGCTGGCCTATGGCTTCAACGAGGTGCGGGGCTATGGCGACGTGAACGGCGACGACATCTACGACACGTCCGACAACGCGTTCGGCGACGAGCTCTCCAACGAGACCGAGAAGCCCGGCCTGCGGGTGTACATCGGCCTCGGCACCGGCTGGTAGGTGGACCCCATGACGCACGCTTCGACCCGCACCGTCCTGGCCCTGGCGCTGCCCCTCGGGCTGGCCGCCTGTGGCCTGCCCACCACCGAGTCGGACATCAAGTTCGCCGGCGTGGGCGTGAACCCGGAGGAGATCGGCGCCTCGCCCGCACCCGGCGGCGGCCTGATCGAGTACGCCTGGGTGGAGTTCGCCGGCGGCCAGCTCTCGCTGGCGGCGCTCGGCCTGCTCTCCTTCGACGAGGCCGGGCCGGCCATGGTCGGCTTCAAGCCGCCCTACGCCATCGTCAACGGCACGGGCTTCATCTTCGACACCGACCTGCCGAGCCCCGACGCGATGTTCGGCAGCTTCGCCAGCCCGCCGGCCGTCAAGGGCACCTGCCACACGGTCTACGAGCCCCAGAGCTACCTGAGCAACGTCTCGGACGTGGGCAACGCGATCTCGATCGAGACCGAGGACGGCAGCGCCGGCTTCCGCATCAACCGGCGGCCCTACGTGATGCCGCCCGTGATCCAGGACGTGTTCCCGTACTACAGCGAGCTGGCGAGCTGGCGGGCGACCCCTTGGACCCACAAGGTCCCCACGGGTGAGGGCAACACCCTCTCCGACATGGAGGAGGCGGTCCTCGCCCGGCCGAACTTCCCCTTCGGCGAGACGCTGAACATCAGCTTCCCCGGCGGCCTCCCCCCCTTCGAGGCCACCTACAACAGCATCCCGGTGCCCCTGGCCTCCGCCGGCGGCGACACCACCGTCCAGGTGCCCGAGCAGCCCCAGGGCTTCATGTTCGAGTGGAGCGGGCCGCGCTTCGACGCCGCCACCCGGAGCTGGTCGGAGTCCGGCGACGGCCAGCGGACCTGCGTGCGCTTCGCCGACGGGGACGCGCCCGCCTCGCCCGCGGACTGCGCCACCCTGCCCGAGCCGCCGGCCGACGGCAACCTGGTGGGCCAGATCTACACGGCGCCGTGGAAGACCACCGACGGGTCGCTGACCCTGAAGTGGGAGCCGGACGCCGACACCACCGACACGCTCAGCATCTCGATCCGCTTCCTGGGCCAGGTGGACGAGACCGAGTCCTACTTCGTCGAGGACGCCGTCTACGTCGAGGCCGACAGCGACCTCGAGGGCGACTGGGACGCCCTGGTCGATGACGGCCTCATCCCGCAGGACACCGAGATCCCCCTGGGCTACCGCCAGTCGCTGGCCTGTGACGCCGAAGAGGACGTCAACTGGGTGTTCCCGCCCGAGTACAAGCAGGGCACGGACGGGGCGCTGGGCTACATCCCGACCCTGCAGGGCGACCCGCTGCACAACCTGGTCGAGGTCACCTGCACCCTCGACCCGGCCGCCGGCGAGTTCACCATCACGCCCGAGATGTACGCCTCGGCCATGGACTTCGCGCGGCAGTACGACGCCGGCGGAGCCATGTTCTACGTGGCCCGGACGCAGACCCGCGATCTCGCGGTGCCGCCGGTGCGCGACTACGTCGGACACCGCCGCGAGGTGGCGCCCGTCAAGGTCGTGAGCAAGGCCGTCCAGGTCGGTCGCTTCTGGTACGACGAGTAGGCCCGCGGAGGTTCAAGATGAAGTCCCCCATGCTCCTCACGATCCTCCTGGGCCTGACCCTCCCTGCCTGCCAGATCGGCAGCGGCCTGGAGGACTACTACGACGGCGCCGGCCCCGCGCCCGAGATCTCCGGCCTCGACGTGGCGTCGGTCCCCGGCAACGTCGGTGGACAGACCGTCGTGATCTCCGGCTCGGGCTTCGGCGACGACCCGGCGGCCGTGACCGTCGTGTTCGGCAACGTCAACGCCGAGATCCTGTCGGTGGAGGACGGCGCCCTGACCGTCACCGTCCCGCAGGGCCCCATCCAGGGCGGCGCGGTCGACCTGGCCGTGGGTACGGCGGGCGGCCAGGTCATCCTGGCCGACGGCTTCACCTACGACCTGGGCGACGTGTACGAGGACCAGACGGCGTACATCGTCGTCAACAACGACTGGTTCTCCTGCTACGGCGGCGTGGGCTACGGCGCCGGCTGCGAGACCTTCGCCTGGGTCGGCCTGACGGGCATCAGCGCCCGCGGCGAGTTCATGGAGGACATGCCCTTCCCGCGCCAGCACGGGCAGTTCGTCGGCTACTGGGGCGGCGCGCAGGTGGCGATGGGCGAGTGGCACGTCGGCCTGCCGCCCTACAACTCCATCTCGCTGGACATCGAGAGCGCGGTCGAGGACCTGCGCCGCAAGGACATCACCGAGTTCACGCTGCGCAACGCCGAGTGGCAGGACGAGCAGTACTGCGCGAACATCTCCACGATGGCGAGCTACGCCTACGGCGGCGGGGATCCGGTCGACCCCTCCGATCCCAGCCAGGGCGTGCTGGCCCCGCAGACGGTGGCCTACACCGACCTGCAGCTCTGGGAGGAGGCGCCCAAGGACGGGGACGCCTGCGAGGACCCGCAGGATCGCCTGTACAACCTGGGTGAGCTGCGCTTCTGCGAGACCTACTACGACCGCGAGGCCAACCAGGCCGCCTACGAGCGGGCCGGCACCTGGGTCTACCAGGCGGACTGGCCGGTCGGCGAGAGCTTCTTCGTCGCCGAGGGCAGCGGCGGCGACGCCTCGGACGAGGGCGTGGTCAAGGTCACGCTGGACGTGCCCGAGGCCGGCATCAGCAACGTCGGCCTGACCCTGCACCCCTACACCTACTTCGAGGCCACGGCGGGCCTGAACGGCTGGTCGGGCGACCCGGCGGCCTGGGCCATCGGCGACATGGACGCCTGCCCGGACGGCAACGGCGACGGCAACAGCACCCTGGACGAGGCGGCCTTCCGGATGGAGTGGCTGCCCGCGGACCTGGGCGACGTGGTCGGTGGCGCGGTCAAGGGCGTCGACACGCACGTCCGCATGACGATCGACAGCTTCAACCTGGGCTGGTACGGCGGCGAGGGCTTCAACATGCAGGCCTCGATCGTCGTCCCGGACGCCTGGAACGTCGATCCCGACACGGGCAAGAGCGTGCTGGAGCTGCCGGCCGAGGTGCTGCTGCAGTTCCCCTCGCTCACGGCCCAGATCGGCGAGGTCAGCAACCCGCTGGGTGGCACCACCTTCGTGTGGGGAGACCCGATCAACGGGACCTATGGCTACTTCCTGGTGACGATGGAGCGGGTGACCGAGTACCGGATCGAGGCGCCCGAGCTCAACGGCGACCTGGTCTTCGCCTACGTCACCGGCGACTTCGGCTTCTACGACTACGTCAACCCGCTCGACTCGACCGAGGGCTGCGGCGACTGCCAGGACAACGACGGCGACGGCTGGGCCGACGCCAAGGACCCGGACTGCGACGGCGGCAAGGTCGAGGACAACAGCACCTTCGGCAGCACCACCTGCAACGACGGCCTGGACAACGACGGCGACGGCGACGTGGACGCCCAGGACGAGGACTGCGAGGACGGGCTCGACGGCGAGACCAACTGCAGCGACGGCATCGACAACGACGGTGACGGGCTGGAGGACGGCGAGGACGGCGAGTGCGGGCCCTCGGGCTCCGGCGTCGAGCTGGGCGAGGACGACCCGGCCTGGCAGTGCCAGGACGGCGCCGACAACGACGGCGACACCTGGGTCGACTTCGACGATCCCGACTGCGGCAACGGCGCCGACGACGAGCTGGGCCTCGGCAGCACCCAGTGCAACGATGGCCTGGACAACGACGGCCACGGCGACGTGGACAGCGCGGACCTGGCCTGCGTGATGCGCGGCGCCACCTACGACGCCGAGGCGCCGACCCGGTCGGGCGACTGTGACGACGCCACCGACAACGACGGCGACGGCTACCTGGACGGCATGGATCCCGACTGCGAGATCCAGCCCTACAACACCGAGCGGTACAGCTCGGCCCAGTCGGGCTGGGGTGGCTGGACCACCCAGTGCTACAACCAGGTGGACGACGACGGCAACGGCGACGTCGACGTCGCGGACCCCGGCTGCGCCCTGGGCGGAGAGCCGGACGGCTTCCTCGACGACGAGTCGGCGGGCTGAGCGGCAGCGGGTGCGAGGGGCGGTCTTGACGACGGCTCCCGGACCCAATAAGCCGCAGGCGTCGCGACGCGGCACCCCTCTTGGGCTCGTAGCTCAGCTGGTTAGAGCGCGCGCCTGATAAGCGCGAGGTCGGCTGTTCAAGTCAGCCCGGGCCCACCATTCACATCCTCGGGGGCGTAGCTCAGTTGGGAGAGCGCCTGCTTTGCACGCAGGGGGTCGTCGGTTCGAGTCCGATCGCCTCCACCCCCTGACGAAGCCCGCTGGTGACCCCAGCGGGCTTCTTCGCTTGCTCGCACCGCGCCGCGCGCCGCCGGGTCAGGGGAGCTGCATCACGTAGATGCGCTTGAAGTCGCGGGTCTCGTCCTCGACCCGCCCCTGCGCGGCCACCGCCAGCCACGTCGCGCCGTCGGTGCCGCGGACCACGTCGAGGTCGCCGTTCCCGACGGTGCCGGTGTCGACGCGCGTCCGCGCGGCGGGGTCCGACAGCGGCGCGCGCCAGATCGGGTCGTAGGCGTCGTCGTCGTCCTGGACGTAGACCAGGCCGCTGCCGTCGGGCAGCCAGGCGGGCCCGCGGTGGCCCATCACCACGCCCTGGGCGACCAGGCGGGGGGCCGCCGCGCTGCCCGGGGACAGGACGTAGAGGTCGAAGCGCTTGGGATCGGAGTGGTTGCTGTAGAAGGCCAGGTGGTTGCCGTCGGGGCTCCAGCTCGGGCGGGTCTGGGTGTGACCCCAGGTCGTCAGCTTGCGGGGCGCGGCGCCGTCGAGCCCGTCGAGCAGCCACAGGCTGTCGCCGGCGTCGGAGTGCCCGACCCAGGCCAGGCGGGTGCCGTCTGGCGACCAGGCGGCGTACAGCTCGCTGGCGTCGGCGTCGTTGGTCAGGCGCCGCGGCGCCTGGTCGATCTGGTGGGCGTCCACCAGGTAGAGGTCGCCCTGTCCGGTCCGCGCGCTGGTGAAGGCGATCCAGCGGCCGTCGGGGGACCAGGCGGCGCCGCCGTCCGCCCCTGGCGCGGGGGCGATGGCGCTGGCGCGGTCGATGTAGAGATCCTGGTCGCGCGCGGCGCTGGTGGCGCTGTAGGCGAAGCGGTCCAGGAAGGTGGGCCCCCAGGTCGGCTCGTGGGCGACGGACTCGGTCGCGGCGGCGGCGAAGCCGGCGGTGACGGCGCTGCCCCGGGAGGAGGCGGCGCCGCGCTGGACGGGCGTCACCTTGCGTGGCTCGCCGGCGCCCGGCGTGTAGACGTACAGCTCGACCACCTTGCGCTGGTGGTAGTTGACCTCGTAGGCCAGGCGCGCGCCGTTGCGGGACCACGCCGGCGACTGGCAGTTGCCGTCGTAGGGGGGCGTGATCGGGCGGGCGCCGGCGGCGTGCGCCTGCAGCGACAGGGCGGCGAGGAGGATCAGGGGGAGCGGCATGCGCACTCCGGGTCAGAAGGCGAAGGAGGTGGTGGCGAACATCTGCAGGCCGGTGGCGGTCCAGGCGCGGTCGGAGAGCTGCCAGGTCAGGGTCCCGCCGGCCGGGTCGGTGGCCTGGCCCTGGGAGGGCAGGCGGCCGAAGGCCTGGTCGACGACCAGCTTGACCCCGGTGCCGAAGGCCGTCGTCCGGCCGGCGCTGCGGTAGTCCACCGACAGCTCCAGCCCGGGGCGGTGGGCCAGCGAGGAGGCGTAGATCGCGACGGGCGCCGCGTCCAGCGCGGAGGCGTCGGGCTGCTGCGCGCAGGCGAGCCGGTCGTCGGCGTGCTGGCAGGCCAGGGGGAGCCCGGCGACGGGGCCCAGCCGGTACTGCAGGCTGGGGCGGAAGGAGAGGGGACCGGCCAGGACCAGCTCCCGTCCCACGCGCAGGCCCGCCTCCCAGGTGGGAGCCGGCCCCTGGGCGCCTCCGTGGGCGGCGACGTAGCCGTCCAGTCGCCCGCCGCCGAACAGGCCCAGCAGCACGGGCCCCAGCGGCTGGGTCAGGCCGACCTGCGCGGCGGGTGCCGGCGTCATGGCCGCGGTGGCGGGCCCGGCCACCAGCCCGACGCCCAGGCCGAGCTCCAGCCGCGTCACCTGGAGCGCCGCCAGGCCGCGGGCCCCCAGCGCCTTCATCGGCAGCGGCAGGGCGGTGGTCTCCCCCGGGCTCACCTGGACCTGCACCCCGTTGATCCACCAGCTCCCGACGGGCAGCGCCAGCCGGACGGGCAGCGCCGTCTGCTCCCGTCGGGCCAGGGCGAGCCGGTTGACGTAGCGCTTGACCTCGGGGTCGAAGATCGGCTCCACCGCCTCGATCTGCAGCCGGGAGCGCATGCCGGCGTGGGGCGCGGTCACCTCGACCACGCCGAAGCCCGCGGCGTAGCTCTCCGCCAGCGCTCGCGCCTCCTCCCGGCGCGCCTCGTCCGGCGCCAGCTCGGCCGCCCGCGCGGCCATCTGGCCCGCCCGCTCGGCGTCGAGCCGCTCCCAGGCCACCTGGGCCGCCAGCCAGTGCAGTCCGAAGCTCTCCTGTCCCGCCGGCAGGGCCAGGCCGGCAGCCAGCTCCTGGTCGGCGTCCTCCAGCCACCCGCGGCGGGCGAAGAGCTCGGCCTGCGCCAGGTGGTCCTCGGCCGTGCGCGCCTGGGCCCACGCGGCCGGCGCGAGGCAGGGGGCGAGGACGAGGGCGAAGGGGATCATCGGCGCGGCTCCGGGGCGTCGGGCGACGAGCGAGGGGCGGGCCGTCTATCGGGCGGGGCCGGCGCTGGGTGCACCGCGGGGGCCAGGGCGTGACAGGCGACGAGGTGACCTGCGCCGACCGGGGCCAGGGGCGGGCGCTCGGCCGCGCAGCGCGACGTCGCGAGGGCGCAGCGGGCGACGAGGGGGCAGCCGGGCTGCCCCGGCACGGCGGTCGGTCCGGCGCGCAGGGCGAGCGGAGGACCGCCGCCGCCTGGCCCGCCCCCCAGCCCGGCGGCGTCGAGCAGCTCGGCCGTGTAGGGGTGGTGCAGCGGGCCGTGCACGTCCACGGCGTGCAGGTCCTCGACCACGCGGCCGGCGACCATCACCAGCACGCGGCGGGCGCGGGTGGCCACCAGCGGCAGGTCGTGGCTGATGACCAGCGCGGCCCGGGTGGGCCCCCCGACCGACAGCAGGAGGTCGAGGACCTCGGCCTTGCGGGCGGCGTCCAGGCCGGAGGTGGGTTCGTCGGCCACCACCAGGGCGGGGCGGCAGAGCAGCAGGCGGGCGATGCCCACGCGCCGCTGCTCGCCGCCGGACAGCTCGTGGGGGAAGGCGCCGGCGCGGGCGGCCAGCCCGACCACGTCGAGGGCCTGCTGGACCAGCGGGGCGGCGGGCTCGCCCGGACGGTGCAGGCCGGCGGTCTCCCGCAGGATCTCCCGGACCTGCAGCCCGGGGTTGAGGTGGGCCATCGGGTCCTGGAACAGCGGCTGCGCGCGGTGGCGCAGCGCCTCGCGGGCGACGCGCGAGGCGGTCGCGAGGTCCTGGCCCAGCAGCTCGACCCGCCCCTCGTCGGGCCGCAGCAGGCCCAGCGCACAGCGGGCCAGGGTGGTCTTGCCGGAGCCGCTCTCGCCGACCAGCGCCAGCACCTCGCCCGCGGGCAGCTCCAGGTTGACTCCGTCGACGGCCGGTCGAGGGTCACGCCGCGCCAGCCAGCCGCGGCGGAAGCGCTTGACCAGCCCGCGCAGGCGCAGCGCCGGGGGGGGCGGCGCGGTCATGGCCGGGCCTCGCCCTGGCGAAGGGTGGCCTGGACCAGGGCCCGGGCCGGCGCCGAGGTCGCCTGGTGCAGGGAGCCTCCCGCCAGCCGCTCGACGACGGCGCCGCCGTCCATGACCAGGATCGCGTCGGCCAGGCGCGCGACCACGCCCAGGTCGTGGGTCACCAGCAGCAGGCCGCAGCCCTCGCCGCGCAAGGCGCCGAGCTGGTCGAGCAGGGCCCGCTGCACGGTCGGGTCCAGGCCCGTGGTCGGCTCGTCGGCCAGCAGGAAGCGCGAGCCGCGCGCCAGCGCCAGGGCGAGGCAGGCGCGCTGGGCCATGCCTCCGGACAGCTCGTGCGGGTAGAGGCCCGCGACCCGCCCCGGCTCCGGGAGGCCGGCGACCGCCAGCCAGTCCGCGGCGTCGCGGCGGTCGGCGGCCAGCGGCAGGCCGTCGCGGCGGCGGAGCTCCAGCACCTCCCGCACCTGGGCGCCGATCCGGCGCAAGGGGTCCAGCGAGGCGCGCGCCTCCTGGGGCAGCCAGCCCAGCACCCGGCCGCGCAGGGCCCGCCAGGCGGCGCGGCGGACGGCCGGCTCGCCCTGGTAGGGCCGCCAGGTCCGCGCGCCGTCGTGCACCTCGAGCGCGCCGGCGACGACGCCGGGCCGCGCCTGCACCAGCCCCAGGCAGGCCCGGACGGTCTGCGTCTTGCCGGAGCCGCTGGCGCCCACCAGGGCCAGGACCTCGCCGGGCGCCAGCGCGAGGCCGGCTCCGTCGACCAGGACGCGGGCGTCGGCGCCGTCCCCGGCGACCACCCGCAGGCCCTCCAGCCGGATCCAGGGCTCAGCCACGGCCACGCTCCCGCAGCGTGCTGGCCACGCCGATGGCGGCGGCGGTGCCCAGCCAGGTGGCCAGCGCCGGAGCGGCCCACGCCCAGGGGTTTCCGTCGTGCACGCCGAACTCGAAGGCGAGCATGTTGCCCCAGGAGGGCGTCGGCTCCTCGATGCCGAAGCCCCCGATGTAGGACAGGCTGGTCTCCAGCACGAGGACGAAGGCCAGCAGGAAGAGGAGCTGGCGCAGGACGAGGGCCCGGCAGCCCACCCAGAGCAGGTGCCAGGCCAGCGTGCGGGCGGCGCTCACCCCGTGGGCGCGGGTGGCGAGCACGAACTCCCGGCCCCGCAGCTCCGCCAGGCGGGCCTCGACCGCCTCGCCCAGCGCCGGGCCGAAGGAGACTCCCGCGGCGACGGCCAGCACCTGGGCCTCGGCGCCGTAGATCGAGCAGGCCAGCAGGACGAGCACCAGGCGCGGCAGGGCACCGACGACGGTCCAGGCGTAGCGCACCCCCAGCGCGACCGGGCCGCCCAGGTAGCCGGCGAGGGCGCCGCCGGGCAGGCCCACCGCCAGGGCGACCAGGCTGGCGAGCAGGCCCGGGCCCACGAAGGCCTGGGTCGCGGTCAGCAGGCGCCAGGCGACGCTGCGCCCCATGTGGTCGGTCCCCAGGGGGCCGCCGGGGCCGGGCAGCAGGCTGGCGCGGGCCGGCGCCACGTCGGCGACGGGGTCGTAGCCGGCGAGCAGCGACAGGGCCCAGGCGAGGGCGATGGCGACCAGCACCAGGCGTCCGCCCCAGGCGACGGCGCGGGTCATGCCTCGACCCGCCGCAGCCGGGGGTCCAGGGCCAGCCGGGCCAGGTCCGTCGCCAGGTGCCCCCCGGCCACCACCAGGGCGCCCGCCAGGCCCAGGCCCATCGCCAGCGGGTGGTCGCGCTGCAGGCAGGCCTGCCACAGCAGCGCCCCCGCGCCGTTGAGCAGCAGCACCTTCTCCGCGATGACCAGGCCCCCCAGGGTCGGCGCGACCCGCTGCCCGGCGACCGCCAGCAGGGGCGGCAGCAGGTTGCGCAGCACCACGCCCACCAGCCCGCCCCCCCGCGCGCGCGCCGCGGTCGCGAAGGGGCTGTGCAGGATGCGCTCGACGGCCTCCTCGATGGCCGCGTGGGTCTCGCCCAGGGCGCCCGAGCCCAGGGCCAGGACCGTGACGGCCAGCGCGTCCCGCAGCAGGGAGGGCTGGTCGGGCAGGGCGAACCACGCGGGGCGCTCGATGCGGTCGGCCTGCAGGAGCGCCCAGGTGGCCTCGTTCAGGCCCGAGACCGCCAGGTATGCCAGGAGGAAGACCGGGGCGGCGGTCGCGAGCTGGAGCGCCAGCCGCGCCACGGGGCGCCGGCCCCGGGTCCACAGCGCCAGCGCGGAGGAGAGGCCCAGGCCCAGCAGCAGCGCGGGGAAGAGGATCGTGGCCGACCGCGCCGCGGAGGCGCCGACCAGCTCGACCACCGGCGTCCCCGGACGCACCACCAGGCTGGTGCCGAGGTCGCCCGTCGCGGCCGCCCCCAGGTAGCGCAGCACCCGCGCAGGCAGCGGGCGATCCAGGCCCCACTCCACCTCCAGGCGCGGCCGCAGCTCGGCGCCGTTGGGCAGCAGGTCGATGGGATCTCCCGGCGCGGCGTGCAGCAGCGCCTGGACGAGCAGCACCGCGCCCGCGAGGGTGGCCAGGAACCACAGCGCCCGCAGCAGCGCGGCCCGCAGGGCGGTCGACATCGCCACGCTCCCCGGGTCGCTACTGCATCGACCAGTCGGTGGCCCAGGTGAAGAAGTAGAAGGGGTGGATCACGACGTTACGCACGTCGACGGCCATGGCGCTGTAGCTGTCGAGCGTCCACAGGAAGACCATGGGCATGTCGTCGTGGACGCGGGCGTGCAGGTCCCGCAGCGCCTGCTTCTTCTCCTGCGGGTCCAGGCTGTCCCGGGCCAGGTCGAGCAGGCGGTCGGCCTCGGCGCTCTGGTAGCCGGTGAAGTTCCGGCTGCCCTGGCTGTGGAACTGCTCGCGCACGTCCTCGTTGCGGTCGAAGCTCCACTGGCTGAGGATCAGGTCGTAGTCCTGCTGCCGCCAGATGGCCGAGCGCCAGGCCGCCTCGTCCAGGAAGTCGACCGTGACCGGGATCCCCTGGCCCTGGAGCTGGCTCTGGAGGTTGATCACCACCTCCTGGGCGCTCTCCAGGCTCTTGTGCGCGCTCACGCGCAGGGTGAGCGGCTTGCCGCCCTTGGTCCAGGAGTCGCCGCTGCGCGTGTAGCCGGCCTCCTGCAGCAGGGCCGCGGCGGCGGCCTCGTCGGCGACGTAGGGCGCGACCTTGTGGTTGTAGAAGGGGCTGGACCGGACGAAGGGCCCGGTCAGCGTGTCGCCCGTGCCGATGGGCGCCAGCAGCGCCTCGACGTCGATCATGCGCGAGATGGCGCCGCGGACCCGGGCGTCGTCGAAGGGCTTGCGCTCCAGGTTGAAGCCCAGGTACCACCAGGAGTTCGTCTGGTAGGGGTACAGCTCGACCTTGCGGTTGGCCTGCAGCACCGCCAGGTCGCGCGGCAGGACGCGCACCAGCGCCTCCAGGCTCTCGTACATCAGCAGCTTGGCCTGGTAGTTCTTGTCGCTCACCTCGCGCATCGTGACCGTGCCCAGGCCCGCCCGGTCGCGGTGCTCCTCGTAGCGCCCCATCCGGATGCTCCCGTCCTCGTTGAAGCTCTCGAGGCGGAAGGGGCCGCTCCCGATGGGACGGCTGCGGAAGGGGTCGGTCCGCTTGACGGTGGCGCCCTCGAAGGCGTGGGCCGGCAGGATCTTGAAGAAGAGCTTGTCCTCGGGCCGCGCCTCGGGCCGCACGAAGCGCAGGCGCACCGAGGTCGGGTCCACCGCGGTGGCGCTCTCGATCCAGTCGACCCGGCCCTGCTCGGTGGAGGCGGTCGCGGCGTCCTTCATGGCGCGGATCGTGAACACCACGTCGTCGGCGGTCACCGGACGGCCGTCGTGCCAGGTCGCGTCCGAGCGCAGCAGGATCGTCATCTCGCGGCGGTCCTCGCTGAGCTGGGCGGACTCGGCCAGGTCCGGGCGCGTCGCCAGGTCCTTGTCGTCGGTGTACAGGCCCTCGAAGATCAGCTCGTGGACCCGCGCCTCGCTCATGGTCGTGGCGAAGAGCGGGTTGACGATGGCCGGGGCCTGGTCCTCGGCGTAGCGGAGCTCGTCGGCCCAGGCCATGCCGAGCCCGAGGGCGGGCAGGCCGAGCAGCGGCAGGAGGAGGAGCGCGGGCGAGGGGAGGGGACGCGGGTGCATCGGGTCTTCGGGGCTGGGGGAGGGGGGCGGGCGAGGGGAGCCGGGCGGGGTGCCTCAGTTCTCCTTGGAGTCGCCCTGGCGGTCCATGCCCTCGAGCACCGCGAGGTCGCCGATGGTCTCGGCCAGGGCGCGGACCTCGGGGTGTTCGGCGAGGAGCGGATCGAGGTGGTCGAGGGCCTCGCGGGTCCGGCCGGTCCGCAGGGCGGCCAGGGCGGCCAGGGCGAACAGCGAGGGAGGGTTGCGCGGGCCGAGCTCGCGGGCCTGCTCGACGTCGTGGGCGAGCATCAGGTAGGCCGTGGCCTGGTGGGGCCGGTCCTGGGCCAGGGCCTGCCGCGCCCAGGACAGCAGGACACGGCCTCGCGCCTGGGGCACCAGGGCGAGGTCGGTCAGCAGGGCCGCGCCGTCGGGGTCGGCCGCCTGGGCCTGCGCGCGCTCCCAGTCGTCCAGGGCCCGGTCCAGGGCCCGCACGCGCTCCCGCGCCGCCTGGGGCAGGTCCTCTGCGCCCGCCTCCGGCAACGCCAGCGCGCGCAGGGTGGGGCCGTCCATGGCGGGCGCCGCCCCCAGGCCCGCGGGGTCCTGCCGCGCCGCGTCGAGGTCGGCCGGGGCCCACCAGGGCCCGAACAGCAGCAGGGCCAGCGGGTCGGAGTCCCCGTCCGACCCGCTCCCCCGCTGGGCCTGCCGACCGGCCGCCGCCGCCCGCGCCGCGAACCGCAGCGGATCGTAGAAGCTGCCCGCCGTGTCCAGCCGCAGCGGCGCGTCGGCGGCGCAGGCCGGGGGCAGATCATCGGCGCTGCCCCCCAGCATCGCGATCGCCGCGGCCACGCAGCCGTCGACGTCGGGGCCCCGCAGGTCGGCCGGCGGAGCCTGCCCGGCGGTGGCGGCCGGGATCGCGGCCAGCCACGCCTGGTCGTCGGCCGGGAGCGCCGACAGGTCCACGGGGGCGCCCGTCGCCAGCAGGGAGGCGGCGGCGAGCGCGGGCAGCGGACCCTGGGCGATGGCCGGGTCGCGGGCGACCCAGGCGTCCGCCAGGCGGGGCCAGGCCTCGGCCGCCAGCCAGGCCAGATCCTGGGACAGCCAGGCCTGCTCCAGGGCGATCCGCGCGCGCCCCGGGCCGTCGGGGAAGGCCCTCGCCGCCTGCGTCAGCCGCCCCTGGTGCAGCAGCACCCAGCCCTCCCGCCCGGTGCGGTCGACGAGGGCGGTGAAGCTGGCCGGCGCGGTCACGACCTGGGAGATCCAGCCGGCGTCGAGCGCGGCCGGGGCCCCGTCGGCGACCGTCGGCTCGGCCGCGGGGCCGCACCCGACGGCCAGCCACAGCAGGCCACCCAGCACCCTACTCTCCCTCGTAGTTGCTGCCGGCGGAGTGGGTCCGGTCGGGGAAGCGCTCGGGGTCGATCACGTCCTCGCTGGGCCGCAGCTGGATCGTGTCCTCCTTCATGGTCACGGGCTCCAGCAGGAGCTCCCCGCGCTTGTAGTAGAAGTCGCGGCGCTCGACGTGGTAGCCGGTGCGGAAGACCTCGAGGGTGTAGTCGGTCTTCTTGTCCAGCTTGATCCGCTCGCCCTCCTCGTCGCGCAGGTAGTCGATGGTGAAGGCGCCCGCGGAGTCGGTGATCAGCTCGACGCCACCCGGGTCCAGGCTGACGATCACCCGGTCCATGGGCTGGCCGTTGCGGTCGACGACCTGGCCGGTGATCAGGCGCTTGCCCGCGCAGCCCGGCGCCAGGGCCAGGCCGAGGAGCAGGAGGCTGGGCAGCCGGAGGGGGATCTCGTCCATCGGGAACCTCGTGCGCCCTACTGCAGGCGGCGCTTGATGTCTTCGAGCTTCGCCAGCTCGGCCTCGGCCTTGCGGGCGAGGTCGCTGCGGGAGCGCGTCTCGACGTGGTCGCGGTACTTCTGCCAGTGGCGGATCGCCTGCTCGAGCATCTCCATGTCGGTGCCCGACTTGTAGAAGCGACCCTGCCAGGCCGCCGCCTGGGTCTCGTAGATCTCGGCCTTCTTGCTGAAGACCAGCTCGGGCGGCAGCCGCGCCCAGTACCGCTCCGCCAGGGTGGCCTTCTCCAGCGCCGTCTCGTACTGCTTGCGGTTGACGTGGTAGCGGCCCAGGTCGGACAGGTAGATCGGGTTGTACTGGTTCTCCGGCAGCAACATGAGCTGGTCGAGGTAGCGCTTGGTCGCGGCGTCGTCGCCCTTGCGCTGGGCGTTCATCAGCAGCAGGGCCCGCGCGCGGGTGTAGGAGCCGTCCTCGAGCTGGACCGTCTCCAGGGCCATGACGTCCGAGGCCGTCAGGCTGCCCTTGGCGGCGGGGGCGGCGTAGCGCTCGATGTCGGTGCGCCCGGTCGCCAGGGGCTCCTCGACCTCGCCCAGGTCCGCGACGGGCTCGTCCACCGGGGCGGTGGCGCGCGTGCGGCTGGACGCCGGGGGGGGCGCCTCGGCCCGGGCGCTGGACCGGGCGGCGCTGGTGGATGAGCTGCTGGAGCGGGTCGCGGGCTCGTCCCGGGTCGCTGCGGGGGCGGACGTCCGGGTGGGGACGGGCGCCGCGACCGGGGTCGGGTCCGGCGCGCGCGTGGCCACGGGCGGCTCGGGCGCGGCGGCGGGCGGGTCGGGCGCGGCGGCGGGCGGGTCGGGCTCGACGGCCTCGACGACCGGGGGCTCCAGGGCCGCCAGGCCCTCGCCCACCTCTGCCGCTGGGTCCTCTGCAGCTGGGTCCTCTGCAGCTGGGTCCTCTGCCGCTGGGTCCTCTGCCGCTGGGTCCTCTGCCGCGGGGGCCTCGGCGGTGGTCGCGGCCTCGATCCCGGCGCTGAGGGCCTCGGTGGCGGCCCCGCGCATCTTGTGCAGGGCGAAGCCGCCGGCCCCGCAGACCAGGGCCAGGGCCACCATGGCGACCGCGACGCCGATCACCACGCCGTTGCCGCGCCGCGGGGGCAGGGGCTCGTCGTCGGCCCCGTCGGCGGCCGACGGGGCGGCGGGCGCCACGGGCACGGGCACCGGGTGGACCGGCGTCGGAGCCGGGTGCGAGGCCGGGGCGGCGGCGCTGGGGGACGGCGCCGACACCGAGGCCGCGCGCGCGCCGGTCGGGGGCGGCG
>JAKLKF010000126.1 GCA_023150805.1 Myxococcota bacterium | reverse complement strand
CGCGGGCAGCACGGTCAGCCTGGCCGCGCCGGCGCCGGCGCCCGCCGCGGGGGCGCCCTTCGCCCCCCCCGTGCCAACCTCGCTGGACCTGGGCAACGGCGCCAGCGCCTGGCTGGTGCCGCAGCCCGGCCTGCCCCTGGTCAGCCTGCGCCTGCTGGTGCCCGGCGGCCGCGCGGCCGACCCCGCCGACCAGCCCGGGCTGTCCGCCTTCGCCGACAGCATGCTCACCCACGGCGCGGGCGACCGCGACGCCCAGGCCTTCGCCGCCGCCACCGACCAGCTCGCCATCGACCTGGGCGCGGTCACGACCGACACCTGGACGGTGCTGCACCTCGACGTGCACGCCGACCGCCTGGAGCCCGCGCTCGACCTGCTGGTCGACGCCGCGCTGCGGCCCCGCTTCGACGCCGACGAGGTCGACCGGGTCCGCGAGCTGCGCGTGGGCGAGCTGACCTACGCAATGGACGACCCGCGCACCGTCGCCGCCTGGGTCAGCGACCGCGCCTGGTACGGCGCCGGCCACCCCCTCTCCCGGCCGGTCGACGGCACGCTGGCCAGCACCCAGGCCTTCCAGCCGGCCGAGCTGAAGGCGAGCTGGGAGCGCCGGCGCGAGCAGGCGGCCCCCCGGCTGGTGGTGGTGGGCGACGTGTCGGCCGAGCGCCTGCAGGCCCTGCTCACGCCCCGGCTGGCCGCGTGGAAGGTGACCGGCAGCCCCCCGGCACCGCCGCCGCCGCCCCCGGCGATCACCCAGGGGCCCGCGCTGTACCTGGTCGACAACCCCGGCTCGTCCCAGACGATGCTGATGCTGACCATGCCCGGCCCGGCAGCCGGTGACGCCGACCTGGACGCGGCGCGCATGGGCACCATCGTGCTGGGGGGCACCTTCACCAGCCGCCTCAACCGCCTGCTGCGCGAGGAGAAGGGCTACACCTACGGCGCCCGGGCCTCGCTGCGCGCCGCCCCCGGCGCCGGCGCGGTCGTCGTCGGCACCGCGGTGCAACGGGAGGTCACGGCCCCCGCCCTGGTGGACCTGCTGGCCGAGGTGCAGCGCCTGCAAGGGGGCCTGTCGCCCGACGAGCTGACCAAGGCCCGCGGCGCCTGGCAGACCGACCTGGTGGAGGCGGCCGCCACCCGCGCGTCGCTGGCCGACTTCTACGAGGGGCTGGCCCGCCTGGGCCAGGACCCCGCCGCCCTGGGCGCCCGGCTGCAGGCCGTCTCCGCGCTGGAGCCCGGGGCCGCCCTGGCCGCCCTGGCCGAGAGCCAGCCCACCAGCGGGGCCGTGGTCGTGGTCGGCGACCTGGCGGAGATCCAGGCCGCCGTCCAGGCCGCCGTGCCCGGGCGCTGGCAGGTCGTGGACAAGCTGGGCGAAGAGGTCGACTAGCGGTGTTCGGCTGGCGTGCGTGGGCCAGGCTAGCGCCGCTAGACCGGCCCGCCCGCCGCGGGATGCTCAGGGCTGGCGCGCGGTCGGCCACATCCCGGTGTCGGTGCTGCCGTCCCGGCAGCTGAGGACCCCGTCGAGGGTGCACTTGCACTCCTCGTAGGGCAGCTCGCTCACCACCTCGGTCCCGCACTGGCAGGGCAGGTCCGCGCTGGCCAGCACCTGCTCCGCCGGGCAGGCGCTGGCGGCGCCCCCGGTGTCGTCGTCGAGCCGCCACAGGTCGCAGCCCGACAGGGCCAGGGTCAGGATCAGCGCGGACATCGGCACCTCCGGCGGGATCCTACCTCGCCGCTCCGGCGGCGACCGCCTCGAAGCTGCCGCTGGCCAGGAAGGCGTCCCCGGCGACCCAGAAACGATCCCCGCGGGCGGCGGCAGACTGCAGGATGGGGACCTCCTCGTCGACCTCCGTCCAGCTCCGGCCACCGTCGAAGGTGACGATCACGAAGCCGCCCAGGGACGAGGGCGGGTAGCGGTGCCCGACGGCCACGCCGTGCAGCCCGTCCTCGGCGAAGGCCAGGTCGTGCACGATGTCCAGGCTGCCCCCCAGCTCCCCGCCGCTCCAGGTCTGCCCGCCGTCGGTCGAGCGGTAGAGGAAGCCCGAGGCCCGGCTGGTGGCACCCTGGTCGCGGCCGCCCGCCAGCCAGGTGGCGCCGTCGTCGGGGCTGGACAGGGCCCAGACCTCGCCGTCGATCTCCGCGTCGATGACGTGGGCCGCGCGGTTCCACCAGGCCGCGTCCGGCGCCGTCGACTGCCCGTAGAAGACGGGGGGCTCGCTGATCTGGCTGCCCGCGCCGTACCAGGCGCCGCCGGCCGTGAGGATGTCCATCACGTAGTAGTAGGAGTAGCCCCCGGCCAGGTTGGCCTCCTCCCAGTACCGCTCCTCCTTGATCCAGCGCAGGCCGTCGTCCTCGCTGACCGTGATGTCCCCGGCGGTGTTGCTGGCGACCACCAGCCGGCCGTCGCCCAGGCTGCCCACCGCTCCGCAGTTGCTCATGTAGACCGCGGCCGGGTCCGTGGCGTTGTTGCCGTAGCGCAGCAGCTCCTGCCACGCGCCTCCCCGCAGGCGGTACAGCAGGGCCCCGTCCCCCACGTCGTAGTCGTGCCCGCAGACCAGCAGGGCGCCGTCGGGCTCGGCCACCAGGTCGAAGACGTAGAGGTCGGCCGAGGGGTGGCCGGCCGTGAAGCTCTCGCCGCCATCCTCGCTGCGCCACAGCCCCATGCCGCTGCCGCAGCCGACCCAGCCTTGCTCCTCGTCGGTGAAGAGCATCGCGTAGGGCGTGCCGGCGCCGTCGCAGGGATCGGGCAGGTCGACGAGCAGCGGCGTGGGCTCGGTGCCGCCCCCGTCGCCCGTGCCCCCATCTCCGGTGCCCCCGTCGCCGGTGCCCCCATCTCCGCCCCCCCCGTCGCCGGCTCCACCGTCGCTGGCCCCCCCGTCGCCGGCTCCACCGTCGCCGACTCCCCCGTCGCCGGCCCCCCCGTCGCCGGCTCCTCCCCCGTCGCCGGCGGTTCCGGTGTCTGCGCCAGTGTCCCCCTCGTCGTCACCGCATGCCAGCGCCAGCGCCATGTGCAGGGCGAGCACGCCCACCAGTCTTTCGCTCCGCATCTTCACCCTCCGGGTCATCGGGAATCGCGGCCATGCAGCCGCAGCCCCACGCTACGACTCCGCGGTCGCCGCCGGGGTCACGGCCTGTCGCGAGGGCGCCGGCGCCCGTGCTATGCAGGCGCCCCCCCACCGTCGGAGCCCCGATGCGCACCTCGCACCTGCCGTCCGTCCTCCTCGCCTGCTCGCTCCCCACCCTGCTCCTCGCCTCGGCCTGCGGGGACAAGGACGGCGACGACACCAGCGGCGGCGGCGCCGACGGGGGCGCCACCTCCGCCTCGCCCTGCGCGGACCCCGAGTACAACGCCCTGGCCGGCACCTGCGCGGAGACCTTCTTCGCCGGCTGCTTCGACCCGGCCGGCGAGTGCGACGGCACCGTCGACATCGCCAGCGGCAGCACGACCCTGACCTGGGCCAACGGCGCGACGGTCGAGACGACCATCGACTACTCGGTGCCCACCTCGCCGGTGGCCAACACGACCATCACCAGCAGCAGCGGCGCCGTCTGCGCGACCGGCGTCACCAAGACCAACTTCGGCGGCTGCGCCAGCCAGACGACCTACACCCGCACCAGCGACGGCGCGATCCAGATCTGGTGCACCCAGAACGACGGCAGCATGGAGGTGGTCTGCCCCGGCGGGGAGGGGATCACCGTCACGGCCGCCCAGGCCCGCGCGGCCGGCGAGTGTGCCTACGGCAGCGAGGCCGAGCCCTGCGTCATCGACTACTGATCGAAGCCGGGCGTCGCCACAGCGCGGCGACCACCAGCAGGAACAGGCCCAGCCCCCCCAGGCGCAGGCCCGTCGTCCACCCCGCCGGCTGGTAGCGGAAGACCACCCTCCGGTCGCCGGGGCCGACCTGGACGCCGCGGAAGGCGCCGGCGACCCGCAGCAGCGGAGCCGGCCGCCCGTCGACCTCGACCTGCCAGCCCGGCGCCCAGGCGTCCGCCAGCACCAGCACGGCCGGGGCCGGTGGCGCGACCTCCAGCTCGACCTGCTCGGGCGCGGGCTCGTGGGGAGAGAGGGGCGTGATCTCGCCGCTGTGGGGCCACGCACCCGGCAGCCCCTCGACCGGGGGACGGTCCAGGCTGCCGGTGGCCGCCATGGCCAGGGCCTGCTCGGGCGAGGAGGCGGCGCGGGGGGCCGGGGCCAGCCAGGCCCGCGGCGCGGCGGAGGGCCGCAGGTAGACGGCGTCGGGTGCCGGCTGGTCCCAGGGCACCAGGTCCGCCCGCGCGGCGATCGGCCAGGGCGAGACGAGGGCGCGCACGCCGGCCAGGTCGAGCAGGGGGGCGGGCGGCGGGTCCTGCACCGGGAACCAGGGCCGGACCAGGCGCGGGTCGAGGGCGGCCATGAGCTGCTCGGTGTGCGCGGCGACCGGCAGGTCGTAGCCCCGCAGGTCGCGCAGCCCGAGCCGGGTGGGCAGGTCGGGCTGCAGCGCGTGGGCCAGGCCCAGGACCCGGCCGCAGCGGGGGCCGTCGGGAGGGTCGCAGCCCACCTCGGCGCGCAGGGCGGTCACCCAGGCGGCGGGGGGCGGGTCGTGCCGCTCGGCCGGCAGCACCCCCTGGTCGTCCCGGCGCGCCCAGGCGCCGGTGAGCAGCACGGCGAGGACGGCGGCCCCTCCCCCCTTCCACCGGGCGTGGCGGGGCAGGGCCAGCCCGGCGGCCAGCGCCAGCAGCCACGCCGCCTCGCTGGCGAGCCGGGCGTGGTTGCCGGGGCCGGGCACCCCGACCAGCGCCACGCCCACGGCCAGGGCCCAGGCCGCCCACAGGCCGCGTCCCGCCCGGCTGCGCAGGGCGGCCAGGGCCAGGCCCAGGGTGGCCAGGCCGGGGTGGAGCTGCCCGTCGATCCACGCCATCCCCTGCCCTGTCCAGTCGTTGCGCGCGGGGTGGCCCAGCCAGCCCGGCCACAGCAGGTCCAGGAGCTGCACCGGCGCCAGCGTGTTGCCCCGCCGGTGGGCCAGGTCGGTGCTCTGGCGCAGCAGCTCGACGAAGGGGGCCCACAGGGGCGCCGACAGCAGCAGGCCCAGGGCCAGGCCGAGCGGGCCGGCGGCGTCGCGACGGCGCAGCAGCCACCAGCCCGCCGCCAGGGCCAGGCCGTTGGAGATGCTGCCCGGGTGGCCGCCGGCGACCAGCCCCGCCACGCACAGGGCCACGGCGATCCCGCGGCTGCGCTCAACGGCCCAGCAGAGCCACGGCACCCAGGCGAAGGTGGCGGCCTGGGGGTGGAGCAGCCAGGCGTGGGTGTAGGGCGCCGTTCCCGCCGCGGCGACCGCGACGGCCGCCCCCCAGGGTCCCGCCCCCAGGCGCCGGACCAGCAGCGCGGAGCCGAGCGCCGTCCACGCCAGGATCCACGCCACGCCCAGGTCCTGCGCCAGGTCCTCCGGCGCGACCAGGCGCAGCAGCGTCACGGGGGAGAGGGGCTGGCTGCTCATGTCGGCCAGCAGCGGGGCGCCGCCGAACAGGTCGGGGTTCCACAGCGGCGCGCGGCCGGCGGCGAGGCCCTGGACGGTGCGCAGCCGCAGCGCGGCGAACTGCAGGGCCGGGTCGGACAGGTGGGGGTGGCGCACGCCGCCGGGCGCCTCCTCCTCGCTGGTCGCGGCGAAGGCCGAGTGCACCGAGAGGTGGTCGTCGGCGCTCACGACCCCACCGGCCAGCCAGGCCTCCGGGAAGAGCAGCGCCGGCAGCAGCAGGGCCAGCAGCAGCGCGGGGAGGAGGGGGTGGCGACGGAGGGCGCCGGGCATGGGCGCATCATCGCCCGAGGCGGTAGGGAAAGCCCATGACCCTGCTGCCTCCCGCTGCGGTCGCCGCGGCCGCCCTGATCGCGCTTCCCTGGGCCCTGCTGGTCCTGGGCCTCGGCCTGGCGGCGCCCGCCACCGCCAGCCACCTCGCGGCGTCCGACCCGCTGCTGCACCTGCTGCCCCCGGGCTGGGGCCCGCTGGTGGTGCCCGCCCTCGCCCTGTGGACGGCGGTGAGCTGGGCCCGGGTCGCCCGCCCCGCGAGGGCGGTCCTGGGGCGCGAGGCCGCCAAGGCCGCGGTGGGCATCCTCTCCGCCGGCCTGATCGTCGGCGCGGTGCGCCTGCTGGGCGGGCCGACGCCCCCACCCCTCGTGCCCACCGAGGAGACCCTGGCCCCCGGCCTGCTGCTCGGCTTGACGGCCGGCCTGGGCGAGGAGCTGCTCTTCCGCCTGTCCCTGGTGCCCCCGCTGTTCTGGGCGCTCGAGCGCCGCCTGCCGCGGATGCCGGCGGTCGCTCTCACCGCGCTGATCACGGGCCTGGTCTTCACCGCGGCCCACGCCCTGGCCGGCCCGACGCCCGTGGCGACCTGGCACCTCAGCCGCCTGCTGCTGCCCGGCATGCTGATGACCTTCGCCTTCCTGCGCCTGGGTCCCAGCTTCCTGATCACCGCCCACTGCGCGGCGCACCTGTGGATCCCCACCCTGTACCGGTCGTGACGGGGGGCGGGCCGGTCCTGGTCCCCGGGCGGACCTGCCAGGCCCGCAAGCGCGCGGATCGGCTCAAGGTCCTGGTCGACGGCCAGGACTACTTCCGCGCCCTGGCCGAGAGCCTGACCCTGGCGCGCCACCGGGCGATGGTCGTGGGCTGGGACATCGCCGCCGAGACCGAGCTGTGGCGGGGCGACGATCCCGGGCCGCCGATCCCGGCCGACCTCGCGAACCGCGGCCTGCGCCGGCTCCCCCGTCGCCTGGGCCCGCTGCTGGACGAGCTGGTCCGCCGCCGCCGCCGGCTGTGGATCCACGTGCTGGCGTGGGACTTCGGCACCGTCTTCGCGGTCAAGCGGGGCTTCGTGCCCGTGTACCACCTGGACTGGGACAGCCACCGGCGGGTGCGGGTGCGGCTGGACAGCGCCCACCCCTTCGGCGCCTCCGTGCACGTCAAGACCGCCTGTGTCGACGACACGGTGGCCTTCGCGGGCGGCCTGGACCTGACCCGCCTGCGCTGGGACCGCCCCGGCCACGCGCCCGACGACCCGCTGCGGCGGGACCCCGACGGCGCCCCGACGCCGCCCTGGCACGACCTGCAGCTCATGGTGGAGGGCCCCGCCGCCCGCATGGTGGGCGCCTGGATCCGCGACCGCTGGCGGTTGGCCACGGGCCAGCGCCTGCCGCCCGCGCCCCAGCTCCCCTCGGCCTGGCCCGCCGGCCTTCGCCCGGACCTGGAGGGGGTCCACGTGGGGCTCGTCCGCACCGCGCCCTCCTGGGACGACCGGCCGGCAGTGCGGGAGATCGAGGCCCTGTACCTGGAGGTGATCGGGCGGGCCCGCCGCCTCGTCTACCTGGAGCACCAGTACACGACGGCGCGCTCCATCAGCGAGGCCCTGGCGCGTCGCCTGCAGGAGCCCGACGGCCCGGAGGTGGTGCTGGTCACCAGCCAGCGCAGCGCGGGCTGGCTGGAGCAGGCCAGCATGGACGTGCGGCGCGCCGCCTTCCTCGACGAGCTGCGCCGCGCCGACCGCCACGGCCGCCTGCGGGTCCTCTGGCCGCGGGCCGAGGACGGGCAGCCCATCAAGGTGCACAGCAAGCTGGCCATGGTCGACGACTGGTACCTGAGCGTGGGCTCCGCCAACCTGGCCAACCGGAGCATGGGCCTGGACGTGGAGCTGGACCTGGCCGTCGAGGCGGAGGGCAGCGGAGAGGATCGCGTGCGGGCCTTCGTGCCCGCGCTGCGCCATCGCCTGCTGGCGGAGCACCTGGGCCTGCCCGCCGAGGAGGTGGCCCGCGAGGTGGCGGCGCACGCCGGGCGCCTGGGGCCGGCCCTGGACGCGCTGCGCGGGCGCGCGGGCGAGAAGAACCTCGTGCCGCTCGAGCTCGCGCTGGGCACCGCCCTGGTGCCGGACCTGCTCTCGGACCCGGAGGGGCCCCTGGACCTGCCGGACCTGGCCGCCAGGGCGCTGCCCGACGGCCTGCCGCGCTCGGTGCTGGCCCTGGCGCTGCGCGCCGGCACGGGCCTGCTGGTCTTCGCCAGCCTGGAGGCCGCCTGGCACGGCCTGCCGTCGTCGCTGCCCGCCTCGCCCGAGCAGGTCGTGGGGACCTGGCTCCAGCCGGCCGCGGCCCTGCCCGCGACGATCCCCGCGACCCTGCTCGCCCTGGTCCTGGCCGGCGCCCTGCCGCTGCCGATGGGCGCCTTGATCTGCCTGGTCGGCTTCGCCTTCGGGCTGGAGCAGGGGGTCAGCCTGGTGCTCGCCGGGGCCACCCCGGGCGCCCTGCTGGGCTTCGCGCTCGGGCGCCTGCTGGGCGCCAACCGCGTGCGTGCGGCGGCGGTGCCTCGCCTGAACGCGCTGAGCCGTCGCCTGGCCCGCGGCGGCATGCTCAGCGTGGCCGAGCTGCGGGTGCTGCCGCGCCACGCCTGGGCCGAGGTCAACCTGGTCGCCGGCGCCAGCCACGTCGACCTGCGCGACTTCATGGCCGGGACCGTGGTCGGCCTCGCGCCGGGCGCCCTGGTGCTCTGTGCGGCGGGGGCCCTGGTCGGCGCGGCGGTGCGGGATCCCGGCCTGGTCACCGTGCCGGTCGCCCTGGTCGTCCTGGCGCTGCTGGCCGCCGGCATGGGCTGGCTGTGGCGCCGGCAGGAGCTGATCCAGGGGGGCTGATCGGGCCCGCGGGGCGGGTAGGCTGCGCCGCATGGCCGCCGCGCTCTGTCCCGCCTGTCACCGCCCCGCCCCCGCCGGCCGGGCGAGCTGCCTGTACTGCGGCGCCACGCTGCCGCCCGAGCTGGCCGGCCGCCCGCGGGCACCGATCGCGCCGGCCGCCGTGCCCGACGACCTGGACCAGCTCGTCGCCGCGGCCCTGAAGGGAGGCGGCGCCGCGCAGGTGCAGCGGCTGCAGGAGGCCCTGCGCCAGGCGCGCAGCTCCCCTGTCCCGCCCGCGCCGCCGACGGCCGGGCTGGCCCTGGTCCCCCCACCCGCGCCCCCGCTGCCCGATCCCCTCGCCCTGGCCGCGGCCCTGGACCTCCTGGTCGACGACGCCAGCGCCGCGCGGCGGGCGTGGCAGGCCGGCGACCTGCGGGTCGCCCACGCGCGCCTGCGGGCGGTGGCGGGGCGCGTCCCGGGGCTGCTGGCGGACCTCGCCTCGCCGGCGCCGGAGGGCAAGGCACCCGACCTCGACGCGGGGGCCCGGGCCGACCGCTCCGCCCCTCCCCCTGTCGAGCTGCCACCGGTGCGCCGCGCCTTCCTGCTGGTGGTCGAGGGTCCCGGCGACACGGAGCGCGACCGGCAGCTCGCGCAGGCCCTCGAGGTGGACCTGGCGACCGCGCGCCAGCTCGCGATCTCCCGCCACCCCCGGGTCGCCCTGCGGGCCGACGAGGCCCCACCCCTGTGGGAGCGGGCCCGAGCCGTGCGGGCGCTGGGCCTGCGGGCGGCGGTCACGAGCCCCGAGGAGCTGCTCGCCCAGCCCGCCGCCGTCCTGCTGGTCGGCGTGGAGCCCACGGGAGGCGATCCCTTCGCGGGCGACTGGTGGGTGGATCCCTGGCCGCACTGGACGGCGGAGGCCCCGCCGGACCCGGCCGCCCTGCGCGCCCAGGCCCGCCGCGCCGCGCCCCTGTCGGCGATCCTGGTCGTGCCCGGCGAGGTGGTCAGCACCCGCCAGGCCGAGGACCGCGACCTGGGCCGCGCGACCCACCGCCGCCACCAGGGCAGCCACGTCGTGGGCGAGACCCGGCTGCCGGTCGTCGACCTGCACGGCCCCGGCGGGCTGGTGCGCCTGGTGCCCGGCTGGACGGACCTGTCGGGGCTGCGCGGGCTCATCGCCGAGGAGAGCCTGAGCGCGACCCTGAACCTGCGGCGGCTGCTGGAGGGGATGTCCCGGGTCCGTCCGGACCTGAAGGTCGAGGGCAGCCGCTCCTGCGGGCCGAGCCGCGACCTGCCGGCGCCGCCCGAGGGCGCGGGCAGGGATCGCCGCGTGCACACGCTGTCGGGGTGGCCGACCTGGGAGGAGCACACCCGCCTGTGCCGGGTGCTGCACGGGCTGGGCGAGGTCCAGCGTGGCCCCGAAGACGAGGGAGGCGGCTGGCCGGGATAGCCTGGGCACCAGGTCCGATGTCGCCGACCGGAGGTCCGATGCCGCGCACTCCCCGCTCCCTGCCCGCGCTCTTCTGCCTGCTCGCCCTGGCCGGCTGCGGCGCCGAGGACACCGGCTCGTCTGCCACCCTGGTGGACGCCGACGGCGACGGGCACCTGGCCGAGGTCGACTGCGACGACGGGGACGCCGCGGTCCACCCGGGCGCCGACGAGGCCTGCAACGGCGCCGACGACGACTGCGACGGCGAGGTGGACGAGGATCCGGCCCAGGGCGCCACCTGGTACGCCGACGCCGACGGCGACGGCTACGGCGGCGACGCCTACAGCATGGCCGCCTGCGCCCAGCCCGAGGGCTACGTCGACAACGCCGCGGACTGCGACGACCTCTCGGCCGAGAGCTGGCCCGAGGCCGACGAGATCTGCGACGGGCTGGACAACGACTGCGACGACAACGTCGACGAGAGCCCCGAGGACGCGGGCACCTGGTACGTCGACGCCGACGGCGACGGCTATGGCGACCCCGCGTGGCCGGTGGAGGCCTGCTCGCCCCCCGACGTCTACGTGGCCAACGCCCTGGACTGCGACGACACCGATCCCAGCCTGTCCCCGGACACGACCTGGTACGGGGACGTCGACGGGGACGGCTACGGCGGCGAGACCTTCACCGCCCGGGGCTGCGAGGCGCCCGACCAGCACACGGCCACGGCGGACGACTGCGACGACGGGGACGCGGCCGTGAACCCGGCCGCCGAGGAGCTCTGCGACGGCCTCGACAACAACTGCGACGGCTCCGCCGACGGGGCCGACGCGACCGGGGCGTTGACCTTCTACCCGGACGCAGACCTGGACGGCTGGGGCACGGCGGAGGGCACGACGACGATGGCCTGCGCGGCCCCCGAGGGCTTCGCCGGCGAGGTGGGGGACTGCGACGACGCCGCGGCGGACGTGAACCCCGGCATGGCCGAGGTCTGCGGCGACGGGCGGGACAACGACTGCGACGACGAGGTCGACCGCTACTGCGGCGCCAGCCTGGCCGACGCCGACGTCGTGCTGACGGGTGAGGACGGCGGCGACTACGCCGGCTACCGCCTGTCGACCGGCGGCGACCTGGACGGCGACGGACAGGTCGACGTGGCCGTGGGCGCCTACGGGGCGGGCTACGGCGGCGACCTGTCGGGCAGCACCTACGTCGTGCTGGGCCCGCTGTCGGCGGGGACCACCCGATCGCTGTCCGAGGCGGTGGTCCGGATCGACGGCTCCGAGACCAACGACTACACCGGCTCCCAGGTCCGCCTGGGGCCGGACGTGACCGGCGACGGGACCGACGACCTGGCCATCGCCGGCTGGGGCGTGGACAGCAGCACCTCCAGCGTCGGCGGGGCCTACCTGTTCAGCGGCCCCATCTCGGGCACCCTGTCCACCGAGGAGGCGGACTTCACGGTCGTGGGCGTCGGCAGCCTGGACTACCTGGGCCAGTACCTGGTGCTGCCCGGCCACGACCTGACGGGCGACGGCATGGGCGACCTGCTGGTCGGCTCGGCGGGCGACGACAGCGCCGCCTCCGCGGCGGGGTTGGTGGCCATCTTCGCCGGGCCCGTGTCGGGCAGCCGCGACAGCGCCGACACCGACGCCCGGATCGAGGGCGGCTCCAGCGGCACCTACCTGGGCTACTCGGCGGCGGCCGGGGACATCGACGGCGACGGGGTCGCCGACCTGCTGCTGGGCGGCAGCGGGCAGTCGGAGGCCTACGTGGTGCTCGGTCCGGTCAGCGGCACCGTCAGCGCCGACGACGCCGACCACCTGGTGACCGCGTCGGCGGCGGACAGCACCGGCAGCGCGGTGGCCCTGGGCGACTTCGACGGGGACGGGGCGCTGGACCTGGCGCTGGGCTGCAAGTACCACGGCAGCAGCAAGCTCAGCCAGACCGGGGCCTGGAGGGTCCTGTCCGCGCCGCTCGCGGCGACCATGAGCACCGACGAGGCCAGCTTCCTGGTCTCGGAGGTCAGCGAGAACGAGTACCTGGGCGCCCAGTACACCCAGGTCGCGGCCGGAGACGTGGACGAGGACGGCGTCGACGACCTGCTGGTGGGCGCGCCGACCAGCGACGTGGCCGGGGCCACGGCGGGCGCGGCCTACCTCTTCGTCGGGCCGCTCGCGGGCACGACCACGGTGGACTACGCCGACCTCGCCCTGTTCGGCGCCGAGAGCGGCCACGCCGCGGGCTACGGCGTCGACCTCGGCGACCTGGACGGGGACGGCAGCCTGGACCTGGTGGTCGGGTCGCGCGGCGCCGACGGCGGGGCCGGCGCGGTGCAGGCGATGCTCAACCCGGCGCTGTAGGGCGCGTGGCCCCCGGCGGCGGCGCCAGGGCGGCGGCGGCACGCGCGGCGCCGTAGAGCCCGACGTCGTCGTCGAGCACCAGCAGGCGAGGCAGCCCCGCGGCCAGGGCGGAGAACCGGCCCCGCGCCTCGAAGGCGGCGTGGAAGGGGCCGCCGTCCAGGAAGGGCCGCAGCCGCGCCGCGACCCCGCCCACCAGCCAGACCCCACCGGTGGCCAGGTGCCGCAGCCCCATGTTCCCGGCCTCGGTCCCCAGCGCGGAGAGCATCAGGCGCAGGGCCAGGGCGCAGGCGGGATCCCGATCGGCCAGCGCGAGCGCCACGGCCGCCGCGGGCTGGCCGGCGGCCAGGGCCTGGGCGAGCGCGGGCGTGCGGCCGTGCACCTGCTCGCCGAAGGCCAGCAGGGCCGGCAGCGCGCTGCCCGACGCGACGTGCTCCCAGTCGACGTAGCCGTGGCGGGCCGCGAGGAAGTCCCGCAGGGCGCGCTGCTCGTCGTCGGTGGCGGCGAAGGCGCCGTGCCCGCCCTCTCCCGGCAGCACCACCTCGCCCTGGCGGACGGCCTGGCCCAGCCCCGTGCCCACGCCGAGCACCCCGATGGGCCCGGCCGGGTCCGGCGCGCCACCGCCCAGGTGCACCACCCCCGCCGGCGGGACCTGGTGCAGGCCCAGCGCGGCGGCGTGGAGGTCGTTGAGCAGCACGGCGGGCAGGCCCAGGGCGTCCTTCGACAGCCGCAGGCGCGCGTTCGTGAGCTCCACCTGCTCGGGGTCGGTCACCGGGCCGGCGACCGCCACCGCCGCCGCGACCGGTGCCAGCGGCAGCGCCTGCCGCCAGCGCCGCAGCCACGGGGCCGGATCGCCCGCCAGGCTGTCCGTGTCGACCCGCTGGCGGTGGTGCAGGCGCCCGTCCAGGGAGAGCGCCACGCGCAGGGAGGTGCCGCCGATGTCCACCACCATGAGGGGCTGGTTCTGCATGGCGGGGGTCTATCCGGGGGGCTCCGTGGTAGCGTCCGGCGGCTGGAGGAGTGCATGCGCTTCGAGGTGGCCGGCGCCTCCCTGAGAGGGGTCCGCGAGAACAACGAGGACGCCTGGCGGATCCTGCCCGAGCACGGGGTCTTCGCCGTCGCCGACGGCATGGGCGGCCTGGAGAAGGGCGAGGTCATGTCCGAGGCGGCGACCGAGGCGACCGTGCTCGCGGCGCCCGAGCTGGCCGCCCTGGCCCGCCAGGTCGGCGGCGAGCGGGCGACCGAGGCGCGCCAGGGGCTGTTCCATCGCATGGAGGGCCTCTTCCGCCAGACCAGCCAGCGCCTGTACGACATGGCGGCCGAGGCGGGGCTGCGCATGGGCACGACGCTGACCGCCGTCGCCCTGGCCCCCGACCGCATGGTCGTCGGCCACGTGGGGGACTGCCGCCTGCTGCGGCTGCGAGGGGACGAGCTGACCGTGCTCACCACGGACCACTCGATCGCCGCGGCCCAGCTCCGGCGGGGCCACATCACCGAGGAGGAGTACCGCCGGAGCCCCAAGCGCAGCGTCCTCTACCAGAGCCTGGGGCCGGTCCCCGAGATCGAGCCGGACATCGTCGAGGTCGAGCTGGGCGAGGGCGACTGCTTCGTGCTGTGCAGCGACGGCGTGTGGTCGGCGCTGGAGCCCGAGGAGCTGGTGCGGCTGGCCCGGGTCGAGCCCATCGACCAGGCCGCGCGCGAGCTGTGCCAGCGCGCGGTGGACCTGGGCAGCGACGACAACTGCACCGCCGTCGTCCTGCGCATCCACGACATGGGCGCGGCGCAACCGGCCGGCCTGATCCGCTCGCTGAAGGTCTCGCCCCTGTTCCGCGGCTACGAGGAGGGCGACCTGCGCCTGCTGGCGCCCTTCCTCAGCACGCGGGACCTGCTGGAGGGGGACGTCGCGGTGCGCGAGGGCGAGTTCGGCGAGGAGATGTTCGTCATCGTCAGCGGCGCCGTCGAGGTCAGCCGCCAGGGCATCCCCCTGACCCAGCTCGGCCCCGGCGCGCACTTCGGCCAGCTCTCGCTGGTCAGCGAGGCGCCCGCCGCCGCCACCGCCGCCGCCCTCTTCCCCACCCGGCTGCTCGTCCTGCACAAGGACGGGGTGCAGGACCTCTGCGCCCGGCGCCCGGAGCTGGCGACGCGCTTCCTGCTGACCCTGCTCTCGGACACCGCCGAGCGCCTGGTGGAGTTCACCGCCCGCATCGGCCGGGCCGAGGCGGTGCTCTACCAGGAGTAGCGGCGCGCCCGGGGCCGCGCGCCTCAGCGGGCGCGCAGCTCGGAGCCGACCAGGGCCTCGATCTCCTCGATCGCCTTGGGCACCCCGGCCGTCAGCACGACGGGCCCGGCCTCGGTGCACAGCACGTCGTCCTCGATGCGGATGCCGATCCCGCGGAAGCGCTCGGGGGCCTGCTCGTCGTCGGGGGCGACGTACAGGCCGGGCTCGATGGTCTGGACCATTCCCGGCTGGGTGCGCCGGCTGTCGCCCAGGGCCACGTAGGCGCCCACGTCGTGCACGTCGATGCCCAGCCAGTGGCCGGTGCCGTGCATGTAGTAGCGCTTGTAGCGCTCGGTCTCGATCAGGCGGTCGACGAGCTGGTCCTCGGTCGCGTCGTCGGGCAGGGGATCGGGCAGCTCGATCTCGAGCTTGCCGACCGCCTCCTCCTCGGCGGCGCGGTCGTAGGCCAGCAGGCCCAGGCGGACCATGCCCCGGGTCAGGATGGCCACGGTGGTGTCGTGGATCTCCTTGTGGCTGACGCCGGGCCGGACGCGGTCGATGGCGGCGAGCTGGGCGTCCAGCACGAGCTGGTACAGCTGCCGCTGCGCAGGGCTGAAGCGCCCGTTGACCGGCCAGGTGCGCGTGATGTCCGCCGTGTAGAAGTCGTACTCGCAGCCGGCGTCCACGCAGACCAGGTCGCCGTCCCGCAGCGGGTCCCGGTTCTCGACGTAGTGCAGGATGGTGGCGTTGGCGCCCCCACCGACGATGGTCGAGTAGCCCGGCCCGTTGCCGCCCATGCGCCGGAAGGCGCCGTCCAGCGCGGCCTCCAGCTCGTACTCGGCCACCCCCGGCGCCGTCATCGCCATGGCGAGGCGGTGGGCCTGGCAGGTGATGTCGGCGGCCCGCCGCATCAGCTCCAGCTCGGCCTCGCTCTTGAAGAGGCGCAGCTCGTGCAGCACGCGGGCCGGATCGATGAAGGCGTCAGGCACGTCCAGGCCGTTGCGGCGGGCCTTGCGCCGGGCGGCGCGGATGGCGCCGATGACGAGCTGGTCGTGATCGGCGTCGCGCGCCACGGCGTAGTGCAGGTCGCGGTAGCCCATCAGCAGGTCGGGCAGCCGGGTGGCCAGCTCGTCGTAGGGCCAGGCGGCGTCGGCCCCGAAGCGCGCGACGGCGCCCTCGGGCCCGGGGCGGCGCCCCTCCCAGGTCTCGCGCTCGGGGTTGCGCGGCTGCACGAACATCAGGAAGGGCTGCGCCGCGTCCTTGCGGAGCAGCACGGCGCACTCCGGCTGCTCCCAGCCGGTCAGGTACCACAGGTCGCTGTCGGGGCGGTAGCGGTACTCGGTGTCGTTGCTGCGGATGTGGTGGGGAGAGGCGAAGAGCAGCACGGCGTCGCCGGGCTGGAGCGCGTCCAGCAGGCGGCGCCGGTGCGCCCGGTGCAGGTCGGGGTGACGGGGGGCGGTCATGCACGCCCGGTAACCCGACGCCGCCGCGATCCCTGTGACCAGCGCCGCGCGCGGTGGTACAACGTCGCCGGATGCGCACCCTGCCCTCGCCCGCCTCGCCCCCTCCTTCGGTCTTCGACGCGCCGGTCGTCGTGGTCGGCGCCGGCGTGGCCGGCCTGGTGACCGCCCACCTGCTCGCCGAGGCCGGCGCGCGGGTGATCGTCATCGAGAAGCTCGACCAGGTCGGCGGCCTGGCCCGCAGCTTCGTCTACGACGACCAGTACGTCTTCGACTGCGGACCGCACCGCTTCGACACCAGCAACCCCAACGTGAAGGCCTACCTCGACCGGGTGCTGGACCGCGGCGGGACCATGTTCCCGCGCAAGTCCGAGGTCTTCTTCAAGGGCGCCTACTACGACTGGCCGATCAAGCCGCAGAACCTGCTGCAGCTGCCCAAGTCCGTCGCCGCGCGGGCCTTCGTGGACCTGGCGGTCAACGGCTCGCGGACCTACGGCGACGAGTCCTTCGAGGACTACATCCTGCGCCAGTACGGCCCCACGCTCTACCAGCACTTCTTCCTGGGCTACAGCAACAAGTTCCTGGGCGTGCACCCCCGCGACACGCACAGCGACTGGGCCAAGGTCGGCATCAACCGCGCCATCCTCGACGACAAGGCGCAGATGCAGAACCTGGGGCAGCTCCTGAAGAGCACGCTGCTGCAGTTCGACAAGAAGAGCCAGCACTTCCTGTACCCGACGGGGGGCATGCACGAGGCCTGGACCAGCGTGGCCGGCCACATCGGGCGCCTGGGGGGGCGGATCCTCACCGGCACGGGGGCTCGCCTGGAGGGGGGCAACGGCCGGATCGACGCGGTCTGGGCCGGCGGCGAGCGCTTCGAGCCCTCGGTGGTGGTGTGGACCGCGCCCATCACGCTGGCCTGCCAGCAGCTCGCCCTGCCGGTGCCCCGGCTCGACTACCTGGGCCTGCTGCTCTTCAACGTCATGGTCGCCCAGGACTGCCCCCGCAGCTACCAGTGGTGCTACTACGGCGCCGAGGAGCTGCTGATCAACCGCGTCAGCATCCCGCGCTTCTTCTCGCCCGCCACCGCCCCCCCCGGCACCACCGGCTACTGCTGCGAGGTGACCTGCATGGAGGGCGACGAGCGCTGGCGCACCGGCGAGCGGTTGACCGACTGGGTGATCGACGACCTGGTGAAGGTGGGCCTGATCTCGGACAGGCGCAAGGTGCTGGACGTCCGGGTGGAGCGGCTGGGCGACAGCTACCCGATCTACCGCCGGGACTACCCGGGCCAGCTCGACCTGGCCCGCCGCTCGCTCTCGGCCTTCGGCAACCTGCACCTGGCGGGGCGGACCGGGCTGTTCTGGTACAACAACATGGACCACTCCATCGAGAACGCGATGCAGCTCACGGCGCGGCTGCTGCGGGACTCGGGGGTGGGCGAGGCCGCCGAGGCCCGCCTGGCGGCCGGGGCCTGATCAGCGCGGCGGAGTGGGCCGGCTCGGGGGGCCGGCGGGTGGACGGGGCGGCGGGGCGCAGAGCTGCCGCCAGCCCTGCCGCGCGATCTCCTCGGCGTCGGGGCTCCAGGCGGGCCAGCCGCGCGCGCGCAGCGCCAGGGGGTCGCCGCCGTCGGGGCAGGAGGTCGCCAGGGCCGCGCGGCTGCCGGCCGCCGCGAGCAGCACGACCCCGTAGGCCTCGGCGCACAGCTCGGGCGGCGCGGCGCCGCAGTGCTCCCGGCGCAGCTCGCCCCCGTCCAGGCGGGAGGCCAGGGCCTTCCGCGTGAGCGCGCGCGCCCGGCCCGGACCGCGCGAGGGCCCGTAGACCTCCACCGCCAGGGCCTCGACCTGGGCGAAGGCGGCGGCCTCGTCGCCCAGGGGCGAGGCGCCCAGCACCGCCTGGGCGCGGCGCCCGAGCGCGTGGGAGAGGCAGGCGTCGCGGAAGGCGCCCGCCTGGCCGCAGAGCGCGCGCAGGGGCTCGCCCCAGGCGTCCAGGCGGTCGGCCAGCCCGAAGTGGCACTCGTCCCGCCAGGGGCCGGGCGCCAGGTCGGCGCAGGCCGCGCGCGCCCCCGCCTCGTCGCCGGCGTCGACCCGGGCCCAGGCCGCGAAGGTCCGGCACTCGTCGGCCAGGGCGGGGTCGGCCAGGGCGGCGCAGTCCTCCCCTCGCCCGCTGGCGGCAGCGTCGACGTAGCGACGGGCGTCGGCGGGGGGCGCGGGCCGGCAGGCCCACAGCGGCAGGCTCAGCATCCAGAGCCGCGCCGCGACGCCCCCTCCCGCCATCAGAACTTCAGCATCAGGGACAGCAGGTGCTGGTGGCGCAGCTTCTCGTCCTCCCAGCCCGGCGGGGTCCCGAAGGGCTCGCCGACGAAGAACTCGGCGGCGTAGTCGACGGACATCGCGTCGGTGAAGGCGCCCACTCCCACGGTCGCCAGGTCGCTGTCGCGGTCCAGGTCACGGCGGAAGCCGCCCCGCAGGGCGACCACCTGCCCCACCAGGCCCTCCAGGCCGAAGCCCATGCCGACCCGCGCGGGCCCCTGGAAGGTGCCGGTGGCCACGTCGACCTGGGCGAGCAGGCCGAGCTCGGGCACCGGGCGCAGGCTCAGCCCGCCGCCGAAGGTCAGGGGGGTCTCGTCGTCCGCGGGCGTCAGCACGTTGTCGGCGACGGCCGAGAGGACGAGCTGCTCGTCGGGGCCCAGGCGGCCGGCCACGGACACGTTGCCTTGGAACCAGCTCTCCACGTCGCTGTAGTGCGTGGCCTGGTTGTGCCAGGAGAAGCCCAGGCCCAGCGCGACCCGGCGCTCGGCGAAGCTGGTCGCCAGGCCGCCGCCCAGCACGGTCTGGCCGGTCTCGTTCTCCAGGTCGTCCTCGGGCAGGACCCAGCCCGGCAGGTCCTCGACGCGGGTCTTGGGCACGGCGTGGCTGTACTGGTAGCCCAGGCCCAGGGCGACCGGGCCCGTGCTGCTGTCCAGGGCGTAGGCGCGCAGGCCGAGCAGCTTGTCGGGGCCGGCCTCGCCGGTGACCTGCAGCTCGTACCGGGCGCGCAGCGCCAGGACGGCCGGGGCGGTGAGCACGCTGCCGGTGCTGTGCGTGCCCACCCGGGTCGTGCCGCCGGTGGCCGCGGCCTCGGCGCCGCCCACCACCGGCCCGGCCCCGGCCGCCGCCGGCCAGCAGAGGGCGGCCAGGGGGAGCAGGCTCCGGGACGCCAGGGAACAGGGGCGCTGGGGCACGGGACCTCCACGCGGTCGGGGCGCCTGGGCCACCGGGTGCGTGCGGGAGAGTTCATCGCGAGGAGCCGGATGGTTAAAGCGGGCCCCGGGCCAGGGCAACCTGGCGACGCTCCCGCCGGGTGGCACCGGCCCGGGGGCTCCTCCGCTCCCAGCCCCCCGCCCTCCCCTGCCCTTCCCCCACCGGAGATCGGATGCCCCTGGCCGTCCGCACCGCGGTCCTGCCCGTCGCCGGCTTCGGCACCCGCTTCCTGCCGGTCACCAAGGCGGTGCCCAAGGAGCTGCTCCCCATCGTGGACCGGCCCTGCATCGAGTACGCCGTGGTGGAGGCGGTGGCGGCGGGCATCGAGCGCGTGGTCATGGTGACCACCCACGGCAAGGAGGCCCTGGCGGACTACTTCGACGCCAACCCC
>JAKLKF010000125.1 GCA_023150805.1 Myxococcota bacterium | reverse complement strand
GTCCCACCGCGCCCGCGCCCCGTCCCACGGCGCCCGCGCCCCGTCCCACAGCGCCCGCGCCCCGCCCCACGGCGCCCGCGCCCCGCCCCACGGCGCCTGCGCCCCATCCGACTGCGCCTGCGCCCCGCCCCACGGCGCCCGCGCCCCGTCCCACGGCGCCCGCGCCCGTCGCGCTCGACCCGCGCTGGACCGCCCTGGCCAGCGCCCGCGTGCTCACCGGCGTGGAGCTGCAGGAGGCGCTCCGGGCCGCCGTGCGCCGCCCCGACCCGGCGGCGCGGCTGCTCGGCGTGCGCGAGGCGATGGGCGACTGCCACCGCTGCCGGCTGTGCGAGGGTCGCAAGAGCCTGGTCTTCGGCGTCGGCGATCCGGCGGCCCGGCTGCTGGTGCTGGGCGAGGGGCCCGGCGAGCAGGAGGATCTGCGGGGCGAGCCCTTCGTGGGGCCGGCCGGCGCGATGCTCGACGGGATGCTGGAGCGGGTGCTCGGCCTGCGGCGGCACCAGGTCTACATCCTCAACATGGTGAAGTGCCGCCCCCCCCGGAACCGCAACCCGCAGGACGACGAGATCGAGGCCTGCCGGCCCTTCCTGCGCGCCCAGCTCGCCAGCGTGCGCCCCGACCTGGTCCTGGTGCTGGGCAGCGTCGCGTCCAAGGCCCTGCTGGGCGAGGGGATCACCGCGGCGCGGGGCCGGTGGCACGGGCTGGCCTGGCCCGGCGGCGGCGCGCGCGCCATGGCGACCTTCCACCCGGCCTACCTGCTGCGCAAGCCCGAGGACAAGCGCCTGACCTTCGAGGACCTCAAGCTGGTCAAGGCCGCGCTGGACGTGCTGCCGCCGCGGAGCTGACAGCCCGGGGCGGCCGCCGCGCGCGGTCCTCAGCGCTTGAGCTTCAGCCCGCTGAGCAGGTCGGCCAGGGTGCCCAGGCTGGCGCCCTCGGTGTGGCTGGCTCCCCCGCGCCCGCGCCCGGCGTCTCCGCCGCGCCCGCGCCCGGCGTCTCCGCCGCGCCCGCGCCCGGCCTCGCCGCCGCGCCCGTACCCGGCTTCGCCGGCATCGGGCTCCCAGCCCTCGGCCGCCTGCTTCAGGCCCAGCTCCAGCCGCTCGCGCTCGCGATCCACCGACAGGACGCGCACCTGCACCACCTGCCCGACCGCCAGCACCTCGGAGGGGTGCCCGATGCGCCGGTCGGCCAGGGTCGAGATGTGGGCCAGGCCCTGCAGGCCCGGCAGCAGCTCGACGAAGGCGCCGAAGTCGGCCAGGCGCACGACCTTGCCGGGGTAGACCTCACCCTCGAGGATCTCGGTCCCCACGCGGGCCCAGGGCCCCATCGCCTCGTCCTTCATCGACAGCGAGATGCGGCGGGCCTTGGCGTCGATCTCGACCACCCGGACCTGGACCCGCGTGCCTGCGGCGGGCATGGTCGCCTCGTCGCCCCAGGACAGCTCGCTCTTGTGCACCAGGCCGGTCAGGCCGCCGATGTCGACGAAGACGCCGAAGGGGCGCTCGCCGGTGACCACGCCCTCCAGCGCGTCGCCCGGCTGGAGCGTGGCCCACAGCTTCTCGGCCTGGCGCTCGGCCTCCTCGGCCGCGACCGCCTTGTGGCTGACCACGACGTCCTTGCCGCGCACCTCCAGGATCCGGAAGGGCAGGGTGCGGCCCAGGTAGCTGTCCAGGTCCGGCGCGGGGTGCCGGTCGATGTGCGAGACGGGGCAGAAGGCGCGCAGGCCGCCCATGGCGATCACGAAGCCGCCGGTGTTGCGCGAGTCGACGCGGCCGTCGACGGGCACGCCCGCCTCCATGGCGCTCTCCAGGGCCTCCAGGCCGGCGCCGGCGCCCAGGTGGCGGGTGAGGCGCACGCCGCCGCCGCCGCTGGACAGCACGCGCGCCGTCAGGTCCTGGCCGGGCTCGACCGCGGCGCCGTCCAGCTCCGACAGGGGGAGCCAGGCCTCGCTCTTGCCGCCGATGTCGACGAAGACGGTGTCGTGGGTGATGCGCGCGACCGTGCCGGTCACCTCGTCGCCGGGCTCGAGCACGAAGGCGCCCCCCTGGCCCAGCAGCCGCGCCATCTCGGCCGGGTCGAAGGCGTCGAGCTCGGCGAGGAGGGCGTCGCCATCCAGGCTGGGGCGATCGAAGGGCAGCGGGGCGGCCTTGGGCGGGGGGGCCGGCCGGCGGGCAGGCGGCTCGGCGCGATCCGCGGCGGGAGCCGGGCGGGGCGGGGCGGCCTTCGCCGGGGCGGCCTTCTCGGCGGCGGGCTTCGCGGCGGCGGGCTTCGCGGCGGCGGGCGGCGCGGCGGCGGGCTTCTCGGCGGCGGGCTTCTCCACCACGAGGGGGACCGGGTCTTCGACGCCGCGGCGGCGGATGGAGTTGCGGCGGTAGGTCGGCTCGTCGTCCTTGCGGGGGATGCGGCTCATGGGGTGCTCGTCACGCGGTGCCTGTCGGCGTTGGAGAGGGGCGGCCGACCCGGCCGGGCCCCGTGGGCGGGGCGCGTAGCCTGTTGCGGCCCGGCCCGCCCTGGCCGCCGCCTCGCGGGCCCGGTCGATTGCCCCGGGGGTCGCCACCGGCTACCGCCCGCGCCGCATGGCCCCCGCTCGCCTCTCTCCTCCTGGCGCCGACCCCGCCCCCCGCTGCGGGGCGGCCGGCGGCGTCGTCGCCGAGGAGGGGGCGCTGACGGACCTGGACTACACGCTGCCCGAGGCCCTGATCGCCCGGCACCCGCCCGTGGAGCGCGACGGCGGGCGGCTGCTGGTCGTCGGCCCGGACGAGCGACGGGACGCCCGGGTGGTCGACCTCCCCGGGCTGCTGCGCGCCGGGGACCTGCTGGTCGTCAACGACACGCGGGTCGTGCCGGCCCGGCTGTACGGCCGGCGCGCCTCGGGCGGGCGAGTGGAGGCCCTGCTGCTGCCCCACACGCAGGTCCCGGTCCTGCCCGGCGGCCCCGACGCCGGCGAGCCGCTCCTCGCCATGCTGCGGCCGGGGCGTCGCCTGGCGCCGGGCGAGGTGCTCGCGGTGGAGGGCGGCGGCCAGCTCGCCCTGGTCGCCCGCGAGGAGGACGGCACCTGGCGCGTGCAGGCGCGGCCCTCGGCGCAGGCGCTCATGGAGGCAGGCGGGCACGTGCCGCTGCCCCCCTACCTGGCGCGCCCGGACGACGCGGCCGACCGCGAGCGCTACCAGACCGTGTACGCGGGGCCCCCCGGGGCCGTCGCCGCGCCCACCGCCGGGCTGCACCTGTCGGAGGGCCTGCTGGAGCGGCTGGCCGCCGCCGGGGTCGAGCGTGCGACCGTGACGCTGCACGTCGGCGCCGGCACCTTCCGCCCGCTGCGGCCCGAGGACCTGGCGCAGGGGCGCCTGCACGCCGAGCCCTGGTGGCTGCCCGAGGAGACGGCCGCCGCGGTCGACCGCGCGCGGGCGCGGGGCGGGCGGGTCGTGGCCGTCGGCACGACCAGCACCCGGGTGCTGGAGGCCGCCGCGACGGGCCAGGAGGGCCGGGTGCGCGCCGGGCAGGGCTGGACCGACCTCTTCCTGCGGCCGGGCAGCCGCTTCCAGGTGGTCGACCGCCTGCTGACCAACCTGCACCTGCCGGGCAGCTCCCTGCTCGCCCTGGTGCAGGCCTTCGCCGGGATCCCGCGGGTCCGGGCGGCCTACGACCACGCCGTCGCCGCCGGTTACCGCTTCTACTCCTACGGGGACGCCATGCTGCTGGACCTGTCGCCGCCCGGGCGGCTCCCGGAGCCGCGCCGATGAGCGGGCCCCTCTCCTTCCAGGTCCACGCCACCGCCGGACCGGCCCGCACCGGGATCCTGCACACGCCGCACGGCGCGGTGCGCACGCCGGCCTTCATGCCGGTGGGCACCTACGGCACGGTCAAGGGCATGACGCCCGTCGAGCTGCGCGAGCTGGGCGCGGACATGCTGCTGGCCAACGCCTACCACCTGTGGGTGCGCCCGGGGCACCGCGAGATCGAGGCGCTGGGCGGCCTGCACGGCTTCATGGGCTGGGACGGCCCCATCTTGACGGACTCGGGCGGCTACCAGGTCTTCAGCCTGCGGGACGTGAGCAAGGTCACCGAGGAGGGGGTGCGCTTCCGGGCCCCCCTGGACGGGCAGTACCGCAAGCTCACCCCCGAGGTCTGCGTCGAGGTGCAGGAGGCGCTCGGCGTGGACCTGGCCATGGCCTTCGACGAGTGCATCGAGTACCCGGCGGACCGCGACCGGGTCGCCCGCAGCACCGCGCGCACCACCCGCTGGCTGCGCCGCTGCCTGGCCCACCGGCGCCACCCCGAACGCACCGCCCTGCTCGGCATCGTCCAGGGCGGGTTCCACGAGGACCTGCGCGGCGCCCACGCCCAGGAGCTGTCCGAGCTGGACCTGGACGCCTACGCCATCGGCGGCCTGTCCGTCGGCGAGCCCACCGAGCAGCTCCTGGCGATGGTCGGCTTCACGGCGCCGCGGCTGCCGCCGCACAAGGTCCGCTACCTCATGGGGGTCGGCTACCCCCTTGACATCGTGGAGGCGGTGTCCAGGGGTGTGGACCTGTTCGACTGCGTCCTGCCCACCCGGAGCGGGCGCTTCGGCCAGGTGTTCACCTCCCAGGGGAGGATGAACATCAAGCACAACCGCCTGCGCGACGACCGGCGCCCCGTGGACCCGGCCTGCGCGTGTTACACGTGCCGCTCCTTCTCCCGGGCATACCTGCGCCACCTCTTCCTCTCCAACGAGATCCTCGCCCCTCGCCTGCTCACCCTCCACAACCTGACGTTCTACCAGTCGCTGATGGCCCGCCTCCGGGCAGCGATCGCCCAGGGTCCCCAGGAATTGCGGGCCGTGCGTGACCAGGCCGAGCGCTGGATGGCCCGTCACGAGGACTGAGCCAACGCCGGCCCCGCCGGTCGAAGGCCGGGCCGGTCCCAGCCGGAGCCTGCATGCACCCTGATCCGTCCCTCTCCGCCTCCCAGGCGGAGATCCTCGTCCTGCACGACGCCCCCGCGGCGCCCGCCGGCCAGGCCGCCTCGGGCACCTCGGCCCTGCTGGGCCAGCTCCCGCTGCTGGCGGCCATCGTCGCCATCTTCTACTTCCTGGTCATCCGGCCGCAGAACCAGGAGCGCAAGAAGCACGAGGAGCTGCTGGCCAGCCTCAAGAAGGACGACGAGGTCGTCACCCAGAGCGGCCTGTTCGGGCGGATCACCCGGGTGGAGAGCGGCCGGATCGAGATCGAGGTCGCGCCGAAGATCCGGGTGTGGATGGAGGCCTCGGCCGTCAAGCGCCGGGAGGCCCTGGGCGTGGTGGTCGACCCGGCCAAGGGGAGCCCCGCATGACCGGCACCTGGTGGACCCGGATGATCACCATCCTGGTCGTCGTCGCCTGGTCGCTGTGGATGCTGGTGCCGACCTTCACCGGCGCCTCGGCCGAGGAGCGGCGCGAGAAGGTCGCGCAGCAGGCGGGCGGCCAGGCCAGCGACGTGGCGGTGGAGCTGCCCTGGTACGACAGCATCCTGCCCGACCAGCGGATCAGCCTGGGCATCGACCTGCAGGGCGGCATCGACATGACGCTGCAGGTCGAGGTGGACGAGGCGATCCTCTCCAGCGTCCAGCGCGAGGTCGGGCCGGTCAAGGACACGGCCGAGCGCGACGGGGTGAAGCTGGCCGAGGTGCGCCGCGCCCAGGGCGAGGCGACCCTGCTGATCCGCGGCGAGGAGGGCGTGGGCGTCGACGACGTGCGCGTCTTCATGGAGAAGCGCTTCCCCGGCTACGAGTACGTCAACAGCCGCACCGAGCCCACCCCCGACGGCGCCGAGGCCAGCTACCACGCCTTCACAGTGACCGAGGACCAGCGGGCCTACCTGGCCGAGCAGTCGGTGCAGCAGGCGCTGGAGACCCTGCGCAACCGCATCGACGAGACGGGCGTCAAGGAGCCCACCATCGTGCTGAAGGGGGGGCACCGCATCAACGTGCAGCTCCCCGGCATCGACGACATCAAGCAGGCGGTCAAGGCCATCGGCACCACCGCGATGCTCGAGTTCATGATGGTCGACGAGGAGGTGATGAAGAACTTCTCCTCGGTCGAGAAGGCCCTGATGCAGGCCGAGCGCGAGGAGCCCACCCTCTTCGCCGACGACCGGGCGCTGTCGGACTGGCTGGTCCGCGGCGGCCACATCCCGCCGGACGACCGGCTGATGTGGGAGTACGCGGCGGGCCCCGAGGGCGACACGCGGACCGACCCCTACGTCGTCAAGGCCGAGGTCATCCTCACCGGTGACGACATCAACGACGCCCGCGTCGGCCTGAACCAGTACAACGAGCCCTACGTCTCGCTGGAGTTCAAGCCCCGCGGCGCCAACGTCTTCGCCGAGGTCACCGGGGAGAACGTCGGCCGCCGCTTCGCCATCGTGCTCGACGACCGGGTGCGCAGCGCTCCCTACATCCGCGAGAAGATCGGCGGCGGGCGGGCCAGCATCGAGATGGGCGTCACCGACTACCAGCTGGCCATGGAGGACGCCAAGGTCCTCAGCCTGGTGCTGCGGACGGGCGCCCTGCCCGCGCCGGTCACCATCGGCGACATCCGGCAGGTGGGCGCCAGCCTGGGCGAGGACGCGATCGAGGCGGGCCTGGAGGGCGGCCTGGTCGGCGGCCTGCTGGTCATCGCCTTCATGATGTTCTACTACCGCAAGCTCGGTGCGGTCGCGGTCCTGGCGCTCGGCACCAACATGCTGCTGCTGTTGGCGCTGCTGGCCGCGGCGGGCGCGACCCTGACCCTGCCGGGCATCGCCGGCATGGCGCTGACGGTCGGCATGGCGGTGGACTGCAACATCATCATCTACGAGCGCATCCGCGAGGAGCTGCGCCTGGGCAAGAACGCCCGGACGGCCACGGACGCCGGCTTCGACCGCGCGCTGTGGTCGGTGCTCGACGGCAACATCACGACCTTCATCGCGGGCGTGGTGCTCTACACCTACGGCTCGGGGCCGATCAAGGGCTTCGCCGTGACCCTGATGATCGGCATCATCTCGACGGTCTTCGCCGGCATCTTCGTCTCCCGCACGCTCATGGACTTCCTCACCCGGAAGGCCACCGCCCGGCTGTCCTTCTGAACTGGTGACCGGCCATGCAGCTCATCCGTCCCGACATCAACATCGACTTCATCGGCAAGCGCCGGATCGCAGGGGTCCTGTCGACCCTCGCGGTGCTGGCCTCGGTGCTGCTCTTCGTCTTCGTCGGTCCCACCTGGGGCATCGACTTCACCGGCGGCACCGAGGTCCGGGTGAAGTTCGCCGACGAGACCGAGATCGGCGACGTCCGGCAGGCGCTCACCGAGCTGCGGCTCGGCAGCGACGCGGTGCAGCAGTACGGGCCGCGCTCCGACAACGAGTTCGTGATCCGCGTCCAGGACAGCACCTTCGGCTCGGCCGACGTGGAGAAGGCGGCCCGGGACGGCCTGATCGCCCGCTTCGGGGCCGACTGGCTGGTCGAGAGCAGCTTCGACGCCCAGGTCGGGGCGCGCATGACCGTGCGCTACAAGGGCGACGCGGTGGCGCTCTCGGAGATCGAGCAGGCCGTCGCGGCGGTGGAGGGCGTGCAGGTGCGCGCCGGCACCGACGAGAACACCGTCTACATCGAGCTGCCGGGCCTGACCGCCAAGATCGAGCAGGCGATCGGCGCCGAGCTGTCCGGGCGCAGCTTCGAGATCCGCAACGTCGACAGCGTGGGCCCCAAGGTGGGAGACGAGCTGAAGACCTCGGGCTTCATCGCTATGGCCGCGACCCTGATCCTGATGCTGCTCTACATCGGCTTCCGCTTCGAGGCGGCCTTCGCGCCGGGCGCCATCCTGGCCCTGTTCCACGACGTCACCGTCACGGTGGGCCTGTTCATCCTGCTGGACGCGCTGGGCTGGCGGCACGAGTTCAACCTGTCGATGATCGGCGCCCTGCTGACCATCATCGGCACCTCGATCAACGACACCATCGTCACCTACGACCGCATCCGGGAGAACCGCCAGCGCTACCGGCGGCGGGACACCGCGACCCTGGTCAACGTCTCGATCAACGAGACGCTGGGCCGCACCCTGGCGACCAACCTGACGACCGGCCTGGCGCTGACCGCCTTCCTGGTCCTGGGCGGCGACGTCATCGAGACCTTCGCGCTCGCCATGATGATCGGCCTGGTGGTCGGCACCTACTCGACCATCTACATCGCCAGCCCCTCGATCCTGGTGATGGAGGACCTGCGCCCCTACGTCGAGCGCATCTTCACGCCCGCGGCCAGCCGGGCTCAGGTGGCCACCTCCTCGGGCGGGGGCTCCGCCTCCGTGACCCCCAGCGAGGGGGGCGCCGGCGGCGCCGGGACCCTGACCGCCTCCGAGCAGCGCCGCCGGGAGCGCGAGGCGCGCCGGCGCGGCGAGGGGGGCGACGAGGGCTGATGCGCGCTGCGGGGGGCGGGCCGCTTGCCGCCGCCATCGCCGTACCGTAAGGAGGCGTGCATCGCGGGGACGGATCCCGTCCGTCTCCGGGTCTTCTCGTCCACCTGGAAGCAACCATGACCAAGTCCGACCTGATCGAGCTGCTCGCCGCGCGCCAGAACGTCAACCGGCGGACCGCGGAGGAGGTGGTGAACACCGTCTTCGAGGCCATGCAGCAGGCCCTGGTCGATGGGGATCGGATCGAGATCCGCGGCTTCGGCAGCTTCAAGGTCCGCAGCTACCAGGGCTACGTCGGTCGGAACCCCAAGACGGGCCAGGAGATCCAGGTGGAGCCGAAGCACCTCCCGGTCTTCAAGGTGAGCAAGAACCTCCGGGCCCAGCTCAACGTCGACCTGTAGTCCTCCCGACCGAACCCACCCCCCTCTCGAGGTCGAAGATGCACCGCCTGCTGCTCGCCGCCACCCTGGGCCTCGGTCTGCTCGTCTCGCCGACCGCCCTGGCCGCCAAGGACATCAAGGTCTACGTCAACGGCACCGACGCCGCCGGCATGAAGGACTTCCAGTTCACGGCGGTGGACGTGCGCATCGACGCCGACGGCAACGTCTGGATCGACGCGCCCCGCTACCGCATCGCCGTCACCAAGCCGGCGACGACGACGACGGCGCCCGCCGCCCCCGTCGCGGCGCCCGTGGCCGTGGCCGCCGGCCAGCACTGGCTGGTGACCCAGGACATGGGCTCGACCGGCCAGGTGATCGAGGTCCTCATCAACGGCACCTCGGTCCGCGAGATCCGCAGCGGCCAGGCCCAGCTCATCCTCGACATCGGCCCCTTTCTCAAGGCCGGCAGCAACGTCGTCACCTTCCGGCCGGTCGCGGGCTCGACCCCCGCCGGCGACGCCCTCAAGATCCACCTGGGCGAGGGCAGCAACGAGAGCGGGACGCTCAAGATGCAGAACCCGCAGCTCAGCTACTCCCGCACGGGCGCGGACCCCGCCGAGGAGAAGTCCGTCGAGTACGTGGTCAAGTAGGGCGCGCCGATGTAGGGTCTCGGCGGGTCTCGCCCACTTCGGGCCCGGACCCGCCCTCCGCGACCCCCTCTCCCCCGGGTCGCCGCGCGCCCTCCTCCCGCTCCCCCGCTGCCGATGCCTCCTGTGCCCTCGACCGAGGCGCCCGCGTCCGCGGGCCGCCGGACCTACGTCCTCGACACGAACGTCCTGCTCTACGATCCCGCGGCGCTCGATGTCTTCAAGGACAACGATCTCGTCGTGCCGATCACGGTGATCGAGGAGATCGACCGCTTCAAGAAGGACCTGAACGAGACGGGCCGCAACGCGCGCCTGGTCTCGCGACGGCTCGACCAGCTCCGCCAGGAGGGCAGCCTGTCCAAGGGCGTGCGCCTGAAGGGGGGCGGTCTGCTGCGGGTGGACATGCCGCCGGCGGACGCCACGCTGCCGCCGGGCTTCGGGTCGACCAGCAACGACAACCTGATCCTGATGACCTGCGTGGCCCTGGCCCGCCGGCACAGCCGCGGCACCGTGGTCCTGGTGACCCGCGACACGAACATGCGGCTGAAGGCCGACGCACTGTCGCTGCTGGCCGAGGACTACGAGCACGCCCACATCAGCTTCGAGGAGAGCTACTCGGGCGCGGTCGAGTGGGAGGTCGAGGAGGAGCGGGTCGACCGCGCCTACCGGGACGGCGCGGTGGAGCCCCCCGCCGACCGGATCGTCGGCCTGTTCCCCAACCAGTTCGTCTCGCTGAAGGCGCTGGGCCAGCCGCGCAAGGCGGCCTTGACCCGCTGGATCCCGGCCGAGGGGCGGCTGCGCATGGTCGGCCGCCACAAGGACGGCGTGTGGGGGATCTTCGCGCGCAACAAGGAGCAGCTCTTCGCGCTGGAACTGCTGCTCGACGACGAGGTCAAGCTGGTCACCCTCGACGGCATCGCCGGCACGGGCAAGACGCTGATGGCCATCGCCTGCGGCCTGCGCAAGGTCGCCGACGAGCGGACCTTCCGCCGCCTGGTGGTCAGCCGCCCGATCTTCCCCCTGGGCCGCGACATCGGCTTCCTGCCCGGCGACATCGGCGAGAAGCTGAACCCGTGGATGAAGCCCATCTTCGACAACCTGGACCTGCTGATGGGCGGCCAGAAGGACGACGGCGAGCAGCGCCGCCGCAGCGGGGGCCAGCCCAGCTACCAGGCCCTGATCGACCAGGGCATGCTCGAGGTCGAGCCCCTGACCTACATCCGCGGCCGCTCCCTGCCCGCACAGTACCTGCTGGTGGACGAGGCCCAGAACCTGACGCCGCACGAGGTCAAGACCGTCATCACGCGGGCGGGCGAGGGGACCAAGATCGTGCTCACGGGCGACCCCTACCAGATCGACAACCCCTACGTCGACGCCACCAGCAACGGGCTGACCTACGTCATCGAGCGCTTCAAGGGCGAGCGGCTCTCCGGCCACGTCACCCTGCGCAAGGGCGAGCGCTCCGAGCTGGCCGAGCTGGCCGCGGGGCTGCTGTAGCCATGGCCGAGCGCGACCAGCTCGAAGGCCGCAACGTGGTGATCGAGGCCCTGCGCCGCGGTCGGCGCCGGGTGACCGGCATCTGGCTGGACGAGCGCGCCCGGCCGGGCGGCAAGGTCGACGAGCTGTCGGAGCTGGCGGCCCGCCAGGGCGTGCCCGTGCACCTGGTGCCGCGCCAGAAGCTCGACCGCCGCAGCGAGACGGGCGCCCACAACGGTGTGATCGCCGAGGCCGAGCCCCTGGTCGCGCACACCACGACCAGCCTGCTGCACGAGCTGGCGGTGCGGGGCGAGGACCCCTTCCTGGTCCTGGTGGACGAGGTCCAGTACGAGCACAACCTGGGCGCGATCCTGCGCTCGGCGCTGGGCGCCGGGGTCAACGGGGTCATCGTGCCTGTCGTGCGCGGCAAGGGCCTCAGCCCGGTCGTGCAGCGCGTGGCGATGGGCGGCGCGGAGGAGGTGCCCCTGGTGCGCGAGGGGCTGTCCAGCGCGCTGGCCGTGCTGGTCCGGGCGGGGGTCCGGGTCGTCGGCTGCGACATGGACGGCGACCCCCTGTGGCGGGTGCCGCTCACCGGGCCCATCGCCCTGGTCCTGGGCGGCGAGGACAAGGGGCTCACGCCCACCCTGCGCAAGCGCTGCGACCAGGTGGCGGCCGTGCCGCTGCAGGGCGGCCTGGACTCGCTGAACGTCAGCGTGACCGCGGCCCTGTTCATGTTCGAGAAGGTCCGGCAGGAGGCGGCACGCTGAGCGGCGGCGGGAACCGCCTTTCGCCCGCCGTGTCCGTCTGGATGCGACCGCCCGCCGGCCGGGGTTAGCCTGCGAGGGGGGCGGCCGTCGTCCCCCGCCCGCACCGCCACGGAGCCCGCCGTTGGAGATCCTCGCCGCCGTCGCCATGGTCGCCTTCCTCGTGTTCGTGCACGAGTTCGGTCACTTCATCGTGGCCAAGGCCTGCGGCATCCACGTGCCGGTCTTCTCGCTGGGCTTCGGGCGCCGCCTGTTCGGCGTGAAGCTGGGGGGCACCGACTACCGCGTCTCCATGCTGCCCTTCGGCGGCTACGTGAAGATGGCCGGTGCCAACTTCGGCTACATGGACGAAGACGACGAAGACGCGCCGGACGACCCCTCCAAGGGCTTCATGCGCCGCCCGGTCTGGCAGCGGCTGGCGGTCGTCGCGGCCGGGCCGGCCTTCAACCTGGCCCTGCCCGTCGTGGTCTTCACGGTGCTCTTGATGGCGGGTGAGCCGCAGCCCGCGGCGGTGGTCGGCAGCGTCGACCACGACTCCCCGGCCGAGCGCGCCGGCCTGCGCCCCGGCGACCGGATCTCGGCTATCGACGGCCAGCCCCTGACCAGCTGGTCGGAGGTCGTCCTCCTGCTGGAGGGCGAGGGAGACCAGCAGCACGCCCTGACGGTGGAGCGGGGCGGCGCCAGCCTGGCCCTGCGCCTGGACCTGCCCGATGGCCAGGTGCTGGGCGTCACCCACTCGCGCCCCGACGCGATGGTGGGCGTCGACGACCCGGCCTCGCCCGCCGGCCGGGCCGGTATCCGGACGGGCGAGCGGATCGTCGCGGTCGATGGGGCTCCGGTCGCGGACTGGGTCGCGGTGCAGCAGGCGCTCGCCACGGTCGCCGGCTCCGCCGTCCGCCTGTCGGTCGAGGGGGACGACGGCGCGCGCGAGGTGCGCCTGGAGCGCGACGCCGCCTGGCAGCCCTCGGGCACCCCGACCGGCGAGCCCGAGCAGGCCTGGGGCCTGCTCCCCGCCACGCTCTTCGTCGGCACGGTCGGCGAGACGGTGGAGAAGGACCCCGACGGGCTGTTCAGCGGGCTGAAGCCTGCGCCGCCGCCGCCGCCGACCCCGGCCAGCCTGGCCGGCATCCGCCAGGGCGATCGCTTCCTCTCCGTCGACGGCCAGCCGATCCTGCGGTGGAGCGACGTGCTCGAGGCGGTCTCCGGCTCGATGGAGGGCGAGGGCGAGGAGGCTCGGGCCCGCGCCATCGAGGTGATCGTCATGCGGCAGGGCCAGCAACTCGCCCTGACCTTGACCCCCGAGGTGATGCGGGACACCGACGCGCTCGGCCGCTACTACTACCGGCCGATCCTCGGCGTGACCCGCATGGGCGGCTTCGTCGACGGGCCGAGCACGCGCGTCTACTACGGCTTCGTGCCGGCGGTGGCGCGGGCGGCCGAGGAGACGACCCGCCTGGCCGGCTTCATCGTCGAGCAGCTCGGCAAGCTGGTCACCGGCGAGGCCGCCGTGCAGAAGAGCCTGGGGGGCCCGGTCGAGATCGTGCGGCAGGCCAGCCACGCCGCCGAGCAGGGCCTCTTCGTCTACGCGCGCCTGGCGGGCATGCTGTCGATCTCGCTGGGCATCGTCAACCTGCTGCCCGTTCCGGTGCTCGACGGCGGCCAGCTCCTGTTCTTCTCGGTGGAGGCCGTGCGCGGCCGCCCGCTCTCCCACCGCCTGCGGGAGCGTGCCCAGCAGGTCGGCGTGCTCTTCCTCGTGCTGCTGATGCTGTCGGTGCTGGTCTTCGACATCACGCGACTGTTCGAAGGCAGCGGCGGGTGAGCGCGGCGGGAGGCACCGGCGGGCCCGGCCCCGCGGGCCCCGGCCCTGTCGTCCTGGGCATCGACACGGCGGCCCCGGTGATCGGCGCGGCGCTGTGGCTGAGGGACCGGCCGGGCCCGGCCTGGCAGCTCCGGGCCGTGCGCGGCGCCGACGTCGCGCTCCTGCCCGCCGTGCAGCGGCTGCTGGGCGAGCTGGAGCGGGTGGGCCTGGCCCTGGACCGCGTGGCGGTCACCGTCGGCCCCGGCGCCTTCACCGGCCTGCGCGTGGGCGTGGCGACCGCCCTCGGCCTGGCGCTGTCCCGGGGCCTGCCGGTGGCGCCGGTCGACGCCCTGCTGGCGCGGGCCTGCCGGGTGCCGCCCGACCCGGCCGACCCCGGGCCGATCCTGGCCCTGCTGGACGCCCGCAAGGGCCGCGTCTACGCCGCCGCCTTCGCCCCGACGGACGACCTGCCCGCGGCCCTGGGCCCCGCGGTGGACCTGCCCCTGGACGCCGTCCTGCCCGCCCCGCCCTTCCTGGCCACCGGCGAGGGGGCGTGCGGCTTCGCAGACCGGATCGTCGCCGCCGGCGGCCGGGTCCACCCCCAGGCCGACGCCAGCGCCGCCCCCGCCGTCGCCCGCCTGGGCGCGCGGCTGCCCGCCCTGGATGCCGGGGCCGTGGCCCTGCGCTACCTGCGCGACGCCGACGCCGTGCCGCCCACCGACCTGGGGCACCGCGTCGGGAGCTGACCCCCGCCCTCGCGGCGCCGCCCCTCCGACCCCCAGGCGACCATGTCCGACACCTCCGATCCCCGGCCCCTGACCATCGCCGTGATCGGCGCCACCGGCGCCGTCGGCGGGGACCTGCTGGCGGCGCTGCACCGCTCGGCCCTGCCCGTGGGCGAGCTGCGCCTCTTCGCCAGCCCGGCCAGCGCCGGCCGGACCATCGAGGTGGAGGGGCGCGACCACCGCGTGCTCGCGCTGCCCACCGACCTGTCCGGCGGCGCGCTCGACGGCGTCGACCTGGCCCTCCTCGCGACCGCCGCCGAGGTCGCGCGCCGCGTCGGCCCCGCCCTGGCCGAGCAGGGCGTCATGGTCGTCGACATCGGCGGCGCCCTGGCCGATCGCGCGCCCCTGGTCGTCCCGGCGCTGGGCCTGTCCGCCCTGCCCGAGGCCGCGCGCGCGCGCCTGGTCTGCTCGCCGTCGGCGCCCGCGGTCCTGGTGTCGACCCTGCTGGGGGGGCTGCGCGAGCTGGCGCCCCTGTCGGTGCGGGGCACGGTCCTGCTCTCTGCGGGCGCCGCCGGGCGCGCGGGGGTCGAGGAGCTGTCGGGCCAGGTCGTGGCCATGTTCAACCAGAAGGAGCCGCCGCGCAGGGTCTTCCACGCGGGCCTGGCCTTCGACCTGCACGGCGTCGTCGGCCAGCCCCTCGCCGCCTCCCACGGCCCCGAGCTGGCCGGCTGGACCGACGCCGAGCGCCGGGTCGCCGACGAGGTGGCCGTCCTCGCCGAGCTGCCCGCCTCCCGCGTGGCCCTGGGCCTGGTCCTGGCCCCCACCTTCTCGGGGGTCTCCGCGGCCCTGCAGATCGAGCTGGAGCACGAGGCCTCGCTGGACGAGGTGCGCCAGCGCCTGGAGGACGGGCGCACCGTGCGCCTGGGCGACCCCGTGCCCGGGCCCCGGCGCGCGGTCGGCCGCGCCTCGGCCTTCGTCGGTCGCCTGCGCCTGGACCCGGCAGGCGGCGGCCTGCACCTGTGGGCCGTCGCCGACAACCTGCGCTTCGGCGCCACCGGCAACGCCCTGGCCATCGCCACCGCCCTGTGGCGCGACGGCCTGCTCTGAGCCGGCCTGTCCGCGCCCGTCGCGCCGCGGCCTGACAACTCGTCAGCGCGTGCCCGGGCCTGCACGACGATGGCCGCGCGCTCCGCGAGCGGCCCGGACCTTGCAGCGATCCGCGCCATGCGCGCGATCCTCCCCGGCCTGTTGCTCCTGGCGCCGTCGACGGCGCGGGCCCTAGCGCCCGACCGGGTCGCCTGGACCACCACCGAGCTGTCCCAGGCCACCGACCTGGTCCTGGCCCCCGATGGGCTGTCGGTCGTCATGGCCGACCCCTCCGCGGGCGCCCTGGGGGTCCTCGACCTGCGCTCCTGGTCGGTGCGCACCGCCAGCACCTGCGCCGGCTCGGTGGGCGCCGCGCCCTGGACCGTCGACGACGAGGTCCGCGTCTACACCGGCTGCGAGGACGGCACCGTCACCTGGGCCACGCTCTCCGACGGGGACCTCTCCCCAAGCGGGCAGAGCGTCGACGTCGCCGGCGGCCCGGTGCTCGGCCTGCTCTGGCTCGACGGCCTGCTCTACGTGCTCACCGAGCCCGACGACGGCGGCAACCCGACCCTGCACGTCTACGACCCCGACAGCGACGCCGTCGACGCCATCGACGGCTACCCCAGCACCCTGGGCCACTCCGGCTACCAGGACATGGAGGAGAACGGCTCCTACCTGCTGGTGCTGCACGGGTCTGACAACCTGTCGAAGGTCTCGCCCTCGACCGGCTCCTCGGTGGTCGAGCAGGCGGCGCTGGGCGTGCTCGACGGCCAGGACCTGGTCACCCAGGCCGAGGGCACCTCCGTCTACGGCGCGGGTGGGGCTGCCTTCGCGTGGTTCGACCTCTCGGAGAACGACTGGTCGCTCTACCTCGACAGCAGCGACGGCCTGGACGAGGTCGAGGCCGTCTGCCTGCTGGAGGAGGAGGAACTGCTGGTGCTCGCCGACGCGGGCGAGGGCGCGCTGCTGCTCTTCGAGTACTTCGGCAGCACCAACGGCGTCGGCGACGACGAGGTCGACCGCCTGGCCTACCCCGAGGGGCAGGCGGGCGTCTCCGAGATCGTCAGCGCCGACGGCTTCGTGGTCGCCGGCACCGACCAGGGCGCCCTGTGGGTGATGACCGGGGGCCCCTGGGTCGAGGTCCAGTCCTGGACCCCCGACGTGGCCACCGACGGGGACACGCTGAGCCTGGTCTTCCAGAGCGACCGCGCCGGCGACTACGAGGTGCGGGTCGGCGCCGACGACGACGAGGGGGGGACCCTGGTCGCCTCGGGCGCGGTCGAGGCCGACGTGGCGACCACCGTCCAGCTCGTGGTGGGCGACGACTTCGTGGAGGGCGAGAACCAGGTCCGCGTCGTCGTCGACGACGGCTCGGGCCAGGCGGGCCACGACGCCGCCGTGGTCGACGTGGACAACCCGCCCTCGGCCGTCCCCCTGACCCAGGACGGCGTCGGCGTCGGCGACGGCTACCTGACCCTCTCCTTCACGGCGCCCGGCGACGAGGACCTGGCCACCATCCAGGTCTACGTCAGCACCACGGCGTTTGCCGCCGAGGACTGGCCCGACGGCGGCCCCGCCTTCGACGGGCAGGACGACCTGGACCCCGACGACCTGGTCTTCGAGGTCGAGCCGGACGCCGCGGTGGAGCTCGTGATAGCGCCCCTGAGCAACGACGTGACCTACTACCTGGCTGCCCGCGCCACCGACGACGGCGGCCTGGAGGGACCGATGAGCACGGTGGTGACCGGCACCCCCTTGGAGACCTACTCCGCCTCGGAGCTGGCCGGCGAGACGGGGGGCTTCTGCGGCACGCCCGGCGCCGCCTCCCTGGCCCTGGGCCTGCTCGGCCTGGGCCTGGCGGGAGGGCGCCGCCGGCGGGCGCTGCCCGCGCTGGGCCTGGCCGTGGCGGTCGCCCTGGCCGCCCCCGGCGCGGCCGACGCCGCCGAGGTCGCGCCCGAGGACCGGGTCATGGGCGCCACCCAGCTCCGCTTCGGGCCGATGTGGTACGACGACGGCAACATCGTCAACGACGTGCTGGGCGACAGCGGGCACAACGTGCTCTGGCTGGAGACCGGCCCCTCCTGGCGCGGCTACGCCCAGTTCAGCCTGGGCGCCGGCTTCTACCGCAAGAAGGCGACGCTGCTGACCAGCGAGGGCACCGTCTCCACCCAGGACGACCTGCTCTGGTCGGTGCCGCTCACCGCCAACCTGACCCTGCGCCTGGACGTGCTCCAGGAGCAGGTGCTGGTGCCCTACCTCACCGCCGGCGGCGACCTGTGGCTGTGGCAGGAGCGGTGGACCGAGGACGCCGAGGGCAACAAGGACGGCCTGGGCGGCGGCAAGTGGGGCTACCACTACGGCGCGGGCGGACAGCTCCTGCTCGACGTCTTCGACCGCGGCCGCGCCGGGCTGACCTTCTCCCGGCTGGGCATCAAGGACAGCTACATCACCGGCGAGTGGCGCCGGCAGGAGGTCGGCGTCTTCCAGGAGGGCCTGGACCTGTCCAACGACCAGGTCACGCTCGGCCTGGCTGTCCACTACTGAGCCTCCACCGCTCGCGAGGGGCCGCGCCGTGCAGACCTGGCGCCTGGACCTGAGCTGGGACGGCCGCGGCTACCTGGGCTGGCAACGGCAGCCGCAGGGGCCGACCGTGCAGCAGGCCGTCGAGGAGGCACTCGCCCGCGTGCTCGCCGAGCCCGCGCGGGTCGACGCCAGCGGCCGCACCGACGCCGGCGTGCACGCCCTGCACCAGGTCGCGGCCTTCCGCACCGCGGTGGTCCGGACGCCGCGCGGGCTGGTCGGCGGCCTGAACCACCACCTGCCCCGGGACATCGCCTGCCTGGACGCCCAGGTGGCGCCCGAGGGCTTCGACCCGCGCCGCTGGACGCGGGGGAAGCTCTACCGCTACCGCGTCCTGGTGCGGCGGCCCCGCTGCCCCTTCCGGCAGGGCCTCACCTGGCACCTGGGCCAGGCCCTCGACGTCGACGCGATGGCCCGCGCCGCCGCCGCCTTCCCGGGGACCCACGACTTCTCCTCGTTCCAGGCCCAGGGCTGCTCCGCCGAGCACCCGGTCCGCCGCCTCGCCTCGGCCCGGGTGCTGCGCCACGAGGACGAGGTCTGGCTCGAGCTGGAGGGGCACGGCTTCCTGCGCCACCAGGTGCGCATCATGGCCGGCACCCTGGTCGAGGTGGGCCTGGGACGCCAGCCCGAGGGGTGGCCGGCGCAGGTGCTGGCCGCCCGCGACCGCACCCGCGCCGGCCCCACCCTGCCCGCCGAGGGCCTGTGGCTGGTCCGGGTCGACTGCCCGATGACCCCGCGGCCCGGCCACCTGGCGGCGGGCGAGGACGATCCGGACCCCGGAGACACGTAGCCCCGGGGCCTGTGGGGGCGCCCGGGGCCGGTGTGCGGGGCGAGGGGAGGGGAGCCCGCGGTCGGCGAAGGCTCAGCCCTCGTCGTCGATGTCCTCCCCCTCCATGTCGGCGGGGGTGGCGTCGTCGTCGTCGTCCTCGACCTCCGGCGTCTCGTCGTCGTCCAGATCGGACTCGTAGGGGTCGATCTTCTTCTTGGGCGGGGTCGGGCGGTTGCCGGCCTTGTACTTGGCCATCACCGCGACGCGCGGATCCGGCGTCGGGTCCTCGGCCTGGTCGACGCCGCACTTGGGGCAGGTCGGCTCGGGCTTGTTGAGATCGTAGAACTTGCACCCGCACTTGAAGCAGGTGTAGCGCTTTCCGAGGGCGGCCTTGTTCTGCATGGGCGACACCGGGCGAGGAGGAGGCGGGGGAGGGGGCCAGCCGACCTGGGCCCGCCCCGGAGCGGCGCAACGGTTACCACGCGGGGGCCCGGAGTCAAGCCGGGCGGCGGTCGGAGCGAGCAGATGCGGCGCTGGGTGGTGGTGGTCGGGCTGGGGCTGGTCCTGGGAGGAGGGATCGGCCTCGCCGTGGGCCTGCGTGCCCGGCCGGGCCCGCGGCAGGCGACCCTGGCGGAGCAGGCCGCGGTGGCCCGGGTGGTCGACCGCTACCGGGGGCGGTGGCCGGCGCCCGCGGAGCCCGCGGCCCACTGGCGGGCCCAGGCGCGCGCGGCCTGGGCCGCCGGGCTGGGGCGCAAGGCGGCCCAGGCGCTGGAGCAGGCCCTGGCCCAGGAGGTCACGGCCGAGGCGCTGGCCTGGCTGGTCGCCGTCTCGGCCCGCTGGCCGGCGCTCGCCGACCTGGCGGCCGAGGAGCGGGCCGCGCTGGTCCCCCTGCTCGCCGACGCCGCTCCGGGCGCGGCCGCCTGGCAGGACCTCGCCCTGGGCGACCCTGGCGCGGCCCTGGCCCGGCTGGAGGCCACCGGCGCCGACGACCTCCTCGCCCTCTCCGCCCGCCTGCGCGCGGTGCAGGACCTGGGCGGCGACGAGGGGCCGGCCGCGCTGGCGCTGCACGCGGCGGCGCCGGCCGACCTCGAGGGCTGCCCGGCGGCGGCCCGGGTCCACCTCGCCCAGGGGGACCTGGCGCTCGCGGACGAGGTGCTCGCCG
>JAKLKF010000124.1 GCA_023150805.1 Myxococcota bacterium | reverse complement strand
CCGTCCAGAGCCGCTCGCCCGAGACCAGGGCGGTGACCGCGCGGCCATGGCCGGCCAGGGTCCGGGGCGGGACGCCGGGAGCACCCCAGACCAGGACCGTGCCATCGCCCTTGTCGATCGCGAAGTCGCCGGCCACCACACCGATGACGCGGCCTGGCTCGACCCGCTCCTGCCCGGTCGGGCCATCGAGTGGGAAGCGGTGGGTCTGCCAGGCCGTGGAGACTGCGACCTCCGCCTCAGTCAGGGCCAGGCTCAGGGCGCCCGGCACGGAGAGCTCCCGCAGGGTCTTGCCTTCCTCCCACACACGCAGGCGCCCGTTCGCTTCCAGGGCGGCCTGCCGCTCCCCGCCGGGAGCGAGGGCCACCGCCACCACAGCGTCCCCTTCGGCCAGCAGCTGGGACCGCCACCACACGGAGCCGTCCAGAGCCCCAGAGAGGGTGTCGGGTCCCGCGCAGGCCAGCGTCCGGACCGGAGCGGCGTGGTGTGCCACCATGCGGAGCATGCCGTCTGCGTCGAGTCGCGAGACCGTGCCATCGAAGCTGCCCAGGAGCAGCTCGGGCCCGCATCCGAGGGCGCTCGCCAGGCCGGCCGGCATCTCGGCGAGCGGGTCGGTTGTGCCACCATGGATGCTTGTCGTGGTCACGCGGCCATCCGTCGAAGCCACCAGCAGCGCGCCGCGATCCTCCGCGAGTGCCAGGATCTCGCCCTCGTGTGCCCAGGGTCGCGTCACCGTCGTGATGTCCACCAGGGTGGCGTCCTCTCGGCTCCCGCTGAGCATGAGGTCGTCGGCTCGCAGGGCCTGCACCGTGGCGACGCCCATGTGGTGATCCAGCCGCGCGACGATCCCGCCCGAGCGCTTGTCGGCCAGCAGTGGCTTTCCTTCGCGATCGTTGGCCACCGCCAGCCGACCGCCGGCCACGAAGCCCACCGGGGTCGGGTTGATGCCCTCCGGGGAGATCTTGTGGCGTTGTCCGGTGGCTGGAGACAGCAAGAAGGTGCCCGAGGAGGGCATCCCCAGCAAGAGGGTCGAGCCGTCGGGATCGGCGCGCATGTAGGAGATGGCGCCGCCGCGCCAGATGGGCCTGCCGGCCTCCGACCAGGAGAGGATGCGCCCGTCCTGACTGGCGCTCGCCCATCCCGACGCCAGGCGCACGAAGGAGGAGACCTCCGCGTCGTGGCCCGGCAGGGCGCTCGGAACCGCACCCGGGCGCCAGCGCCACACACCACCGCCGAGGTCGCCGGCCCACACCTCGCCCTCTCCCCCTGCCAGCGCCGTGGCGGGTCCTGGCATGGGGAAGCCGGCCAGGCGGTCGCCTTCCACCGTCCACAGGACAACCTCCCCCGCGTCGTCGGCCGTGACCATGTGTGCGTCGTCCAGCCAGGCCACCAGGCCGCAGGAGCCGCCGACCTCGACGCGGCGAAGCTGACCGTCGGGTCGGGCGACCACCACGAAGTCCTCGCGCCCGGTGATGGCGGCGTGGGCCCCGCCTGGCGACACCACCAGGCTCCAGGGGCGGCGGAAGCCGGTGTCGACGTCCACGTCCGGTGTGCGGCTCCCCGGTCGCCAGATCCGCAGCCGGCCGTTGCCGGCGATGGCCGCGCTCCCATCGCCGAAGAAACCCGCGTTGACCCGACCCCGGTGGCCGTCCAGCGGGAAGGTGTGGGCGGGCGCAAGCAGGGCGTCCTGCAGGCCCTTTCGGACCTCTGCAGGTAGCGGGGCCCCCAGGGCGCGAGCCATCCCCAGCGCTCGCACCCCGTGCAAGACGGCATCCACCGTCGAACGCCCGCGGGCCTCCAGGCTCGCGCGCACGCCCATTGCGCGTGCCAGCTCGACTTGTGCTGCCCGCTCGGCGGAGATGGCGCGGTTGCGGTCCGCCTGGATCTGGTGCAGGCCCCAGGCTCCGCTCGTCACGGCCGCCACGACCATCCCCACCAGCGCCCAGGCCAGGGGCCGGTTGCGGTCGGCGAGGTGGCTCAGCCGCTCCCACCAGCCATAGCGGTGGGTCTCCAGCAGGGTTCCTTCGAGGAAGCGTCGGAGCTCGCGGGCCAGCGGCGTGGCGTCGGGCCACCGGGCCTCTGGGGCTTCCGCGGTCGCACGCGCGACCAGGCTTCGCAGCGAGGGGGGCGCGTGTGCTCCGAGCACCTCGCGAAGGGTCGCGCCGAGGGCGTATACATCCTGGCGGGGATCGGCTGGCGCGCCCGCGAGCTGCTCGGGTGCCGCGTAGCCCCGGGTCCCGACACCCATCCGGGTCAGGGCGCCGGCTTCACTCCCCCCGGGCGGTGCGCTCTCCCCGATCTTGCCCGCCAGGCCCCAGTCGATGACCTGGACCTCGCCCCAAGGGCCCAGCATCACGTTGTCGGGCTTCAGGTCCCGGTGGACCACGCCCCGGGAGTGGGCGTGGGCAACCGCCTCGCACACCGCCTGCACGGCTGGCAGCAACGCGAAGCGGTGCTCGCGGCTGCTTCCTTCCCGCAGCGCCTGGCCCAGGGTGCGGCCCCGCACCAGGGGCATCGCGAACCACGGCCGGCCATCGGTCTCCCCGGCGTCGTAGACCGCCACGATGCCGGGGTGCTGGAGGCTCGCGATGATGGCCCCCTCCTGCCGCAGGCGCGTGTCCAGCACGGCTGGCGGGACGCCCGCCAGGTGGCCGGGCACCTTGAGCGCCACTTCACGGTCCAGGTGAAGATCGCGACCGAGCAGGATGCGTCCCATCCCTCCCGCGTCGAGCTCGTCGCCTCGCGAGAAGCGCTCATCGCGGTCCCCAAGCTCCAGCCCCAGGAGCTGCGCGAGCCTGCGGCAGTCCGCGCATGCCTCCAGGTGGCGTACGACGGAGACTGCGGGGGTGCTGTCGAGGATGTCGCGGGTCGTCGGGTGCACGGCTTTCAGGATATCCAGTTCCGATGAGCAGTTGGGAAGCGCAAGAAGAAGCTCGTGTGCGGGCGCTGGTGCAGGCGACCGTCGCGCTGCAGGATCCGGCTGGCGCTGCCGGTCCGGGTCCCCGCCCCGCCGAGGCGTGGCGCGAGCTGCTGGTGTTCCTCTGTCCCCACATCGAGTCGTGGGCCCGACACAGCGCCTTGCTGCGGCGCTGCCGGATGGCGAACGAGGACGACGCGCGTTCGGTGCTGGTGGCGGTGATTGAGCGACTGGCGGCCGATGACTTCGCGAACCTCCGACGCTTCGTCGCCCGCCATCCCCCCATCGACCTGGACGTTCCGGGCGAGGAAGCACAGGCGATCTGTCGGCTGGGAAAACTCGGGGCGGCCTTCGAGGACGACGACCTCGCGTCTGAGCCGACAGCCGTGGACACGCCCTTTCGCGCCTGGCTGTTGACCCTGGTCGGCTTCTGCGAGCGCGACCACGTTCGCCGTCGCCTGGGCTGGAGCCAGGGCGGCCCCACCCGCCGCGACCTGCACACCGACGCGGTCCGCCAGGACGACGCGGCCGCCACGCTGGCGATGAGCTCGAACCCCCGTCTGACCGACCTGGTCTCGATCCGGCAGATGCTCGAAGAGATCGACGCCGAGCTGTGCTCCTACCCGGCCCCGATGGGCGCTGCCGTCCGCCTGTGGAGCGAGGGCAGCAGCCCGGCGGAGGTGGCGCGGCAGCTCTCGCTGGAGAACCCCGAGGTGGCGCGCCGGCTGGTGCGCGCCGGCCAGGCTCGACTGCGGGCGCGCTTCCGGCAGCGATGGAGCGACACCTTCGCCTGCATCAACCTGGACTGACACATTCTCTGGGACCGCCCGGTTTTTTCCATGACGAACCGGCGAGCGCCCCCGTGTGGGTATGCAGGCACGACAACAGGAGGATCCGCAATGAACACACGCAACGTATGGGACGAGGCTCGTCCGCAGGCTGGTTTCGCCAGAGTGGGTGCTTCCGGGGCGCTGGCCGCTCTCGCCTTGTGCTTCGCGGTCGTCGGCCCGGCCTGTGGCGACAAGGAGGACACCACCTCCGACGACACCGGCACCACGGACGCTGGAGGGACCGACGGTGGCGGGACCGACGGCGGCGGGACCGACGGCGGCGGGACCGACGGCGGCGGGACCGACGGGGGGGGCGGTGGAGCCGTCTCCGGTTTCCGCGCGACCGGGAGCTACCACGGCGAGCCCTTCACGATGGAGTGCGACTTCGCCGGCGCGGCCGAGGCGGATCAGTACGAGGCGACGACCTTCTACGACAGCGCCAGCGCCAAGCTCTTCAACCTGTATTGCACCTCGCGTGGCAAGCAGGGAGAGCGGATCCTCATGGCCTTCCGCGTGGCCTGGGGCGGCAGCGACACGCCCGGCCCCCTCGAGGCGACCTACACCTCGTGCGGTGAGTACAACACCGCTGCTTCGCAGTGGCCGCAGCTCACCTTCGAGTTCGGCCTGGAGCCCGCACAGACCGGTCCCTGCACCGTGGGTGACGAGATCACCAGCGTGACTCTCTCCCTCGACGCGGTCGACCTCGCGGCCGGCACGGCGAGCGGTTCCATGTCGGGGACCTTCAGCAGCTCCGCGGGCACCACGGACTTCGAAGGCGAGTTCGACATCCAGGGCTGAGTTCGCCCGCAACAGGCGCTTCCGCTCGCCTCGGTCGCAGCAGCGCATGCAGGTCCAGATCCAGACCAGCCGCTCTTGTGGGGTCGGGACCAGCAGCGGTCGTCCGAGGTGGCCGTCGAACGTCGGATCCACGAGGCATCTCGTCGGCATCGTTTCACGGTGATCTGCCACGACCTGGCTCCTCCAGGTCCTCGCTGTCCCGGAGATCCTGCTTGCGCGGGGAGCCACGGCCTGCTTGACCCGGACCAGGTCCTCCATGCAGGAGACGCCGATCCGTCGAACCTCGATCTGCGATCAGCCTGCGATCAGCCGGGCCGTGGCTCGCGAGACCAGCTCTGCGAAGGGGACCGGGTAGCGCAATAAGCGCAAGTAGATACCGATGGCGAAGGCCCGCGATGGGGCGAGCGGCGAGCAGCGTCTACACGACCGCGTGATTCTGCTCCACCCAGGCGCGGAGCCGGTCGGCGTCCAGCAGGGCCTCCAGCGGCTCGGGGACCCTCGGCCGCAGCCCCGGCTTTCGCGCCATCCTGACGATGCCCCGCAGGTCCCGGGTCTCCATCGCGACCGCGATGTTCAGGTCGTGGGTCGCCCGGGCCACTCCCCGCATGATGCAAGCCACGCCGCCGCACACGACGAAGCGCACTCTTGGATGCGCAGCGCCACGAGGGTTCGCTGGATGGACGGCGCTTGCTCCCGTCGCCGCTCCCCAGTTGTGGGCCCTTCAGAACCGCGGCGGCGGCCCGTGCCGGGAGACCGCCTTGTCGACGACCTCCCAGACCCTGGGGTGGTCCAGCAGGGCGGCGGCGCGCACGTTCTCCTTGACCTGGGCGGCGGTGCGGGCACCGGCGATGACCGCGGTCACGCCGGGGCGGCTGGCCACCCAGCCCAGCGCCACCGCGCTGGCGGGCACGCCCAGCTTGCGGCCGATGGCCACCAGGTCCTGGGCGATGCCGTTGGCGTGCAGGAAGGCCGCACCCTGGAAGCGCTCGTCCCAGGAGCGCATGTCGTCCTCGCCGAAGGTGGGCGGCAGCTTGTGCTTGCCCGAGAGCAGCCCCCGGCACAGCGCCTCGTAGGCCAGCACCCCCACGCTCCGCCCCTGCGCGTCCGCCCCGCAGGCGGCCAGCAGCTCGCCTTCCAGCTCCCGGCGCAGCAGGCTGTAGGGCGTCTGCAGGCTGGCGACCGGCCCCAGGCGCCGGGCCCGCGCCACGCCGTCGGCGTCGTAGTTGCACAGCCCCCAGTGGCGGATCCAGCCGCGCGACCTGCAGTCCTCCAGCGCCGCGAGGGTGTCCTCCAGCGGCGTGTCCCACTCGCAGGGCCAGTGGACCTGGAGCAGGTCCAGGGGCTCCTTGAGCCGGCGGAGGCTCTGCTCGACGTCGGCGAGGACGTGGGCCGGCCGCAGGTCGCTGTGGGCGTGCCCGTCGTGGCCCTCGGGGCCGGTGCCGTCCAGGCGCACGCCGACCTTGGTCGCGATGGTCACCCGGTGGATGTGGCTGCCCAGCGCCCGGGCCAGGATCCGGTCGGCGTGGCCGTCGCCGTAGAGGGGTGCGGTGTCGAACCAGGTGACCCCGTGCTCCACCGCGGCGCGCACGGCGGCGACGCTGTCGTCGTCGTCGGTCGGCCCCCAGTAGCGGCCGCCGATGGTCCAGCAGCCCATGCCGACGACGGAGAGGGAGAGGTCGGTGCCAGGCAGGGTTCGGGTCTGCATCCGACCCGGTATCGACCGGGCGAGGGCAGGGCCACGGCGCGGTCGGGTCTGGGGACGGCCTCGGCCATTCCTCCCCGGGCACCCTTCGGAGTCCGCCGTGGACATGACCGCCCCTCCCGCGCTCTCGCTCTCCCTGCCCGCCGCCTGCCTCGTGCCGCGCATGGGCCTGCGGACCGGCGCCCGGCCGCTGCCGCCCGTCCAGGTCGAGGCCGGCCGGGTCCGCCTGCTGCAGTACGCCGACGGCGTGGAGCTGGTGGTGCAGACCGCAGCACCTCCCTGGCCGCTCGCCGCCGCCTTGGCCACGCTCGCCCTCTCGGGGTCCTGCCTGGCGGCCCTCGGGCAGCTCGGGGCCCTCGCGCTTGCGGCGGTCGGCCTCGGGGGCCTGGCCTGGCTCGCCGCCCGCCCTCCGACCGTCCGGCGCCTGCTGGCCCACGGCGCCACCGAGACCTGGCTGCTCTCGGGGCGCCTGCCCGGGCGCGCCCTGTCCGGCGGGGCCTCGGCCGACCTGGTCCTCGCCCTGGATCGCGGGCCGCGGGGACGCGTCCACCTGCGCTTGTTCGCCGCCTCGGGCGAGCTGGACATGGGCCGCGCCCCGGCGCTGGAGGCGCGGGAGCTGGCCCTGGTGCGGCGCTTCCTGGCCCTGTCCGGCCTGAAGGCCACCGGCGCCGCGCTGGCCCGGTAGCGGGCGCGGCGGCCGGGCCCTGGTGCCCGTGCTAGGTCGGAGGAGGCCATGTTTCCCCGGCCCCCTCCTCGCCCGAGGCCCCCATGCCCGACGCCTACCTCTTCGACGCGGTCCGCACCCCGCGGGGCCGCGGCAAGTCCAGCGGCAGCCTGTACCCGGTCCGCCCGATCGACCTGCTGGCCGGGGCGCTGAGCGCCCTGCAGGCCCGCACCGGCATCCCGACCGACCAGGTGGACGACGTCATCGCCGGCTGCGTGACCCAGGCCGGGGAGCAGGGGGCCTGCATCGCGCGCTTCGCCGCCCTCCAGGCGGGCTGGCACTTCGATGCCCCGGGCGTGACCCTCAACCGCTTCTGCGGCTCGGGGCTGGAGGCGGTGAACAGCGCCGCGGCCTGGGTCATGTCGGGCATGCACGACCTCGTCGTCGCCGGCGGCGTCGAGAGCATGTCGCGCGTGAAGATGGGCAGCGACGGCGGCGCCATCTGGGACATGCGCACCCAGTTCAGCGTCGGCAGCGTGCCCCAGGGAATCTCGGCCGACTTGATCGCGACCTGGCGCGGCTTCTCCCGGCAGGACGTCGACGCCTTCGCGGTGGAGAGCCAGCGCCGCGCCGGCGCGGCCCTTGCCCGGGGCGCCTTCGACCGCAGCCTGGTGCCCGTGCGCGACGAGGCGGGCCTGGTCGTGCTCGACCGGGACGAGCTGCCCCGGCCCGACACGACGGCGGAGAAGCTCGGCGCCCTGCCGGCCAGCTTCGAGACGATGGGCCGCCAGTTCAAGCTCGACGAGCTGACCCGCGCCCGCTACCCGCAGGTCGAGCGGGTCACCCACGTCCACACCGCGGGCAACAGCTCGGGCATCGTGGACGGCGCGGCGGCGCTGCTGGTCGGCAGCAAGGAGAAGGGCCTGGCGCTGGGCCTGCGGCCCCGGGCCCGGATCCGCGCGATGGCCGTCTGCGGTGAGGAGCCGGTGATCATGCTGACCGGGCCGATGCCCGCCACCCGCCGGGCGCTGTCCCGGGCCGGCATGACCGTGGGCGACATCGACCTGTTCGAGGTGAACGAGGCCTTCGCCGTCGTCCCGATGGCCTGGATGCAGGACCTGGGCGTCGAGCACGACCGGGTCAACGTCAACGGCGGGGCCATCGCGCTGGGCCACCCGCTGGGCGCGACCGGCGCCATGCTGCTGTGCACGGTGCTCGACGAGCTGGAGGCGCGGGACCTGTCCACGGGCCTGGTGACGCTGTGCATCGGCGGCGGCATGGGCATCGCCACCATCATCGAGCGGGTGTGACATGAGCCTCCCCGACAGCCTGTTCCACAACGACGTCTGCTCGATCACCGCCCGGTTCCTGCCCGACGGCGGGCGGGTCGCGATCCTGAACCTGGCCATGGCCGGGCGGGTCAACCGCATCAACGCGGCCTTTGGCCAGGGTTTCTCCGCCGCGCTCGGCTTCCTGCTCGGGGACGACAAGGGGGTCGGCCGGCTGGAGGGGCTGCGGGGGATCATCGTCGCCACCGGCCACAAGGACTTCTGCGTCGGCGCCGACCTGGACTGGCTGCTCACGGCCCGGGACCCGTCCGACGTCATGGCCATGGTCCAGGGCCTGCACGCGCTCTTCCGCCGGCTGGAGACCGCCGGCGTGCCTGTCGTCGCGGCGCTGACGGGCTCGGCCCTGGGCGGCGGCTACGAGCTGGCCCTGGCCTGCCACCACCGGATCGCGCTCGACGACGCCCGCGTCCAGCTCGGCCTGCCCGAGGTCAACCTGGGGGTGATCCCCGGCGCCGGCGGCACCCAGCGCCTGCCGCGGCGGATCGGCGTGCAGCCCGCGCTTGAGATCCTCGCCCAGGGCCAGGTGCTGCGGGCCCCCAAGGCCCTGGCCCGGGGCCTGGTCGACCAGCTCGCCCCCTCGGTCGAGGCGCTGATGGAGCAGGCGGTCGCCTGGATCCTGGCCCACCCCGGCTGCAAGCAGCCCTGGGACGGGGACGGCTTCAAGTGGCCCGGCGGACACCCCGACGGGGAGCTGGGCCGCAACGTCTTCATGGCCGGCGCCGCGATGATCTTCGCCCGCACGGCCGGGGCCTTCCCCGCCCCCGAGGCCGTCCTGACGGTCGTGCAGGAGGGGGGGCGCCTGGACTTCGACGCGGCGCTGCAGGTCGAGGCCCGGGCCTTCACCCGCCTGGCGGTGAGCGACCAGGCCAAGGACATGATCCGCACCTTCTTCTTCCACAAGAACGCGGCCGACAAGCACGAGGGCCTGCCGGCCCTCCCGGCGGGCCAGGACGCGGGCATCCGCACGGTCGCGGTGCTCGGCGCCGGCATGATGGGCGGCGGCCTGGCCTTCGTGGCCGCCAGCGCCGGCTACGACGTCGTGCTGCGCGACATCCGCCCCGAGGCGCTGGACGCGGCGATGGCGCGGGCCCGGCAGCAGGCCGACAAGCGGCTCAAGCACCTGTCCGCCGGCGAGCGGCAGGCCGTGCTCGACCGGATCCGGCCGACCCTCTCGGCCCAGGACCTGGCCGGGGCCGACCTGGTGATCGAGGCCGTCGTCGAGAACCTGGCCGTCAAGCACAAGGTCATCGCCGAGGTCGAGCCGCTGCTGGCCCCGGGCGCCATCTTCGCCAGCAACACCTCGGCCCTGCCCATCTCCTCGCTGGCCCAGGCCAGCGCCGCCCCCCAGCGCTTCGTCGGCCTGCACTACTTCTCGCCCGTCGAGCAGATGCCGCTGGTGGAGATCATCGCCGGCCGGGACACCGACGACCCCACCCTTGCGCGCTGCCTGGACTTCGCCCGCCGCACGAAGAAGACGCCCATCGTGGTCGCCGACGGCTACGGCTTCTACACCACGCGCGTGTTCTCGGCCTACATCCTGGAGGGCGCCCAGCTCGTGGCCGAGGGGCGCGACCCGCGCCTGGTCGAGTGGGGGGCCCGGCAGGCCGGCATGGTGGTCGGCCCGCTGCAGGTCTTCGACGAGGTGACCCTGTCGCTGGGCAGCCACGTGCTGCAGGACGCCCGCCGCGAGATCGGCGAGATGATCGACATCCCCGGCACCCGCCTGGTGGCCGCCATGGTCGACGCCGGGCGGCTGGGCAAGGCGCACGGCGCCGGCTTCTACGACTACAAGGACGGCCGCCGCGCCGGCACCTGGCCGGGCATCGGCGCCCTGGTCGAGGGCCTGGGCTTGCCGCGCGCCACGCCCGACCCCGACCCGGTGGCCGAGGCCCGGCTGCTGGGGCGGCGCCTGCTGCTGGCCCAGTGCGCCGAGGTCGCCCGCCGCATGGACCAGGGCGTCCTGCTGCGCCACCGCGACGCCGAGGTGGGGGCCATCTTCGGCATCGGCTTCGCCCCGAACACCGGCGGCCCGCTGGCCCTGATGGACCGCGTCGGCCTGCCCGAGCTGGTGGCCGAGCTGGACGCGATGGCCGCCGCGTGGGGGCCGCGCTTCGCCCCCGCGCCCGTCCTGCGGCGCATGGCGGAGCGCGGCGAGCGCTTCTTCCCGGCCTAGACCCATGAGCCCAGAGACAGCCCTCTCCGAGGTCCTGGCCCTCCACGAGGAGGTCGACGCCTGGGTCGCCGAGCTGGTGGCCTTGCACGGTCCCCGGCTGCGCTGCGGCCGGGGCTGCGCCTCCTGCTGCCAGGACGAGCTGACGGTCCTGGAGGTGGAGGCCCTGCGGATCCGCGCCGCGCACGCCGAGCTGCTCGCGACGGCGGCGCCCGGCCCGGCCGGGGGCTGCGCCTTCCTGGACCCGCAGGGCGGCTGCCGCGTCTACGCCGACCGGCCCTACGTCTGCCGGACGCAGGGGCTGCCGCTGCGCTGGCTGGAGGAGCACGAGGGCGACGAGTGGGTTGAGTACCGCGACATCTGCCCGCTGAACGAGGTGGGGCCGCCGATCGAGGAGCTGGAGCTGGACGCGTGCTGGTCCCTGGGCATCTTCGAGCCGCGCCTGGCCGATCTGCAGGAGGAGCTGCAGGGCGGCGGCGAGCCGCGGCGGGTCGCGCTCCGGGACCTGTTCGGGCGGCGGGCTTGAGGGGGCTGCGCCGGTCGCTGCTGCTCTTCGCGGGGGGGCCCGGCCTGGCCTGCGCCCAACCCGCGGCGCCGCCGTCGCCGCCGGCCAGCGCCCCGCGCTTCGCCGAGCTGCCGGGGGCCGAGCTGCGCGGAGACGCCGGCCAGGCGCTCAAGGACGTGCCCTTCGACGCGCTGGCCGCCGACATGGACCGCGACGGGGACGAGGACCTGGTCGTCAACCGCCACCTGCGCGGCCTGCTGCTCTTCGAGGCGCGCGACGGCCAGATGGTGCTGCTCAACGCCGACGGGCGAGACGAGGCCGGCCTGGACGAGCCCCCGGGGGTCCGCAGCCTGGCCGCGCGCCGCGCCGCGATGGACGCGGTGGAGGGGCCGGCGGTGGTGGTCTGGCAGGACGCGTCGGTGGCCACCGACCTGCTGCTGCGCCTGCGGGGACCCGAGCGGGGGGCCGGGCCGCACCACCTGCGGGTGCAGACCCACGACCGGCTCGAGCTGGTCGAGGGCCAGGGCGCCCAGGTCGAGTCCGAGCGCTCCGTGTCGCTGCCCTTCCCGCGGAAGGGCCGGACGGAGACCTTCCGCCTGCGGGCCCAGAGCAGCTCCCCCCGGTGGACCCTCGACCAGCTCGACCCGCGCCAGCGGCCCGCGCCCGTCCCGGTGGACTTCGTCGTCGGCGAGGACCGGGACCGCTTCGCCGGGCCCGGGCTGGACTGGTGGTGCGCCGATCCCCACGGCATGGCCTGGGGACAGCTCACGGGCTCGCCCGAACCCGAGCTGTTCGTCGTGCGCGGCGGGAACCTGGGCGCCATCCAGGAGACCGAGGTCGACAAGCAGAGCAGCCTGTTCCTGTGGGCCGGCGCGGCCGCGGGGCGCTACCGCTGGGCGCGCGACGCCGTCCCCGTCGACCCGCGCCGGGGCCGCGCGGCGGAGTGGGTGGACGTCGACAACGACGACAAGCTCGACCTGTTCGTGTCCAACCGCGACGGCCCGGCGCTGCTGCTGATCTGGGACGAGCAGGCCGGCCGCTTCGAGGACCGGGCGGCGGTGCACGGCCTGGAGCAGCCCTGCGGCGAGACCTCGGCCTGGGTCGACCTGGACCAGGACGGCTGGCAGGACCTGGTCGCCTGGTGCGGCGACCGGGTCGAGGTGGCGCACAACCTGGGCGTGGGGGCCTTCGTGGTCGAGCCCGGGGCGGACTGGGGGCTGGTCCCGGCGCCGGTCGGCCCGCCGGCGGCCGGCTGGCTGCGGGAGGAGTCGATCCAGGTGCTGGACCTTGACGGCGACGACGACCTGGACCTGCTCTTCGTGGGGCTGGGGCGCGACCACCGGGTCCGGGCGCTCCTCCAGGGCGAGGTGGGCTTCACCGAGGGCACGGCGGACCTGGGGCTGGGGGCCCTGGTCGGCGTGAAGGAGGTCCGGTCGCTGGACGCCGACATGGACGGCTACCTGGACCTGCTGGTGGGGGGGGACCAGGCGGGGCTCCTGTGGTTCCGACCCGGCCAGGGCTTCGTCGGGGTGGGCATCGACGCGCTGGTCGAGGTCCCCGCCGGCGCGGCGGCCCGCGACCCGCAGCGGCTGCGCCTGGTGCCCGTGCAGGCCGACGGGGAGGGGCGCCTGGAGCTGTTCCTGGGGGGAGGGGGCTGGTCGCTCGCCCGCAACGCGACCCCGGGGCCGGCCACCACCTTCACCGTGCGGCTGGACGCGGGCAGCCACGCGCCGCCGGTCGGCACCCTGCTGCGCGCCACCTGGGCGGACGGGCACCGGCAGCGCGTCCGGTATGGCTCCCACGCCCGCAGCTTCCTCTCCCAGGCGCTCGCCGACGTGGTGCTGGGCTTGCCGGCGCCCGGCGCGCTGACGGCCCTGGAGGTCCAGTGGCCCGGTGACCCGGACTGGACGCCGGTCCCCCTGCCCCCCGACGCCACCGGGGTGGTGCTGCCCGTTCCGGCCCCCGAGGACCTGTGACCCCCGCGATCCTGCTCTCCGTGCTCGTCTCCTCCGCGACGGTGGCCGCCTCCTGCCCCGCCGGCTGGGCGCCCTTCGCGCCCGGCTGGAACCGGGGCCTGTCCGTGGCGGGCCAGTCCCGCTCGGTCTACGTCCTGCCGCCAGCCGGGGAGGCGAGCTCCGCCCCACCCCTGCTGGTCGCCTTCAACGGCACCAGCGAGGACGGCCAGCGCTTCGCCCGGCGCGCCCGCCTGCAGGACTTCGCCGACCGGGGCTTCCTGGTGCTCGCGCCGTCCAGCGCCGGCAACGGCCAGTTCTGGCCGGTCTGGGACGGCCTGCGGGCCCGCGGCCGCGAGGGGGAGCCCAACCCCGACGTCGAGCTGTTCGACGCCCTGGTGGCCTGTGCAAAGGCGAACCACGGCGCCGACGCCGATCGGGTCTACGCCCTGGGCCACTCCGCCGGAGGCATCTTCACCAACCACCTGGTCCAGCGCCGCAGCGAGGTGCTGGCCGGGGTCATCGTCGCCTCGGGCATCTACAGCCAGACCCGGCCCGAGCCGCCCGTGCCGATGGCGCCCACCACCGTCGTCGTGACCTGGGGGGGCAGCAACGACCGGTGGTCGGGGCGGGCCGGGGGGGCCGCCGTCGACCAGATCTCCTTCTCCTCGGAGGCCGCCGTGGCGGGTGCGGCCTACGCGGCCCAGGAGGGCGTGGGCGTGGTGAGCTGCTCGGGGCAGGAGCTGGGGCACGCCTGGCTCGCCGACCTGAACCCCTGGTTCATCGACCTGCTGCTGGCCCGCCCGCACGGGCGCGACGCCGACCAGCCCCTGCCCGCCCTGCCGGCGGGCGCCCGCGCGCGGTGCCAGGCCGGGCCGGTGTCCGACGCCCCGACCGTGGGCCTGCGCTGCCCCGAGAGCGCCTTGCCCGGCTGCACCCACGCCTGCCAGCAGATCGCCGACGGTGCCGTGACCAACCGGACGGTGGGGGCCGTGCTCAAGGGCGAGCTGCGGGCCCTGGGCTTCGGCGAGGGCGACTGCGGCGGCTGCGTGGCCACCTGCGAGGCGCTGGCCACCACGCCTGCGGACGCGCAGGGCCTGGCCTGCTGGGCGGAGCAGCCCGTCGTCGACCGCGCCGTCGGCGGCCTGGGGGGTGCCCTGCCCCTGGTCGACGCCATCGACGCGTGCTGCGGCCCCAACGAGGGCGCCTGGTGCCGGACCCTGTGCAGCGAGCTGCGGGGCAACCTGGCGGCGCGGGCCTACGTGCCGGGCTGCGCGCGCTGAGGGGCGCGGCAGGGCACGGGGGACAGGCCGGTCGCCTGCCTACCCGGCCGAAGGATCGGTCACGCGACCAAGAAACAACACGGCACCGGTCGGCCGGTCGCGGATCAGGAACAGGAAGGGGCGGTCCAGCGTCATCTCGACCGGTGGTGGCGCGCTGGTGCCGTCCTCGACGACGGCGGTCGCGGCGGCGGCCTCGGTGCCCTGCTCGTCGACGGCGACGAAGGCCTGGTGGTACACGCCCGAGATGCGCAGGGCCTCGGTGGTGCTCATCCCGCTGAAGTCCGCCGCGTCTGTGAAGGCGTCGACCATGCCCAGCTCGGTGAGCGGGTCGCGGGCGTTGAAGGTGGTGCGGAAGGAGAACCTGGGCAGGGCGACAGTCAGCGCGCAGGTCTCCAGCGAGGCGAGCGCGGCGGCCAGCTCCTCCCCCGTCAGGCTCGCCTCGACCGAGGGGAAGGCGCCCAGGTCCGGCAGCAGCAGGGTCATGGCCAGGTCGTTCCCGGCATAGGGCAGCTCGGCCAGCGAGAAGCCCGTCCCGGTGGCGCACAGGCTGTGCAGCCCGCCGTGCATCATGTCGACCGTGACGGTGCTCCCGTCCTGCCGCGTGAAGGGCCCGGCCCCCGTGTCCTCGGGCTCGAAGGGCGCCTGCCAGCTCGCCTTGAAGTAGATCGCGTTGACCAGCACCAGGCGGGTCAGGGTGCTGACGGAGCCCTCGGGCAGCAGGTCGACGATGCGGTCCGCGGTGACCTCCTCGACCCAGTCGTTGATGCGGGCCCGCTCGCCGTCGGGGTCGGTCGCGAAGTCCAGCAGCCGCAGCCCGGCGCCGTAGTGCAGGGCCAGCGTGTCCAGGAAGGGCGCCTCGAAGGCGAAGCCCTCCTGGCCGAAGAGCTGGTTGACGATCGAGAGCTGGAAGCCGTCGCCCTCGTCGGGCTCCAGCCCCTCGTCGCGGGTGGCCAGGGCCAGGTCCAGCGCGTTCATCGCGGGGTGCAGCCGGTCCTCCGCCAGGGTCCAGCGCAGCGCCGAGGCCATCTGGGCCTCGGTGTCCCCCTCTGCGCCGGCCCAGGCCATCGCCAGCGCGACCGAGACGCTGTGGGGCGACAGGAACAGGTTGTCGGTCGAGGAGGCGGCCAGCAGGCGGTACATGTCCAGGCCGAAGGCCGCGTCGTCCGCCGAGAGCTGTCGGACCTCGGCCTCGGTCGCGTCGGGGTCGGTCTCGCGCGCCGTGGACGAGGCGACCTCCTGCCCCGGGGGCTCGACGGCGGTGCCGCCGTCGGTGCCGCCGTCTCCGGCGGTGTCGCCGTCGGTGCCGCCGTCTCCGGCGGTGTCGTCGGTCCCGCTGTCCTGCGGGGTGTCCTTGCAGGCGAGCAGCAGGGCGAGCAGCGTGACCATGGGGCCTCCGGGGTGGACCTGGGGCCAAGGTAGGCGCCGGGGCGGCGTGCGGGGGAGCGGGGTTGTCGCAGGGGGGGCGGTCCGGATCACAGGCGGGGGGCACGGCGCCATGTGCGGGTGTCCCCCGCCACTCCGGCGCGCGGGCTTTCCTGGAGTCGACATGCACACCCCCCGCCGGGCCCCCGGCTTGTTCGGGCCCGCCCTGGTCCTCCTTGCCCTCTGCTCCCCCGCGGCTCGAGCGGCAGGCACCTTGAAGACGGACGGCGACACGCCCGACGACCTGTGGACCGCGCTCTGCGAGAAGCAGCGCGCGAGGGGCAAGCCGCTGCGGCCGTTCAGGCCCGAGGTCATGGCCTCGCGCGGCACCTACTACCTGTGCGCCGACCTGTCCGAGACGGCCGCCTTCGTCGGGCCCAGCACCTTCAACCGCGCCGATCACCCGCTGCCCCACAGCGAGGTCATCCTGCTGGTGAAGCCCCGGGCCGCCACGCCCTGGAGCGTCGAGGTCGAGGGCGAGCGGGGGATCTGGCGGGCGGGCGTGTGGAGCGACGACCTGGATGCGGCGGGCCAGGACCTCGCGGGGATCCGGCAGGTGGCCGAGGGGACCACGAGCACCGCGGTCGTCGCGCGCAACCTGCACCGCTTCCGGCCCGGCGACCTGGACGTGACCGTGCACGTCGGCGGTCGCGCCCCGGGGGCCGAGGCGGCGATGGTCGAGCAGGTCGGCGCCGCCGTCGCTGCCCGCCTGGACGAGGTGGGGGGGGCGCTGGAGAGCCTGGCCGACACCGACCAGCGCACCCGGCTGCAGCGCCGGCTGGACGAGGCGCGGGAGGGCGGGGCGGAGCTGGAGGCGGCGCGCGCGAAGCTGGCGGCCATGGACCTGGTCGACGCGGCCCACCTGGACCGCAGCGCGACGGCCCGGCAGGCGCTCGCGACCGCGCTGGGGCAGGTGAGCCTCCCGGCGACCTGGGCCGCCGACGACAAGGCCCGCGAGGGGGAGGTCGCGGCGGTGGAGGCGGCGCTGCGGGAGCTGCGCAGCAAGCTCGGGGCGCTGGTCGTGGAGGTGGGGAACAGCCCCTCGGCCGCCGAGGTCCGGGTCGCCGACATGGTGGTCGAGGGCAGCTACGTGGGCGTGCTGCGCCTGGGCATCGGCATGGGGCTCACCCTGGTCGCCGACTCCGACTACACCACCGGCGAGGCGCTGGCGGTCGAGGCGGAGGGGACCCTGGTGGTGCAGGAGGCGTCGCGGGGCCCGGCGAAGCTGGACCTGCTCACGGGCTACACGCACTACTTCTCGCGGCGGGCGACCAGCTCCAGCAACCCGAGCGTCGGGCTGACCGGTGGCCTGTCGCTGGCCAGCTTCTCGGACGCCGGCGAGGTCGAGGCGCTCGACATGGCCTACGTGGGCCTGGAGTGGGGCTGGAAGGAGTACGGCCTGGCGGCCACCTTCACCCTGCGGCGGGGCGAGTTGCTCCGCGACGGCCTGGTCGTCGGCCAGGCGGTCCACAGCATCGACGACCCCGAGGACCTGACGACGGGGCGGCTGCTGCCGGGGCTGAGCCTGGTGTTCTACCCGCCGACCGGGCTGCTGCAGAAGGGGGTGCAGTGATGTGGACGCCGATCCTGGGCCTGGTGCTGCTGGCGGCCTGTGACCGTGGCGACGGGGTCACCGCCTGCCCCGAGGACGCCACGCTGGAGCTGTGGGCGGACAACGCCACGCCCACGGCGGAGCCCCTGACCGGGGACCTGGAGGTCGTCGGCGGGGCCACCACCTCCCACCGGGCCGCCGTGCTCCGGGTGACCGTCGCGGGGGTCGGCGCGACGACCACCGACGGCTTCCTGTCGTGGGGCGCGACCGTGCCGCTGGAGACCCTGCAGGCGCTCGCCGCCGACGACGGGACGGCGGGCGTCCACGTGGTGGCGGTCGACCTGTGTGGCACCACCGCGGAGCAGGTCCTCTCCGTGGCCGTGGATCCCGCCGCCGCCAGCGACGGGGGTGCCGCGGACGGGGGCACCACGGACGGGGGCACCACGGACGGGGGTACCGCGGGCGACACGGGCGGTTGAGCGGCCGCCGCAGCGTCGCGCGGGGGCCGGGGCGCGGGCGCCTGCCCCTAGGCCGCGGCGGTCGCGTCCACCTCGGCCGCGGTCGTCGCGACCGCCTCCGCCACCGTGGCTCCGACCTCGGGAAAGCGGGCGCGGAAGGCGCTGTCGTCGACGCGGAAGGGGCGGTCCCACTGGTACCAGGTCTCGCCCAGCTCGCGCATCAGGGGCAGGAAGGGCGAGAGCAGGGCCCGCTGCCAGCCGGGCAGGCGCCGGGAGCGGGCCGGGCGGCCGCGGGCGGCGGCGATCCGCGCGACCAGGTCGGCGGGCGCCAGGGTCATCACCGGCAGGTGCCAGGCGCGACCTTCGACCTCGGCCCCCGCGGTGCCCAGGGCCGCCAGGCCGGCCACCACGTCGGGCACGTAGCTGAAGGCGTGCGGCGCCTGGACGTCGGCCAGCAGCCAGGGGCCGTTGTCGTCGGCCAGCAGCTTGGGGGCGAGCATGCTGTGGTCGCCCGTGCCGGGGCCGAAGAAGTCGCCGGCGCGCCCGGCGGTCCAGCGCAGGCCCTGCGCCGCGGCGGCCTCCCGCAGGCGCGCGTCCCACTGGACGCGGACCCGCCCCTTGGGGCCGGTGGCGGACATGGGGGTCTGCTCGGTGCGGGCCCCGTCGACAGGCCCGTAGCCGTAGAGGTTGTCCAGGCAGACCAGGCGGGCGCCGTGGTGCACGGCGGCGGCGATCAGCGCCTCGCCCATGACGGGGAACTCGGCCTGCCAGGCCGTCTTGGTGTAGGCCGACGGGTTCATGCAGTGGTAGAGCACCGCGGCCCCCTCGGCGGAGCTCCGGGCCTGGGCGGGGTCGCGCATGTCGGCCTGGACGCGCTCGGCGCCGTCGGGCACGGGGCCGTCGCTGCGGCGCACGACGCGCACCCGCAGGCCGCGGGCGAGCAGGGCGCGGGCCAGGCCCTGGCCGACCTGGCCAGCGCCGTAGACGACGTGCAGGGGAGGGGAGAGGGGCGACGGCGGGGACTGCGTGGTGGACATCGGGCCTCCAGGTGCTCCCCAGGTAGGCCCCGGAGTGGCCGGCGACCACGCGCATCGTTTGTATAGAATCCATGCATGGAACGCATTCCACTTCGAGACCTGGACCTGAACCTGCTCCTGGTGCTGGAGCGCATGCTTGCGCGAGGGTCGGTGTCGGCCGCCGCTGCCGACCTGGGGCTGAGCCAGCCCGCGGCCAGCCGGGCCCTGCAGCGCCTGCGCGAGGCCCTGGGCGACCCGCTGCTGGTGCGGGTCGGGCGGGGGATGGTGCCGACGGACCGGGCGCGGGAGCTGGCCGGCCCGGTCCAGGAGGCCCTGGCGGCGGTGGGTCGGGTCTTCGCGCCGCCGGTCGCCTTCGACCCGAGCACCGCCACCGGAGACCTGGTGGTGGGCCTGGGCGACGAGGTCGAGGCCGCCTTCGCGGACGCCATCGCGCGCGCCCTGTGGCTGGTGGCGCCGGGCATCGACCTGCGCCTGCGCAGCCTGGGCCTGCACAGCGTCGACGAGGGGCGGCGGGGCCTGATCGACCTGGCGATCACGCCGGACCTGGGGCCGCTGCCCCCGGGCTCGGACCGGGTCGACCTCTCCGAGTTCGTCCAGCGCCCGCTCTACAGCCGGCGCTTCGTCGTCGCGGCGGCCGCCGGGCGCCTGTCCGCGCTCGACCTGTCTTCCTACCTGGCCGCGTCCCACGCCATCGTCAGCTTTCAGGCCGGGGGCCGGGGCTTCGTCGACGAGCTGCTCGCCGCCGCCGGCCACCGCCGCCGCGTGGCGGCGTCGGTCACCTCCTTCCGGGCCGCCGCCCGCCTGGTCGCACACACCGAGCTGCTGGCCGTGGTGCCCGAGGAGGTGGTGCGGACCACGCCGGGCCTGGACGCCTTCGCTCCGCCCTTCGCCGTGCCGGAGCTGCCCATGCTGCTCATCTGGCACCCCCGGCGCACGGCGGATGGGCGCCACCGCTTCCTGCGAGAGCGGGTACGCCAGGCGGTGACGGAGCGGGTGGCCTCGTGGGCGCGCTGAGGTCGCGCGCCGGGGGCGTCGAGGCTACCGTGGCGCCCATGCTCCCCCTGCTCGTCCTGCTGGCCTGCCCTGCTCCCGACTCCGGCGACGCGGGGCCCCCCGGTCCCCAGGGGGACGGCGGCGACCCGGCGGACACCGACACCGACACCGACACCGACACCGACACCGACACCGACACCGACACCGACACCGACACCGACACCGAC
>JAKLKF010000123.1 GCA_023150805.1 Myxococcota bacterium | reverse complement strand
CTCAACCAGGTCGAGATCTGGTTCTCGACCCTGGAGCGCCGGCTCCTGCGACACGGCAGCTTCCCAACGGTCAGCGGCCTCAACCAGCGGGTCGAGGACTTCATCCTCCACTACAACGAGCACGAGGCTCATCCTTACCGCTGGACGTTCCGCGCCGAACACGGCAAGAAGATCCGCCATGCCCAAGTTCAGCGCGGACACCTACCAGGCCGAGCAGCTCGAAAAGCTGCTGCATGACCGCGGCGCAACCCACTTGTGGGTCCGCAAGCGCGGCGCGCTCCTGACCATCAGGTCAGGGGCAGAGGACGACCCGTGGCCGCACGCTCGCCTGCGGCGCGAAACCGTCCACCTTTGGCGCCTCGAAATGGCCGTTCGAGGAGGCCGCTGGGAGACGACCCCCCTCCGCGCCACCATGCATGAGCTGGTTGATGCTCTCGCCGACCAGTTTCCCTGGACCATCGCACCAGTCGAACCTACTCGGTAGAAACTACCGATCCCGGGTACTAGTCCGCGACCGCCACGCGCCCCATCGTCAGCACCACGCCGCCGTCGGCGTCGTAGCGCAGGGTGCCGTCCATGGGCCGGTCGGCCAGCCACCACGGCGCGGTGGGCCGCAGCGCCAGCGCCACGGTGTCCCCGTCCTGCCAGCGGGCGGTCAGGGTGCCGACGCCGTGGCCCTCCTGGCCGTTGACCGCCAGCGAGAAGCGGCTCTCGGCCGTGCCGTCGAAGGGACGGGACAGGTCGGGCAGGGCGGGCGCGAGGCGCAGCACGGTGACCGGGGCGGCGCGACCGACCTGCCAGGCCTCGGCCCGGACCAGGCCGCCGTCGACGAAGTGGTAGCGCAGGGTGAGCAGCGGCCCGGGGCGCTCGGCGACGACGCTGGCGCGCCCGTCGGGCTCGACGCCGGCGGCCAGGGTCCAGCCCTCGGTGCCCGAGGTGGGCCAGCCCGGCTGGCCGGTGGCGGGGTCCACCGCCTGGGGGCCCGGCCGCGTCAGCGTGAAGCCGCCCTCGGCCGGCGCCTGGCGCTGGCTGGCGACCATGACGCCCGCCTGGGACTGCCGCAGCAGGAACTTCATCGGGTAGAAGCCCAGGAGCTTCTTCACCCGCGCCCGCTGCCCGCCGATGGTCATGCGCACCCGGCCGGCGCCTCCGAAGCGCTCCAGGTCCAGCACGACCGCCGCCGACTGGCGGCTGTGGCCCATGGTGCTGCCGTTGCGCTTGCCCGGGGGGGCGGACCGCACCTTGCCGCGCACCTCGACCTGGACCGGCTCGCCGTCCAGGTTCTGGTAGGCGATCCGCAGGTCGACCCGGTCGCCCGCGCCGCGATCCTCGACCTGCACCGGTCCGCGCCGGCGGGGCACCGCCGCCTCGGGCGCCCAGCGCTCGATGTCCGGCAGGTCGGCGACGATGCCCTGTACGCCGTCGGGCCGCGCGTCCTTGGCCAGCCACAGCGGGCCCTCGGGCAGGTCGACCCGCGCGTACTCGTGCATGTCCCAGGCGGGGTGGTCGCTGACCAGCACCACGTCGAGGTCGTAGGACAGGCCGAAGATCTGCACCGGCAGCACCGGCATCCCGACGCGGGCCGGACCGGTGTAGGTCACCGCCGCGGCCGGCGGCGATCGCCACGGCGCCAGCGCGTCCGCGTCGAGCGCGGGACCGCCCGGCAGGTAGCGCTTCAGCCCGCAGCCCGTGGCGAGGGAGGAGAGGCAGGCCAGGCCGGCGAGGAGGGCGACGCCACGCATGGGGTCGCAGTAGCACGAGCGGCCCGGCTATGCTCCGCTCCCCGCCTGCCCGGTCCATGCCCCGCCTCGCCCTCCCGTGCGCCCCGGCCCTCGCGCTCGCCGGGTCTCTCGCCTCGTGCACGCCGGCCTCGGTGGGGGTCGACACGGGCGAGGGTCCGGTCGACGACCTGGTCTGGGCCTGGGGCGACCTGCATGCGCACAGCAACTGGTCCTACGACGGCTGCGAGAACCCGGACCTGGAGTGCACCCACGACGCCGCCGGGCCGGGCAGCCGCTTCTTCGCCGAGGCCGGGGCCGAGGGCCTGGACTTTGCGGCCCTGACCGACCACGCAGAGGCGGACCTCTACCAGTTCGCGCCCGACCCGCTGCACGCGACGGGCGCGGAGTACGACGTCTGGGACGGCCAGCAGCTCTTGACCGTGGTCGCCGACGGCGGGCCGGTGCTGCCCCTGCTCGGCTACGAGTGGACGGCGGTGCACAACCTCGAGCACCAGGAGGGGCCGGGCTCCCACCGCACCGTGATCCTGGGGGCCGCGAAGGCCTGCTCGTCCTACCGCGTCGCGGGGACCTGGCTGCCGGAGGCGGGGCACGTGCCGGACGTGGGCCACCGGGCCTACGTCCAGGGGGACCGCGTGGTCGAGCCCACGCCGGCGGGCCTGTGGCAGGCCCTGGACCGCGCCCTGTTCGACTCTCGCTGCGAGCCCGTGCGGTGGGCCAGCTTCGCCCACCACCCGGCCTACCTGACCCCGCAGGTCACCGACTGGTCGGTGCACGAGAACCAGCCGGCGCGCGAGACCGTGGTCGAGATCTACTCGGAGCACGGCAGCTCGGAGTGCCTGGACACCAACCTGGACGGCTGCGGCTGGGCCGTCAACGAGGCCCAGGGCTACCACCCCGCGGGCTCGATCCAGGCCGCGCTGGACCGCGGCTTCCGGCTGGGCTTCGTCGCCGGCACCGACGGCCACGACGCGCGGCCGGGCAGCGTGGCCGACGGCCCCAGCCACGTCGCGCAGTGGTCGGACGTGGACGCCGACCCCCAGCTCCAGTTCGCCGCTGGCGGGCTGACCGGGCTGCTGGTGCGCCAGCCGCTCGACCGCGACGCGGTGCTCGACGCCCTGTTGGCCCGGCGCAGCGTCGCCACCAGCGGCCCGCGCGTGGACCTCGCGGCCTGGGCCACGGGCAAGGACGGCACGACCTACCTGCCCGGCCAGGCCATCCCGCGCTGGAACCTGCCGGCCGGCCTGGTGCTGGTCCTCGGCGAGCTGGACCCGCGGGGCGGCCTGACCTGGGAGGACTTCGAGGACACCGCCGTGGAGCGGGTCACCGACGGGGGGCGGGTCGTCTCCAGCGGCGGGGGCGAGGCCTTCGGCGACTCCTGGGATCCACGCCCCGACGAGCGCTGGACCTACCTGCGCGTGCGGCTGGATCGCGTGGGCAAGGCCGAGGAGGGAGACCCCCTGGGCGGCGAGGAGCGGATCTGGCTCTCGCCCTGGTTCGTCGAGGACACGACCGGCTGCTCCGCGACAGGCGGCGCGGCGGGAGGCGTCGGCCTGCCCCTGCTCCTGCTGGTCGGTCGGCGCCGTCAGCGCACGAAGCGCAACAACGCGACGCCCAGCCAGGCCGCGGCCAGCGCGGCCGGGCCCAGCCAGGCCATTCGGGGCATCGGTCCGGATCGGGCGACGACCCAGCCCAGCAGCACGAGCAGGAAGGGCTCGTAGTACTTCTGGTAGGCGCGGGCGCTGGCCAGGTTGGCGACCAGGAAGAGCAGCAGCGCGGCCGCCGGCAGCGGGTCCCGCCGCGCCCGGCCGTCCCCGACGATCGCGGCCGTCCACAGCAGGCCGAGCGGCACCAGGAGCCAGAAGACCGCCGTGCTGCCGCCCAGGTCGGGCAGGGCCCCCGCCACCCGCCACAGCGAGCCGCCGTAGCGCAGCGGGTCCTCGACCCAGGGCAAGGGGGCGGCGGCCATCAGCCCCAGGCCCAGGGCCAGCGCGCCGCCTCCCGCGGCACCCGCGGCCCGGGGGCCGACCTGCGCCAGGGCCCGCAGCAGCCACGGGGCGACGGCCAGGCCCAGGGCGCCGAGCACGGCCAGCTCGGTCTGCAGCACGGCCAGGTTGAGCCCGGCCTGGTGCTCCGCGAAGGAGGGGGGGGTCGCGCCCCCCCACAGCAGGACCAGGGGCAACAGGGCCAGGGCGGGCAGCCCCGCCGCCAGCAGGTGCAGCAGGCGCCGGGGAGGGGACAGCCCGGTGGCCAGCAGGGGCAGGAGCGCCAGCAGGCCGACCAGCCAGCCGTGGACCTGGCGGGTCAGGATCGCCGCGGTGGCCAGCCCCGCCGCCAGCAGGTGGGCCCGTGGGTCCAGCCCGCCCGGGCCCTCTCGGCCGCGGTCCAGGGCCCACAGGCAGGCGATCACCCACGCCAGGGCCGCGTCGTCGGTGGACAGGCGGACCGCCGGCCCCAGCACGTAGGGCGAGAGCGCCAGGGGCAGCAGCAGCAGCCAGGTCCCCCAGGCGGGGTGGGCGCTCCGCCGTGCGAGCAGCCCGCCGGCGGCGACGACCAGCCCCACGGCGAACAGCAGCGTGGCCAGGCGGAGGGGGAGCAGGGCCTCGCCGGTCAGGCGGGCCAGGGGCGCCAGCAGCAGGTGGTACAGCGGCGTCGTCGCCGAGGGGTAGTCCGACAGGTCGGGCCACGGCAGCGCCCGCGCGAAGCCCAGGATCGTCGGCAGGTGGAACAGGTCCTCGTCCCGCTGGTCGTAGACCTCCAGGTCCGGGCGCAGCAGCGCGCGCAGCGCCACCGGCAGCATCACCCCCAGGACCGCCAGGACCGGCCGCCACGGGGGGGGGCCGGTCGGGACACCGGAGCGGGGCTGCGACATCGTCACCGCCGTCAACCTGACGCGTGCCCGCTCGTGATGCAAACCGGGTAGGCTGGCCACTCTGGCGACTGCCTCTCCCCCGTCCGGGCGGATCCCCCGATCCCCATGGAGGACCCCATGCGTCACGCCGCCGCGATGCTCATCGGCCTCACCCTGATCGCCTGCAAGAAGGACAACGACAAGGACGGGTTCACCAGCGACGTCGACTGCAACGACAACAACCCCGAGGTCTTCCCCGAGGCGACCGAGCTGTGCAACGACCTCGACGACGACTGCGACGGGGTCGTGGACGAGGACGCGGGCGACACCTGGTACCTGGACGCCGACGCCGACGGGTGGGGAGACCCCGAGAGCACGACGCTGGGGTGCGAGCAGCCCACCGGCTACGTGGGCAACGAGGACGACTGCGACGACGCCGACGACCGCTTCTACCCGGGCGCCGCCGAGGACGACTGCACCGACCCCAACGACTACAACTGCGACGGCTCGACGGGCTACGTCGACGCCGACGAGGACGGCTTCGCCGCCTGCGAGGACTGCGACGACAGCCGCGCCGACGTGAGCCCCGCCGCCGACGAGGTCTGCGACGACGTCGACAACGACTGCGACAGCCTGGTCGACGGCGACGACGACACGGTCACCGGCGCCGGCACCTGGTACATCGACTACGACGGCGACGGGGCGGGCTCCGACCGCTTCTGGGAGGTCGCCTGCGACCAGCCCGAGGGCTACGTCGACAACCTCGACGACTGCGACGACGCCGACGCGCAGACCTTCCCCGGCGCCGACGAGCTCTGCGACGAGGAGGACAACGACTGCGACGACCTGGTGGACGAGGACGCCGTCGACCAGCTCACCTGGTACGCCGACACCGACGCCGACGGCTACGGCGACGACCTGGCCGCCCTCGCCGCCTGCGTGCAGCCCGAGGGCTACGTCGACCTGCCCGGCGACTGCGACGACACCGACGTCGCCTACAACCCGGGCGCGGTCGAGGACGACTGCGAGGACCCCAACGACTACAACTGCGACGGCTCGACCGGCTACACCGACGGCGACGGCGACGGCTTCGCGGCCTGCGAGGAGTGCAACGACGCCGACGAGCTGGTGAACCCCGACGCGGCCGAGGTCTGCGACGAGCAGGACAACGACTGCGACGGGCTGCTCGACAGCGACGACCCGGGCGTCGAGGGCGAGTCCACCTGGTACCTGGACTACGACGACGACGGCTACGGCAGCGACCGCTACACCCGGCTGTCCTGCGACCTGCCCGACGGCTACGTCGACAACGCCGATGACTGCGACGACGCCAGCGGCACGTCCTTCCCCGGCGCCCCCGAGAGCTGCGACGGCGACGACAACGACTGCGACGACGAGATCGACGAAGACGCCATCGACGTCCTGACCTGGTACCAGGACGTCGACGGCGACGGCTACGGCCTGTCGGACAGCACCACCACCGCCTGCGCCCAGCCCGACGGCTACGCGGACCTGTTCGGCGACTGCGACGACGGCGACGTCGCCTACAACCCGGGCGCCGTCGAAGACGACTGCACGGACCCCAACGACTACAACTGCGACGGGGCGACCGGCTACGACGACGGCGACGGCGACGGCTTCGCGGCCTGCGAGGACTGCGACGACGAGGACCCGCTGGTCCACCCCGACGCCGACGAGGTCTGCGACGGCGCCGACAACGACTGCGACGGCCGGATCGACAGCGACGACGACGACGCGACCGACGAGTCGACCTGGTACCTGGACTACGACGGCGACAGCTACGGCAGCGACCGGTTCAGCGTCCAGGCCTGCGAGCAGCCCGACGGCTACGTCGACAACAGCGAGGACTGCGACGACGGGGCGCTGGCCAGCTACCCCGGCGCGCCCGAGACCTGCGACGGCGAGGACAACGACTGCGACGACGTCATCGACGAGGACGCGGTCGACCGGGACACCTTCTGGCTGGACGTCGACGGGGACGGCTACGGCCTGGACGGCAGCACCACCACCGCCTGCGAGCTGCCCGACGGCTACGCCGCGGCGGGCGGCGACTGCGACGACGGCAACATCGCCTACAACCCGGGTGCCACCGAGGACGACTGCACGGACCCCGCCGACTACAACTGCGACGGGGCCACGGGCTACGCCGACGGCGACGGCGACGGCTTCGCCGCCTGCGAGGAGTGCAACGACGCCGACGGCGCCGTCAACCCCGACGCGACCGAGGTGTGCGACGACGTCGACAACGACTGCGACGGGCGCATCGACAGCAACGACGACGACGTCACCGGCGAGTCGACCTGGTACTTCGACTACGACGCCGACGACTTCGGGTCGGACAGCATCACCGTGACCGCGTGCGACCGCCCCGGCGGCTACGTCAGCGTGGGTGGGGACTGCGACGACGGGCGGGACGAGGTCTTCCCCGGCGGGATCGAGGTCTGCGACGGCCTGGACAACGACTGCAACGATGTCGTGGACGACGACGCCGGCGACTTCAACACCTACTGGGCCGACGGGGACAGCGACGGCTACGGCGATCCGGACGGCGCGCTCGACGCCTGCGCCCTGCCCGACGGCTACGTGCGCAACTCGCTCGACTGCGACGACGACGACAACGACATCAACCCCGCCGCGGACGAGGTCTGCGACGGAGACGACAACGACTGCGACGACCTGGTCGACGACGGCGACACCGACACCCTCTACGGCAGCGGCGACCTGCACTACGCCGACCTCGACGTGGACGGCTACGGGTCCTACACCTCCTACGTGCTCTCCTGCGACGCGCCCGACGGCTACGTCGACTTCTCGGGCGACTGCGACGACGGCGACGACGCCATCAACCCCGCCGCGGACGAGGTCTGCGACGGGCTCGACAACAACTGCGTGGACGGCATCGACGAGGACAGCGCGGTCGACGCCCTGACCTGGTACCTGGACGCCGACGGCGACGACTACGGCCTGCTGGGCAGCACGTGGACCGCCTGCGAGGAGCCCACCGGCTACACCGCGGTGGCCGACGACTGCGACGACAGCGACGAGCTGGTGAACCCCTCGGCGGCCGAGGTCTGCAACGACGACATCGACAACGACTGCGACGGCGGCTTCTCGGGCTGCGAGCTGTCCCTGTCCGACGCCGACGTGATCCTGACCGGCGAGGCGGCGCTCGACGACGCCGGCATCGCCTTCACCGGCATCGGCGACCTGGACGGCGACGGCTTCGACGAGCTGATGGTCGGCGCCCGCGACAACGACTCCGCGGCGACGGACGCGGGCGCGGCCTACCTGTTCATGGGCTCGCTGGCCTCGGGCACCCTGGCCAGCCTGTCGACCGCCGACGCCATCGTGCTCGGCGCCGACTCCACCGACCGCCTGGGCCGCGACCTGGCCAGCGGCTTCGACGTCGACGGCGATGGCCTGGACGACGTGCTGATCGCCGCGCCCAACGACGAGGAGGGCGGCACCGCCACCGGCACGGCCTACCTGTTCAGCGGCGCCGACCTGCTGGCGGGCGGGACGCTGAGCCCCAGCGACGCCTTCGCCCGGTGGCTGGGTCGCACCAGCTACGACTACCTGTCCGTGCGGGTCGAGCTGGCCGACCTGACGGGCGACGGGACCGCCGACGTCGTGGCGGCGGCGAACGGCGACGACGGCGGTGGCTCCAGCTCGGGCGCCATCTACATGATGGCGGGCCCGGTCACCGCCGGCACCGTCGACCTGGGCAGCGGCTCGCCCTGGACCGCGAAGATCGTCGGTGAGAACGCCAGCGACGGCATCGGCCTGTCCCTGGCGGTGCGCGGCGACCTCGACGGCGACGGCACCAGCGACCTGGTCGTGGGAGCGACGGCGGACGCCACCACCGGGACCGGGGCGGGCGCCGCCTACGTGGTGCTCGGTGGCATGACCGGCACGGTGGACCTGGGCGACGCCGACGCCAAGCTGCTGGGCAACGCGACCAGCGGGGGCCTGGGCAGCTCGACCGCCTACCTGGGGGACCAGGACGGCGACGGCTTCGACGACGTGGCGATCGGCGCCTCCCTGGACGACACGGTCGGCGCCGACGCCGGCGCGGTCTTCCTGCTGGGCGGCACCGGGTCGGTCGCCGGCCTGGACGGCCTGACCATCGGTTCGGTGGCGGCCGCCAGCCTGCTCGGGCCCTCGACGGGCCACCAGCTCGGCGCCTACGTAGGTGGCAACGGGGACTTCGACGGCGACGGGACCCAGGACCTGCTCGCGGCCTCCACCGCGGGCGGCGTCGCCGGCCAGGGCGTCAGCTACCTGCTGGTGGGACCGCTGGCGGGCTCGCTGACCACCGCCGACGCGCTCGCCGCCTTCACCGGCGAGGAGGCGGACGACGCCTCGGGCGGCCCGGTGGGCTACGTGGGCGACCTGACCGGGTCGGGCACCGACGTGCTCGGCATCGGCGCCACCGCCAACGATCGCGCGGGCACCGACGCGGGCGCGCTCTACCTCGTGTACGAGGTCGGCCCCTGAGGCGTCGGCGCACGCCGAGGGCCCCCATGCTCGACCGCACCAGCGTCCTGTTCGTCACCCTGGACTCGTGCCGCTTCGACACCTTCGAGGCGGCGCGGGCCCCCCACATCAAGGCCCTGGGCCCCACGCACCGGGCCATGGCGCCCGGCAACTTCACCTACGCCAGCCACGCCGCGATGTTCATGGGCTTCACCCCGGGCGTCGCCAGCCGGGCCGAGCCGCTGGTCAACCCGAAGTTCGGCAAGATCTTCAAGATCGTCGGCGCCGCCTTCCCCAGCAAGGGCACCGAGTTCCTGACGGTCAAGGGACACAACGTCATCGACGGCCTCAAGCGCCAGGGCTTCGTGACCCTGGGCGTGGGCGCGGCGGGCTGGTTCGACCCGGACACGCTCACCGGCCAGAACCTGACCCGCGACTTCGACGAGTTCTTCTACCCCGGCGACGTGATGAGCCTGGGGCGGTCGCTGTCCTGGCTTCACGGCAAGCTGGACGCGCTGGACGGGCAGCGGGTCTTCGCCTTCCTCAACGTCGGCGAGACGCACGTGCCCTACTGGCACGAGGGCTGTGGCTGGTCGAAGAAGAACCCCTGCGTGCCCTTCGGCCAGGACAACGACGCCCAGGAGTGCCGGCGCCGGCAGGTGGCCTGCCTGGAGTGGGTCGACGGCCAGCTCGCGCCGCTGCTCGACCGCTTCTCCCACGCCAACACGGTGCTCTGCTCCGACCACGGTGACGCCTGGGGCGAGGAGGGCCTGTGGGAGCACGGGGTCCACCACCACGTCGTGCTGGAGGTCCCGCTGCTGTTCCGGCTCCAGCACGCCCCGGTCACCGCCGAGGGCCTGGCCCAGAATGCCCGGGTCAAGGCGAAGGAGGCGGCCAAGGGCGTGCTGGGGCGGGTGCGGGACCGGCTGCGGTAGTCAGCGCTTCCACGCCGACAGGTCGCGCCCGAGCTCGGCCTCCAGCGCCTCGATCCCCGGCCGCAGCTCGGCCTGCAGGGCGGCGCGGACGGCGGGGTCGGCGGCGGGGCGGCGCTCGTAGCTGGTGTTCAGCGCCTGCAGGCGCTCGAAGCCCTGGCGGAAGGCGGTGCGCAGCCGGCCCCGGGGCACCAGGCGGTTCCACGGGCCCCAGCGCAGGCCCTGGATCAGCTTGCGCGCCGCCTGGCTCTTCGCCCGCTTGTTGGGGTTGACCGTGGAGAAGTCCGGCGTGAAGGCCGGGTCGGCGCCGATGAAGTCGACGACCCGGGCCCAGGTGCCGGCCGGGTCGGCCTTCAGCTCGTCGTGCAGCAGGACGAGCAGCCGGTCCGGGCCCAGGGCCCGCCGCCAGCGGCGCACCTGGGGCGCGAAGTCGACCACCCGGCGGTACTGCAGGCACTCGTCGGGCGGGGCCTCCAGGCCCGCGTGGGTGCTGCGCGGGATCCGCCGGCCCTGGCGACGGTCGGCCTCGGCGGCCAGCGCGGCCCCCAGGTCCGGCAGGTCCTCCTCGCCCGAGTACAAGAGCTGGCTGTGCAGGCTCTCGATCAGCTCGGCCGGGCTGCGCAGCATGGCGATCCCCCGCGCGCCCGGCGAGAAGGTCGCCAGCTCCTCCGGCGCCGCCTCGCTCATCAGGTACCAGACGGCCACCTCGCCCGGGACCTGGTCGGGGCGCGCGGCGTCCCAGAGGGCCTCGTACTCGGCCTGCGAGCGGAGGGGCCGGCGGTGGTGCAGGTCGCCGCCCCACTGGTGCAGCTCCTTGGCCGGCAGGAAGACACCGGGGTGCGTCGAGAGCCACTGGTAGAGGGCGGTGGTGCCGCACTTGGGGGCGCCGAGGACGAAGAAGGTCGGGCGAGGCATGGGCAGCCGGTAGCGTGAGAGGGCTTCGCCGGCGAGCGGTGGCCGGTCGCGGCCCGGCGGATCCCGGTCGCGGGTTAGCTGTGCGCGATGTCGCAGCCCGCGTCGCCACCGCCCTCGCCGCCGTCGGCTGCCGGCTCGGTGGCGGGTGACGCCGCGAAGATCGCCGGCGGTTCGGCGGTGGTCATGGCCGGCGGGGTGGGCGAGCGGGGCCTGCGCCTGGTGCTCAACTGGGTGCTGGCCCGCTTCCTGGGGCCCGAGGCCTTCGGCGTCTACAGCTTCGTGCAGACCATGGTGACCACCCTGATCAGCCTGTCGGCGCTGGGCACCGACGGTGGGGTCGTCTTCTTCGGGGCCCGCTATCGCAAGGCCGGGGAGCAGGGGCGGCTGAAGGGCACGCTGGGCTCTTGCCTGGCCATCGGCCTGCTCGCGGGGCTGATCTTCACGGCCGGCCTGTGGCTCCTGGGGCGCACCTGGACGGTGGGGGCCGAGCGGCAGGCCGCCGTCTCGGCGCTCACCATCGGCGCGCTGAGCGTGCTGTTCGGCACCGTCCAGGCCGTGCTGGTGGGCGGCCTGGTGGCGGCCAAGGACATGCGCGGGCAGGCCCTGGTCGGCCAGCTCGGCCTGCCGGCCCTCACCCTGGCCACGGCGGGGCTGGCGCTGGCCATGGACATGGGCGTGGACGGTGCCCTGTGGGCGATGGCCGTGGCCTACGGCCTGAGCATGGTCCACGGCGCGCACCTGTTCTGGCGGCGCTTCGGGCCGCTGCTGCGGGACCGCGCGATCCCGGCGCAGACCGAGATCGGCGCCCTGCTGCGCTACTCGATCCCCCAGAGCCTGGCGCGGTCGCTGTACCAGGCGAACATGCGGATCGACATCTTGATGCTGACGGCGATGGCGACGCTGTCCGACGTGGGTGTGTACAAGATCGCCACCATGATCGCGCAGCTGGGCGCCCTGCCGGTCATGGCCTCGACGACGATGTTCGGCCCCGTCGTCTCCGAGCTGGTCTACGCCCGGGAGCAGGCCCGGCTCAACGCCCTGCTGCGGGTGGTCACGCGGTGGATGATCATCCTCTCGGCGCCCGCCTACATCGTCCTGGTGCTGGTGCCCGACCTGGTCCTGACCGTCTTCGATCCCGCCTACGCGGCGGGGGGCCGCGCGCTCGCCGTCCTGATGTTGGGGCAGGCGGTGTACGTCGCCAGCGCGCCGTCGGGCGCCCTGGTCACGATGGGGGGCAACTCGGGCACCAACCTGGTGAACGGACTGCTCTCCGTCGGGCTGAACGTCGGGCTGAACGCGTTGCTCATCCCGCGCATGGGCATGGAGGGCGCCGCGCTGGCCAGCGCCGTGGCGCTGACCCTGTGGTCGACCCTGCGGGTGCTCGAGGCCCGCTGGCTCCAGGGATGCTGGGCCTTCGACCGCCGCGTGGCCTGGGTGCTCTCGGCCGCGCTGGTCAGCGGCGCAGCGGCCGCCGCGCTGGGGCAGGGGGCCGCGCTCCTGCCGCGCCTGGGCCTGGCGGGGGCCGCGGTGGCCGTCTTCCTGGTGGCCGTCGCCCTGGCGGGTCGCACCGAGGAGGACGAGCTGGTGCTCGGGCGCGTCCGGGCGAAGCTGCGCCGCGGCCGGAGCTGAGCGCGCGCTACTTGCGAGGGTGGGGCTTGCGCTCGTAGCCGTCGAACAGTGCGCCCTCGCGGTTGATGCGGTTGCGGATGCCACTGTGCGCCTTGGGCGAGCTCTTGAAGTGGGTCGTCACCTTGTCCCACTTGTACTCTTGCAGGGCCACGCCGATCTCGTCGGCGGTCAGCGTCTTGCCGGCGGCCTTCTGCTTCGCGGCGACGTGCTCCGCCATCCCGTTGGCCAGGCTGTCGTACTGGTTCAGCGTGCCGAGGACCACGTCGAACAGCTCGGGGTCCTTGCGGGCGTTGGCGTCGACCCCGGCCTTGTCGAACCACGCGTCGACCTTGGCCTTGACGTCCAGCAGCAGGAAGTCCTCCTGGGCCTTGCCGAAGCCCTTGTTGTCCCGGGTGGTCAGCTCGGCCCAGGCCTGGTCGAACTGTGCACTGGCCACGCCGTGGGCCTTGACCACCTCCTGCAGCTCCTTGCCGTAGGGGTTCTTGTCCCATCGCACGAAGCGCATGACGGTGCTCTTGTCGCGCAGCGCGTCGCTGGCGTGCGTGCCGTCCTTGTAGACGTAGGACTCGAACTGGTAGGTGCCATAGGTCTTGCCGCCGAGATCGTCCTCCTTGTCGGGCTTCGTGACGGCCCCGACGGCGTAGGGATCGGCCTGGGTCCGATACTGGTCGGACTCGCTCTGGGCGGTCGCCCGGTAGGTGGGCACGAACTTGCTGTCGTCGTGGTAGCGGCTCTTCAGCGGGTCGTGGGGGGTCAGCTTGCCGCCGGCCAGCACCGTGCGCGTGTCCGGGCCGGCCACCCCGTCGCCCTCCAGCCCCTGGCGCGCCTGCCAGGCGGCGAGCGCGGCCTTGGTGCCCGGACCGAAGTCGCCGTCGTCCTCCAGGCCCAGGAAGCGCTGCAGGGCCTTCACGTCCTCGCCGCTGGCGCCGAGCTTGAGGGTGCGGTCGAGGGTCACCGTCGCGGCGGCGGGCGCCTGGGCCGGGGCCGCGGCGTCCTGGGCGGGCGCGGGGGTGGGGTTGCCGCCGGCGAGCGCCGCCTGCTGGTCCTGGTTGGACGCGATCGGGAGGTCACGCGGGCCCGGCGGGCGAGGAGGCCGCCGGCCGCGGAAGGGGGCGGGGCTGCGCTCGGAGAAGCTCGGCGACACGGGGACCTCCTGGGTGGGCACATGCTGCCACAGGCGCGGGACTCCAGCCTCCCGCACCCGCCTCCCGCCCTTCAGGTCACCGGCAGCGGCCGCCCCACCAGGTCGCGCCCGACCCGCCGCCAGCCGTCGGTGATGCCCTTGGCCAGCAGCTTCGCCCCCGGCTCGCCCTTCTTGAGCTGGCGCCCGACCGCCAGCGCCACCAGCCCCAGCTCGGCGCGCGCGAAGCCGGCGACGTTCTTGGGGGTCTTGTCCCGGTAGTGCCGGAAGAAGTGGTAGTGCGCGTAGATGAGCTGGTGGAGCTGGTTGCTGTAGCCGATGCGGTTGGTGGGGCTGACCTTGTGGTCCAGCTTCGCGTGGGGGGTCTGGACGATGGTCCAGCGCTGGCTCACGCGCCAGGTGAAGTCCACGTCCTCGCTCTGGCAGTAGGTGGGCAGGAACTGCAGGAAGCGGTCGTGGGCGAAGACCTCGCGCCGGAAGGCCATGCGACAGCCCTCGGCGACGGGCACGCGGATCACCTCGGTCGGCTCGGTGACGAAGCGGACCCCGCCGCTGACGTACAGCTCGGGCTGGCCGTGCTCCACCCAGTTGGTCAGGCCGAAGGCGCGGTAGATCTCGGCGCGGCGACCGCCAGGGGGCGGCGGGCGCGTCAGCGTCCCCGTCACGCAGCCCACGGGCGGGTCGAAGGGCAGGTCGAAGGCCTCCATCGCCTTCTCGATGTAGTCGGGCAGCAGCTCGACGTCGTCGTCGAAGAAGAAGACGAAGTCCCCGCGGGCCAGGTCGATGGCGACGTTGCGCTGCAGCGGCAGCCCCTTGCGGCTGCGCACGTAGGTGTAGTCGATGCCGCTGCCCTCCAGGATCTGGCGCAGCGCCCCGTCCAGGTCCTGGCCCTGGCCGGCGTCGACCACGATGAACTCCAGCGGCTTTCGGGTCTGGGCGACCAGGGTGCGGGCCATGGCCGTCATGTCGTCGAGGCGGTTGACCGTGGGCACGGCGACCGTCACCGTGCCGGTGCGGGCGGGGACCATCGAAGCTCCGGGGGGGACGTCAGCGGATGAGGATCAGGCCCAGGAGCACCGCCACGACGGCGGCCACGACGTAGATCGCGATCTCGCGGCGGCGGGAGAGCACGCTGGGCTGGTACTCGCGGCCCTTGCGATCCCGCTTCTTGCGCCGCCGCATCCGCCACTCGTACTCCTGGGGAGGCAGCCACTCGGCGCGGCCGTTGCTGTCCACGTACTCCTTGTAGCCCTGCTCCTGGTAGAAGGCCCGGCGCTCGGCCTGGCGCAGATCCTCCTCGGCCTTGCGCTGGCGCGACTCCTGGTGGGCCTTCGTGCTCTCGTGCGCGCGAGAGCGGCGCTCCTGGAAGCGCTCCAGCCGTCGCTGGTGCTCGGCCTCCAGCTCGGCGCGGATCTGCTCGCGCAGGGCGTCCTGGTCGGGATGGCGGGCGGGCTCGGACATGCGCTGCGGGGGGAGGAGGGAAGCGGCGAGCTTAGCGCGCGCGTCGGGCGGCTACACCGGAGCAGTGGCCCGATGCGACGAATCGGATCGCCGGGCGGCCACCTTGCGCCACAGGGCCACCAGGCGGGTGACGACGACCTCGTTGTCGAAACATGCCAGGGCGCGGGCCCGGCCGGCCTGGCCCATGGCCGCGCGCTGGGCACCGTCCTGCAGCAGGCGGGTGATCCGATCGGCCAGGGCCGCGGGGTCCCGGGGGGGCACGAGGTAGCCCGTGTGGCCGTCCAGCACCTCCTCGGGCACGCCGGCGATGTCGGTGGCGACCACGGGCAGGCCGGCGGCCATCGCCTCGATGATGCTGACCGGCAGGTTCTCGAAGTGGCTGGGCAGGCAGTAGACCCAGGCGCGGTCGAAGGCGGCCAGCTTCTGTGCACCGTCCACCCACCCCAGCAGCTCGACGTGGTCGATCACCCCCAGCTCCGTGCACAGGCGGCGCATCTCGTCCAGGTCGCCGTTGCCGCCGAAGGCGAAGCGCGCGTCCGGGACGCTGCGCAGCACCTGCGGGATGGCGCGCGCCAGGTCGAAGGGGCCCTTGCGCTCGTGCAGCACGCCCATCATCAGCACGGTGGGCGGCGGCGGGGGGCCGCTGGGGTTGGGGCGGAACTCCTCGGTGATCACCGGGTTGTAGAGGACCTCGACCGGGACGTCGGGGCCGCACCACTCGCGCACCTTCGCCGCCATGCGCCCGTGCAGCGGCATCACCAGGGCGACGGTGGAGAACATCCGCCGGACCGCCGCGCGGTTGGCGGCGTTGCGGGCGTAGAAGTCCTCCATCCAGGCGCCGTGGAGGTGGGCGACGGTGGGCACGCCGGCCAGGTGCGCCTGCTCGATGTAGGCCAGCTTTCGCCAGAAGCTGGGGCCGTCGGCCACGTGGACGTGGAACAGGTCGGGGCGGTAGCCGCGCAGCAGGGCGGCGGCGTAGCGCGCCTCGCAGGCCAGGTTCTTGACCAGCCACCGCAGGGGCGGCCGCTCGGACATGGTCTCGAAGTAGCGGATCTGTACATCCTGCATCGCGCGGGCCTTCAGCCACGTGCGATGCACCTGGGTCATGCCGCCCGGCACGTCCAGGCCTGGACCGATCATCCCTACCCGCAGCGGGGCCGCGCCGTGCACGCGCTCACTCCAGGATGGGGCGGGCGTCGCGGTGCTCGGGGGCGAAGCCGGGGAACAGCTCCTCGAAGACGCGCAGCAGGCAGGGCGCCTGGTGGGGCCAGGACAGCACCTCCTCGCAGCGCCGCAGGCCCGCCTCGCCCAGGGCCTTCCGGCGCGCCGGGTCGTCGGCCAGCTCCAGCACCCGGGCCGCCAGGCCGCGGGCGTCGGGCGTCTCGGTGTAGACCGCCACGTCGCCGCCGCTGACCATCGTCTCCTTCAGCGCGTGGGCGATCACGGGCTTGCCCATGGCCATGTACTCCATGACCTTGTTCATGGTGCTGACGTTGTTCAGCCCGCCGGGGGGGTCGGGCTGCACGCAGATGTCCGCTGCCGACAAGCACGCCCGCACCTGCTCCATGGGCAGGCGCCCGGGCATGTGGACCACGTCCTTGAGCCCGGCGTCGTCCCGCAGCTTGACCACGTCCTTGTAGCTGTCGCCCTGGCCGACCAGGACGAAGCCGATGTCGGTGCGGCCCTCCTCGTAGCGCAGGATGCGGGCCATCTCGATGACCTCGTCCAGGCCGTCCTGCGGGTTCATGTTGCCCAGGTAGCCGACGACGATCCGGCCCATCGCCCGCGCGGTCGGATCGGGCACGTCGGGACGGAACTTGGTCATGTCCGGCCCGTTGCGCACGATGATGACCTGGGAGGGGTCCTTCCCGCAGCGCTCGATGGCGATGCGCCGGTAGCTGCCGTTCGTCGAGATGACGCGGTCGGCGACCGTGATGGTGGCCTTCTCCATGGCCTTGACCAGGGGCAGGGCCTTCATCGCCTTGGGGTTGTCGCCGAAGCGGTCCTGGAACAGCTCGGGGTTCAGGTCGTAGTGGTCGAAGACGAACCGCTTGCCCAGGGCCTTGAACTGCAGGGCGATGGGCCAGAGCAGGTCCGGGGGGTTGACGGCGTAGATCGCGTCGAAACCGCGGGTGCGATAGGCGCGCCAGGCCAGCCGCTGCAGCCACATCAGGCTGACGGCGTACTCGCCGAGGTGGCCCTGGAGGCTGTGTCCGTACTCCGGGAAGGGGTAGTACCAGATCGGCAGGCCGTCGTACTCCTCGACCGAGACGCGGTCGGGGGCGCGCTGGCAGCCCTCCCACCCCGGGCCGCCCTCGAAGGCGGGGCAGACGACCAGGATGTCGGCGCCCTGCTCCTTGAGCGTGCCCATCTCGCGGCGCGCCCGGTTGTCGAAGGGGAAGGAGGAGTTCTCGTTGAGGTAGAGGATGGAGGGCTTGGAGCTGGGCACGGTGGCAACTGCGGCAGGGGGGAGCGGCGAGGAGAAGGGTCGTATCGACGCGAACCCGTCGCCGCCACGAGGGGTGGCCGCCCGTCGGGGATCGGATCCCGGCGCGGCGGCCACTACCCAGGCCGCCACGGGAGCGCGCGGCCCTCGCCGGTTAGCGAGACCCCCTCCTCGCCGGTCCGCGGCACCTCTACCGGAAGCACCATGATCGCCTGCCTGCTCCTCGCCCTGGCCCTCGCCTCGCCGGCGCGCGCCCAAGCCGAGGCCGACCCCGCGCCGACCGCTTCGCCCGCGCCCGCCTCCTACGTGGTCGGCGCGCGCGACGTGCTGCACATCGAGGTCTTCGAGGAGGAGGGCCTGACGGGCGACTACGTGGTGGCCGAGGACGGCACCATCGACTTCCCGCTGGTCGGGCGCCTGCCGGTGGACGGCCTGTCGCCGGGCGCGGTGGACGAGCTGCTGACCGCGCGGCTGGCCTCGGACTTCCTGGTCAGCCCCCAGGTCAAGGTCCAGGTCGGGTCCTTCGCCAGCAAGCCGGTGCGCGTGCTGGGCGCGGTGAAGAAGCCGGGCGTCTACCCGCTGTCGGGGCCCACCAGCGTGCTGGAGCTCATCGCCCTGGCCGGCGGCATGGCGGCGGACGGCGTCAGCGAGGTGCGCATCACCCGGCGCGGGCTGCCCGAGCCCCTGGTGATCCGGCTGGACGAGGCGGGAGGGGACGAGTCGGCCTGGATGCTCCAGGACGGCGACACGGTGCAGGTGCCGCCGCCCAAGGTGGTCTACGTCGCCGGCGAGGTGCTCAAGCCCGGGTCGGTCTCCTACGGCGAGGGGCTGACCATCAGCCAGGCCATCATCCTGGCCGGCGGTGCCAAGCCGACCGCCAGCCTGCGCAAGGTGTGGATCAAGCGGGGCGCCGAGCAGATCCGCGTCAACTTGAAGCGGGTGCTGCAGGGCAAGGACGAGGACGTCGGGCTGAAGCCGGACGACCAGGTCCTGGTCAGCGAGTCGGTGCTCTGAGCGCCATGCAGGCCGCGCCGGGGACCTCGATCTGGTCGAACGGGCCGCTGGCCGCCTCGATCGTGGGCTTCCTGGTGGCGGGCCTGATGGCCGTCTCGCTGGTGGCGATCTCGCCGGTGCTGACCCTGGGGCTGGCGGTGGGCATCGCCGGCGGCCTGTTCTTCCTGGTGCGGCCGACCCAGACGCTGCTGGCGGCCATCGTGTTCCGCGTCTTCCTGGACATCCTGTGGTGGGTGCCCTTCACCGTCGGCGGGCTGAACCTGTCGCAGATCTTCAGCGGCGCGGTTTTCGCGATGCTGGTGATCATCGTGCTGCTGCGGGCCCCGAAGCTCAAGGAGCACCCGGCCGCGAAGTGGGCCTTCGCCATGATCGGCCTGCTGACGCTGGCGACGGCGCGTGCCATCGAGCTGAGCGCCGACGTCGACATCCTGGTCCGCTACTACACGACCCCGCTGATGCTGCTGGCGACCGTCCAGGTCTTCGACACCGCGGCCATCCGCCGGCGGCTGGTGTGGCTGATGTCGGTGGCGGCGCTGGTGCCCATCGGCCAGTCGATGTACCAGCTCGCCGCGGGCGCGAGCGACTACGTGCTGCACGGCTACCTGCGCCTGCTGGGCGGCTACCAGAACATCCACAACCACGCGCTGGTGATGATGTGCTTCTCGCTGCTCTTCCTGGCCTGGTACCAGGCGGGGCAGCGCTGGTGGGTGCGCTACGGTGCCCTGGCGGTGGCGGGCGCCTGCACGGTGGCGATCTACTACACCTACACGCGCACGGGCCTGCTGGGCTGGGCGGTCAGCGTGCTGGCCGTGCTGCTGGTGCAGAAGCGCTACAACCTGGTCGGCGCCGCCGTGCTGCTGGGCTCGATCTTCGTGCTGATGGACCCCGACGTGCAGGCCCGCTTCGCCGACCTGCTGGCGGTCTTCGACCCGAACGTCGAGTCGGTGGACCGGCGGGCGCTGGGCTCGGGGCGCTGGGGCCTGTGGTCCTGGTCGATGGCCGAGTACCTGAGCTTCCCCGTCGCCGACGTGCTGATGGGCCTGGGCCTGGGGGGCCACCGGCTGACGACGCTGGACTGGTCGCGGTCCTTCTCGCGGGTGGGCCTGACCCTGGACCCGCACAACGACTACCTGCTGCTGCTCTACCAGATGGGCCCGCTGGGGGTCGTCGTGTACCTGGGCATGCTGTGGGTCAGCTTCTACGCCGCCTGGTACGTGGCGCGCAACGCCCAGGACCTGTGGGCCCGCTCCTACGGCGCGGCGGTCGCGGGCCTGTCGGTCGGCGTGCTGGTCACCAACGGCGTCAGCAACAGCTTCCTGCACCGCAGCGCGCCCGGCTGGTACTACTGGTGCTTCGCGGGCATCGTGCTGGCCGAGTACGTCGAGGTGCGCCGGCAGGTGCTGGCCCGCCAGAAGGAGCGGGCCCGGCCGGTGCCGGTGCCGGCGCCCGAGGGCTGAGGCCGCCGGCTCAGCGCTTCAGGTCGAGCAGGATGGCGCCGCTCTCGCCCT
>JAKLKF010000122.1 GCA_023150805.1 Myxococcota bacterium | reverse complement strand
CCGCGCCGCCTCCAGCGCCGCCAGCCCCGCCCAGCCGCCGCCGGGGTCGGCCAGCGCCGCCAGCGTCGCGAGCCGCGCCTCGCAGGCCGCCTGGGGCCGGCCGCCGCCCCCCTGGGCCACCACCTCGGCGCAGGCCGCCGCCTCCTCCTCCGGCCGCCCCGCCGCCTCGGCCGCGCGCGCCCGCGAGAAGGCCGCCTGCGCCGCCGTGGCGTCCGCCTCTCCGGCCGGCTCCGGCGCCGCCCGCGCCGGCCCCCAGGACAGCAGCGCGAGGCCCAGCCCCAGCCGGGCCAGGCCTCGGGCCGCCCCGCTCACCCCCGCGCCTGGGAGGTGATGGCGCAGCCGGCGAGCTTGAACAGGGTTCGCGCCCCGACGATGGCGTCGATGCCGTCGCGGGCGCCGGGCGGCAGCGGCCACCGGCCGGGGTTCACCTCGACCAGGTCGAAGCCCACCACCCGGCGCTCCTGGGCCACCCGGCGCAGCAGGCACTGCAGGTCGCGCCAGGACAGGCCCCCGGGCACCGGCGTGCCGGTGTTGGGGCACAGCGTCGGGTCCAGCCCGTCGATGTCGACGCTGATGTGCACCAGCGGCGGCAGCGCGTCGACGATGCGGTCGGCCAGCGCCGCCCACGGCGTGCCCGCCTCCAGCGCGCGGCCCAGGTCCTCGTCGAAGAAGGGCACGATGCGGTCGTCGTCGCGGATGCGCGCCCGCTCGGCCCGGCCCAGGTCCCGCCAGCCCACGCCGACCAGCCGCCCGGCCCCCGGCAGCTCCAGCGTGTTGTGGAAGATGCTGGCGTGGCTGTACTGGAAGCCCAGGTAGGCCTGCCGCAGGTCGGCGTGCGCGTCCAGGTGCAGGAAGCCCACGCCGGGGAAGGCCTCGCAGATGGCGCGGTGCAGGCCCAGCGGCGTGCTGTGGTCGCCGCCCAGCACCGCGGGGATGCCGCCGTCGTGCAGGATCCGGCGCGCCTCGGCCTCGACCACCGAGTGCACCAGGTCGGCCAGGTGGTCGACCTTCGCGGCGCGGTCGGGGTGCTCGCCGCCGCTCTCGATGACGGCGATGGCGTCGTGCTCGGCCTCGTCCCCCCAGCGGGCGATGCGGTCGCCCAGGTCCAGCAGGGCGATGCCGCGGCGCCAGGCCTCGCCGAAGTCGGCGTCGGCCAGGTCCACCTGCTTGCTGGCGTGGAGGATCGCGGCGGGCCCGTGCCGGGTGCCGCGCCCGTACGAGGCCGTCGCCTCCCAGGGCACGGGGATCACCTGCACCAGCGCGTCGCGGGGGTCCAGCGACAGCCCGAACAGGCCGTCGCCGACCCCCGGGGCGTCGGGGTCGAAGTGGGGGGTCTGCATCCCCCCCTCCTAAGCCGCTCGGGGCAGTTGCCGCCTCAGGGATCGACGCCCTCGATGTAGACGCTGGCGTTCACCGTGGTGGTGTCCACGTCCAGCACCGTCATGTCGGGCCCGATCCACGAGATCGAGGGCGAGGCGCCGTCCACCTCGAAGGCGTCGTGGTAGTTCGACGTGTCGGTGTAGACCTGGGCGGTGGTGAAGTCGAAGTCCGTCCCGAAGGAGGCGGCGTCGTCCCCATCCAGGCTGCCGTCGTAGTTGTAGTCGTACCAGAGGAGCTCGACGTACTGGTAGCCGTACTCGCTCCAGTCCTTCATCATCGACTGCGCCAGACCGGCGAGTGAGACGCAGGTGCTTCAACCGGACTCGCCATGCACGAGCATGACGGTCTGGCCGCACATGTCGTACATGTCGACGCTGGCGCCGCTGGGGCTGACGAAGGTCGCGTCCTGCACCACGTCGCCCACCTGGTAGACCGCGTTGCCGTAGGTCCCGGTCCCGGTCGGCCCGGTGGCCAGCGCGGGGTCGCACTGGGCCCCGCCGTCCTCGTCGTCGTCGTCGCCCCCGTCGGGGGCACAGCCCATGGCCACGATGGCCGCGAGGGCGAAGGGGAGCCTGCGCATGACACCTCCTGCGCGCGAGAGCATAGGCCAGCCCGTCGTCAGCCGTGCGTGAACTCCGCCGGGTGGCCGGGTTAGCCGGCCCGCCCCCGCGGAGGCCCCATGCCCATCCCCGACAGCTTCGTGCACGAGTGCCTGTACGCGCCCGAGGCCTGGTTCATCCACGACGTGCTGACGCTGGACCCCGAGGGCGACCGCGTCGTCGCCTGGATCGACACCACCCGGCTGGGGCCGCTGGTCGACGCCCAGCGCACCTGGCCCGGCCACGACAAGCACTTCCCCGGGGCCGTCGCCATCCAGGTGACCGGCACCCTGGGCCAGCTCCACGCCATCTACTGCATGGGCCTGCGCGCCAGCGAGGGCTGGATCGGCTTCGGCACCCACGTCAAGAAGGCCCGCTTCCCCAGCATGGGCCGGATCGGGCCGCCGGCCACCGCCGCGCTCTCCGTCGTGCGCAAGCGCCAGCTCCGGGGCACCTGGTTCGTCGACTACGCCTTCCGCTACGAGCAGGAGGGCCGCCTGTTCTACGAGAGCGAGCAGACCGCCGCCTGGGGGCGCACCGACCACCGCGGCCCGCTGGACTGAGGCCCCCGGGCCGGGCCTACCGCACCCGCACGACGCTGCCGGGGTGGGCGGGGTCGGCGAAGACGGTGTGCCAGCCCGGCGGCAGGGACGGCTCCAGGCGGGCCAGCAGCCAGGCGGCGTCGCGCGGGGCCAGGTTGATGCAGCCGTGGCTGGCCCGGTGGCCGAAGCCCCAGTGCCAGAAGACGCCGTGCAGCGCGAAGCGCGGCTTGAAGTGGGCCACCCAGGGCACCTTCTCGACGTGGTACTCCTCCTCGGCGCCCGGCAGGCTGGCCATGTCCCCCCATGCGGCCTGGTCCATCAGCCGGAAGGTGCCGGCCGGGGTCTCGTAGCGGCCGCCCGTGCCCGTGCTGACCAGGGTCAGGTAGACCAGCTCCTCGCCCTGGCGCAAGGCCGCGAGCTGCTGGTCGCGATCCACGTCCAGCCAGGGCTGGCCCGGCGGGACCTCGGGAGGCGCCGGCGCGGGCACCCAGCGACGCACGTCGCTGCCCTGCTCCACGTAGGCGTCGACGCCGGGCCCCAGGCCGTCGGGCACCCGCCACCAGCGCCCGTCCGGCGAGGCGGGGGCCGCGTCCAGGAGCAGGCGCTCGTGCCAGGCGACCGTCGCGACCACCTCGGCCTTGGCCGAGGGCTCGGCCCGCAGGCGCGCCCCCTCGTAGCGGAAGGCGAAGGCCGGCAGCCGCCCCTCGGGCACCGGCGCGGCCACCAGGTCCCAGCCCTGGAAGCGGTCGACCGGGTACAGGAAGACGTCGTCGGCGGGCACGACGCTGCCGTCCTCCTGCAGCAGCACCTGGCCCCGCGGCGTGTCCACCGCGCCCAGGAAGGCGTGCTTGCTGCCGCGGTCGAGCTGGTCGACCGGCGGGTCGCCGTGGGCGTAGTGCTCGGCGCTGGCGTAGACCTGGCCCTGCCAGTGTCGCCAGCGCTTGCCGTAGACGAAGGGCAGCAGGGCGTCGGCCTGGGCGGCGGGGGCGCGGTCGTAGGCCCCCGTGTCGCGGTAGGCGGCGTACTCGCCGGGCTCGGGCGGGTCGAAGGGCACCAGGCGCGGCAGGGTGGGGGCCGGCCCCTCGGCGGGCGAGAGCCACCGGCGGCAGGCGTAGCCCTGTCCCGCCAGCACGGCCCAGCCTTCCTCGCAGCCGGGGCCCTCGACCGTGCCCAGCACCGCGACCGCGGCCCCCGGCACCAGCCGGCCGCGCAGGCGGGACAGCCCCGAGGGCTCGGCCCGCACGTTGAGCAGGACCGTGCTCTGCACGTGCTCGGCGGGGGCGGGGGGCTCCTGGGCCAGGGCCCAGGCGGAGGCGAGGAGCAGCAGCATGGCGCCCAAGGCTTAGCCCTGGCAGGCGGTCGTCGCCTCCCCGGCCAGCGAGGGGTGCCAGGCGTAGAGCGCCGCCCCGCCGGCCAGCGCCTCGATCAGGGCCGGGGCCACCTCGGTGGCGACCGCGGGGCAGCCCCAGCTCCGCCCCAGGCGGCCGGTGCGCGCGATGAAGCCCTCGCTGACGTAGGGCGCGCCGTGCACCACGATGGCCCGCTCCCGGGCGCGGTCGTTCAGCCCCGGGTCCTTGCCGTCCAGCCGCAGCGAGGTGCCGTGCTGGCCGGTGTACACCTCGCCGGCGACGAACAGGCCCAGGCTGCTCTGGTGGCTGTTCGGCCGGTTGCTGAAGGCCACCGCCAGGTCCTCGCCCGTGCCCTGGCCGTGCGCGACCCGCTCGTGGAAGAGCAGCCGCGGCTCCTCCAGGTCCAGCACCCACAGCCGCGGCGCGGTGGAGGGCAGGCTGTAGTCGATGACGGCCAGGACCGGCGGCGCCTGGGCGGGCAGCTCGCCGCGGGCGCGGGCGCAGGAGGCGCGGTCGAGCGCGGCCTGCAGCACGACCGGGTCCAGGTCCGGCGCGGCGCGCAGCAGGCGCTCGGCGGGGGTGGAGGCCGAGGCCGCAGGGTCGGCGGCAGGGCCGGCCAGGGCCGCGGCCACCGACAGGAGGAGGGCGGTGATAGGCATGGCGGCCAGGATGCCGCGTCCGGCGGCCACCCGCAGCCCGGAGCGCGCCGCGTGTCCCCACCCGCCCCCGTCGTCGTCTCCATCGGCCGCGGCACCTGCACCGTCGTCCAGGGCGGGGGCCAGGGCGCCGCCGAGGGCGAGCGCGAGCCCGTCTCCTGCGAGCTGTCCGGTGACCTCGCCCGGGTGCAGCAGACCGCCCTGGCCGTCGGCGACCGGGTCGTGCTCCAGGACCGGCCGGGCGCCGCCCCGCTGGTGACCGCGGTCCTGCCCCGCAGCAGCACGCTGTCCCGCCCCGACCCGATGGACCCGCACATCGAGCGGGTGCTGGTCGCCAACGTCGACGACGTGGTCATCGTCTCCTCCACCCGCCGCCCGGCCTTCAAGGCGGGCCTGGTCGACCGGACCATGGTGGCCGTCCAGCACGGCGGCGCCCGCCCCGTCGTCGTCGTCAACAAGGCCGAGCTGCTCGACGACCGCGGTCGGGCCGCCCTGGAGGCGGAGCTGGAGACCTACCGCGAGCTGGGCCTGCCCGTCGTGCTCACCTCGACCGTGACCGGCGAGGGCATCACCGCGCTGCGGGCCCTGCTGGCCGGCCGCACCTGCGCCTTCGTCGGCCACTCCGGCGTCGGCAAGTCCAGCCTGCTCAACGCCCTGGCCGGCCAGGACGCCGCGACCACCGGCCGGGTGCGCGAGGGCGACGGCAAGGGCCGCCACACCACCACCCAGGCCGCCCTGCACGCCCTGCCCGACGGCACCCGCGTCGTCGACACGCCCGGCGTGCGCGCCTTCGGCCTGTGGGGCCTGGACCGGCTGGCCCTGCGCCACTACTTCCCGGACCTGGAGGGGCTGGGCTGCCGCTACGGCGACTGCGTGCACGACCCCGAGCCCCAGGCCGACTGCGCCGTCAAGCGCGCGGTCGCCGCCGGCACGGTCTCGGCCGCCCGCTACCGCACCTGGCTGCGGCTGCTGCGGGAGCTGTAGCGCGACCTGCGCTCACGCCACGCTGGCCCGCCGGGGGTCCAGGAAGTCCGCCCGCGCCGCCTCCAGGCGGGCCTCCAGGGCCTCGGCCCCCTGGGCCTGGACCAGGGCCGCCTCGGCGGCGGTGATCGGCAGCAGCCAGCGGAAGCACAGGTCGAAGCCGGCGCCGGTCTCCACCCGCTCCAGGTTGGGGCCGTAGGGGTAGGGCAGGGTCACCAGCAGGTGGTCGCAGGCCGAGCCGGCGGCCCAGGGCTGGCCCAGCGGCACGACGCTGCCCAGCTCCAGCATGCCCCGGCCGGCGCGGTGGGCCAGCGCGACGGCGGCGACCGTGTCGACGTGGGCCTCGTCCTGGGTGGGGGCGAGCAGGAAGAACTCCTGCCCCTCGCCGCGGTCGGCCGTCGCCTCCCAGGCGCCCGTCGACAGGAAGACCCAGGGCTCGCCCTCGTTGGCGGGGTGGATGCGGGCCACCCGGAAGCGCGGCAGCAGCGCCTCGGCCCCCGGCGCCTGCCAGGGCAGCAGGTCCTTCTGGTTGACCTGCCACAGGCGGTCGATGTGCCGGAACAGGGAGGAGCGGACGAGGGCGGCTTCGACGGGCATGGAGGTCCTGCGCGGCTCAGGGCGCGTCGCGGTCGATGCGGGTGCGGCCGCCGCCGTCGTTGCGCGCCTGGAGCAGGGCGCGGTCGGCGCGGGCCAGCACGTCGGAGACGGCCTCGCTGGTGTCGGCGACGCCGACCGAGAAGTCGACGTCGGACAGCCCCAGCTCCCGCCCCAGGGCGTGAAAGGCGGGCCGCACCGACTCGATGCGCCGCACGGCGTCGGCGGTGCCGCAGGCCGGCAGCAGGGCGCAGAAGCTGTCGCCGCCCACCCGGCCGACCAGGTCGGTCTCGCGGAAGGTGCGGCCGAGCAGCCGGGCCAGGCCGACCAGCAGCTCGTCGCCGACCGCCAGGCCGCCGCGCTGGTTGACGTCGCCCATGCTGTCGACGTCGACCAGCACCACCGACAGCGGCCGGCCGGTGCGGCGCACCAGCCCGATCTCCCGGTCGGCGGCGCGCAGCAGGGAGCGGCGCGAGAGCAGGCCCGTCATGCGGTCGACGACCCGGCTGGCCTCGGCGGCGCGGTGGCGGCGCAGGCGCCCCAGCACCCGCACGCGCAGCGCCCCCGCCGAGATGGGCCTGCGCACGACGTCGTCGGCGCTGGCGACCATCGAGATCCGCTCCAGCTCGCTGTCCTGGGCCATCACCAGCAGGGGCAGGCCGGCGTGCACGTCGTGGCCGTGCAGCACCGCCGCCACGTCGGCCAGCTCCACGTCCAGGCCCGTGGCCGCCACCAGCACCAGCTCGGGGCGCAGGCGGTCGAGCGCCCCCAAGAGCTCGGTCGAGGTGCGCGCCCGCCAGACCTGTCGCCCCGGCCCCTCCAGTGCCTCCAGCACCAGGGCGGCGGAGGCGTCGTCGGGCTCGAAGACCAGGACCCGGAAGGGCGGCGGATCGACGTCCTCGGCCCGCGCCCGCACGACGTCGAGCACGCGGTCCAGGCGCACGGGGGCGCCCAGGTAGCCGGTGGCGCCGGCGCGGGCGGCCGCCAGCCGCCGCTCCAGGTCGGCGGGGGGGCCGACCACGAAGACCGGCACGGCCTTCAAGGCGCCGGTCAGCCGCTCCTGCAGCGGGGCCAGGCGGTCCCAGGGCACCACGAAGGCGCCCGGGTCCTCGGCGTCGGCCAGGGCCAGGGCCTCGGCCACGTCGGCGGCGGCGCGCAGGTCCACCGCGAGGTCGTCGGCGTGGACCCGGGTCAGTCCGATCACGACGATGGGCCGGAACAGGGGCGCGACGCCCTCCAGGCCGCGGCAGGCCTCGACCAGGTGCAGGACCAGGTCGAGGAAGGGCTCGTCCTCGGTGGCGGCCAGGGCCGCCCGGGCCGCGCGCTCGATGGGGCTCAGGCCCAGCGAGGCGGACGTCGCGGCGATGCGCTCCAGCTCGAAGCACAGCGCCTCCCGCACGTCGGGGTCGTGCCGGGCGTCGCGGGCCAGCTCAGCCAGCTCGCCGGCCTGGCGCTTGACCACCTCGGCGAAGCTGTTCCGGAGCCGGTTGTGGGGGTTGATCGTCATCCGTGGGGACCTGCTGCCGGGCGGGGGCGGGGCCGGTGCCGCCATACTATGCCACCCTCGCCCCTCCTGCCCCGACCTGCCCCTCCCGCCCCGGAACCCCGATGCAGCCCGACGGCCCCACCCACTGGACCGAGACCTTCTTCGACGGCGCCTGGCTGGACGTCCAGCGCAGCATCCACCCGCCCGAGCTCTCCCAGCAGCAGGCCGAGGATCTCTGCGAGCTGCTGGAGCTGGAGGCCGGCGACCGGGTCCTGGACGCGCCCTGCGGCGAGGGGCGGCTGAGCCTGGCCCTGGCCGAGCTGGGGCTCGAGGCGACCGGCGTGGACAGGTGCGTGCCCCTGCTGGAGGACGCGCGCGCCGCCGCCCGGGTCCGCGACCTGCCCTGCCGCTTCGAGGAGCTGGACCTGCGCGAGGTGGGCCGCCTGTTCGACCCCGGCGGGGAGCAGCCGCCCTTCGACGCCGCCCTCTGCATCTGGGGCAGCTTCGGCTACTTCGGCGACGGTGGCGTGCACGCCTTCGCCGAGGGCGGCGGCGGCGGCGACCTGGCCTTCGCCCGCGCCGTCGCCAGCGTGCTGCGGCCCGGCGGGCGCTTCGTCATCGACTGCCCCGGGCTGGAGATGTTGATGGCGCGCTACCAGACCCGCGGCTGGTTCGACGGCGGCGGCGTGCGGGTCCTGGAGCAGCGGGCCTGGGACCCGCTGGAGGGCGTGATGCACGTCGAGTGGACCCTGGTCAAGGGCGGCGAGGAGGGCCCGGCCGAGGTCAGCATCCGCCACAGCGCGATGCGCATCTACAGCGCGCCCGAGCTGGCCCGGCTGCTGTCCAAGGCCGGCTTCCGGGGCTTCGACCTGTGCAGCGACCTGGCGGGCGGCGAGTGGAAGCCCGGCGACCGCATGGTGATGATCGCGACGCGCTGAGGCGGGGGGGGCGGTTGCCCCTTCCCCCTCGGGTGGACTAAGGTAGACGCAACCGTAGTCCACCCAGGAGCCGCCATGTCCGTGCAGGTCAACGTCCACGACGCCAAGACGCACTTCTCTGCGCTGCTGGACCGGGTGCTCGCCGGTGAGGAGATCATCATCGCGAAGGCGGGCACTCCCGTGGCGCGGCTCACCCAGCTCCAGCCCGCGGCTTCAGGGGCGCGGACTCCGGGATCCCGCGCGGGCGGCATGCGAATGGCCGACGACTTCGACGCGCCGCTTCCGGATGACTTCCTGTCGGGCGCAGCGCCATGAAGCTCCTGCTCGACACCCACGCGCTGCTGTTCTGGGTGTACGACCCCCCGCGCCTGGGTTCCACTGCGCTCCGCGCGCTCGCCGACCGGGACAACCAGGTCTTCTGGAGCGTGGCAAGCTCCTGGGAGGTCGCGATCAAGGTCGGGCTCGGGAAGCTCGTCCTGGACGGCCCCGTGTCGGAGGTCATCCCAACGGAGCTGCTCCGGCATGGCTTCACCCTGCTGCCCATCGACCACGCCCACGTGCTGGCGGTGTCGACGCTGACCGCACACCACGGCGACCCCTTCGACCGGCTGCTCGTCGCCCAGGCGCAGGCCGAGGGGCTCGCGCTGGTCACCGGCGACAGCAAGCTCGCAGCCTATGGCGTGCCCATTATCTGGTGATCCTCGCCCTCCGCTGAGCGTCAAGGGCCGGCGACGACGTTGCCCCGCCCCAGGATCCAGGCCGGGTCCACCGCCTGCTTGAGCGCGCGGAAGCCCGACAGCACCTGAGGCCCCACCATCTCGGCCAGCAGGCCGCGCTTGAGCTTGCCGATGCCGTGCTCGGCGCTGACCGTGCCACCCAGGGCCACCGCGTGCAGCGCCAGCTCCCGGTAGATCTCCCGCGCCCGGGCCAGCTCGGCGGCGGTGGTCGGCAGCAGGTTCAGGTGCAGGTGGTTGTCGCCGATGTGGCCGAAACAGACCTTGTCCATGTCGACGGCGTCATATGCCGCCATGATCTCGGCCAGGGCGGCGTCGGGCACGGCGAAGTCGGTGCCGACCTTGGGCATCCCGTTCCGCACGACCTGCTCGTTGACGCCGGCGGGCACGGCGTGGCGCACGGCGTGCAGGCGGGCGCGCCCGGCCTCGTCCTCGGCGACGATGGTGGCGTCGACCAGGGCCTGGCCCTCGACCAGCGCCTCCCACCAGGGCTCCAGGGGCGCCTCGCCCTCGTGCTCGACCTCGATGAACAGTGCGGCGTGGGCCTGCGGGGGCACATCGGGCACCCGGGCGCGCACCAGGTCCAGCGCGTGGTGGTCGTAATACTCGATCGCACAGGGCGAGAGCGCCCCGGGGCGGCCGGGCCGACCGCGGCGGCCGGCGCCGTCGCGTGCCCGGTCGACGAAGGACAGCGTGCGTTCCAGGTCGGGGAAGAAGGCGATGAGCGAGAGCACGCCCGCGGGCAGGGGGGCCAGGCGCAAGTGGGCGGCGGTGAGGACGCCGAGCGTGCCCTCCTGGCCGATCATCAGGTCGAGCAGGTTGTCGGCCGGGTAGTAGCCGGCGGCCGTCTTTACCCCGGGCTCGGCCCAGCGGGGCACGGGCCAGGCCGCAGGGACGGGCGAGGCCCGGTCGGCGTGCAGGAGCTCGCCGGTGGGCAGCACGACCTGCACGGCCTGCACCCACGGCCGGGTCGGGCCGTACTTGAAGGAGCGGGCGCCGCTGGCGTTGCAGGCGATGGCCGCGCCCAGCGAGCACTCCTGCCGCGAGGTGGGGTCGGGCGGGAACAGCCGCCCCTGGCGCTCCACCTGGGCCTGGTACTCGCCCAGCAGCACGCCGCCCTGGGCATGCTCCAGGTCGAGCACCGCGTCCAGGCGCTCCATCGACAGCAGCCAGCCGCCGTCGGGCACGCTGGCGCCCGTGGTGCTGGTCCGGCGCGCGGTGACGGTGACCGGCACGGCCCGGGCCTGGGCGGCCGCCAGGACCTCGGCCACCTCCTCGGCGGTGCGTGGGCGGTACAGGGCCTCGGCGTGGCCGCGCGTGTTGCTGGCGTCGCCGAGGTAGCCCTCGATCACGGCGGGGTCGGTGATGGGCGGCAGCATGGCCTCCTCCTACCGCGAGCGGGGCCGCCGGGCTGCGAGGAGTCGACACTTCGCCTTCAGAACCCCGCCGGACCTCCACGGAAGACGTGAAAGCCCCCCTGGCGCGTGGGATCGTTGCCCAGGGCATCCTCCTGGAGGAAGTTCATGACGAGCAGGTCGTCCCACTCGTCTCCATCCAGGGAGTGGCCCACGAGGGCCGAATCGCCCAGATCATCCGCATGCTCGCTGGCGTGACGGACGACCACGTCGCTGTCCTCCAGCATGTGGGTTCCCGCTATGGGCGGCTCCAGGAGAAAGACAGCACCCCTGCCATCCAGGGTGTCTGGCCACTCGCTTGTCGGCGCCAGGACGGTCAACTCCGTCACCCCATCCGCGTCGACGTCTCCACCCCAGCGCACCCTGGATCCAGCATAGGCACGCGGGGGACCCACGAGCGTCACGCTCGCGGCGTCCATCACGTCCACCCAGCCGGGTCCCGTCCACTCCACCAGCATGACCTTTCCGCATCCCTCTCCCTCGTCACAGTCCAGGTTCGGAAGCCCCACGGCGATGTGCGGTCCCAAGGCCCCGTCCACCAGCGGATCCACCAACACTTCGTGGGCCCACCCACCGCCCGCCGCCACTTTCGGAGACGTCATCCAGGCGCTCTGGTCGATCACCAGGTCCGCGTCCAGGGCGTCCAGGTCGCCTTCCAAGGGGCCCAGGAAGAGGTCCGCCGACGCGTGACTCCCTGCCCGCCCGCTCGGGTCGCGGGTGCCGATCAGCAGGTCAGCCAGGCCGTCCCCGTCGACATCCCCCACCGCAGGACCGCGCCCGGACTTGAATCCATCCTGGCTGAAGATGCGGGGTGCGTCGTCCACGTCGGCAGCGGAGAGCAGGTGGTCCTGGTCCAGGATGTAGACGAAGGGCTCATGCGAGAACTCGCTCGTGTTCATCACCGTCGTCGCCACGACCGCGAAGCGGCCATCGACCGGTGGGTCGAAGAGCATCATGTCGACGCCCAGGTGCGTGTCACCGCGAGGCGAGGAGAAGGCGGGAGGGTCCTCAAACACGACGTCACCGGAGGCCGGGCCGAACACCAGGTCGATGCGGTTGTCGGCGCCCGGCTCCGTTCCATCGGTGCCCTTCTGGGGCGACGCGAGGATGTAGTCCAGAAAGCCGTCCCCATCCAGATCGACATCGGCGACGGTGATGGGTCGTGTCCCGTACCACACCACCGTCTCCAGCTCCCCCGCTGAATCCGGTGCTCGGAAGGTCGCCACGGTCACGGTAGAGACGAGGGTCCGGTCCAGGTATTCCCAGTCTGCCGGCTGGTCCAGGCCCTCGGGAAGCTCCAGCAGCACGAAGTCGCTGCGGGGCAGCAGGGCGTCCTCCTTGCCACCTTCCCCCTGGTAGTTGCGGCCCAGGAGGATCTCGTGAATGCCGTCGCCGTCGCTGTCCCCGGCATGGTTGGGCACGTAGCCCAAGGCCGCGATGAAGTCGTTCATCACGGACATGTCGGCGCCGTTCTCGCTGGTGGTCCCGCTCAGGCCGCAGGTCGCTTCCTCCCCATCGCAGTTGTCGTCGATGCCATTGCCACAGTGATCCACAGCGTCCGGGTGCAGGGCAGGATCGGCGTCGTCGCAGTCGCGGCCGCCCTTCTCATCCCAGGCGAACCCGTCGCCGTCGGCATCATCGTCGTCGTCCCCCAGGCAGTCGGAGTCGACGGCGTCATACCAGGTCTCGGCGGCGCCTGGGTGGATCGCACCGTCGCCGTCGTCGCAGTCTGTCGCGTCCAGGACGTAGCCATCCTCGCAGGTGCAGGACTGCACCGCTCCATCCGCCGCCCCGAATCCGTCCAGGTCCGCGTCCGGATGGCAGGTCGACGCATCGGCGGATGTGGAGGGATCGACGACGTCGTCACAGTCGTTGTCCAGGCCATCACAGAGCTCCGTCGCCATCGGGCCACGGGTGGCGTCCGCGTCGTCACAGTCGCCGTCCACCGCCACGTGGCCAGAGGGCGCCGCACAGGCCTCGACCGCCTGCCCGGCGCCGAAGCCGTCCCCGTCCTGGTCCAGGAACCAGGACGTGGGCGTGCAGGCCGTGTCGTCCTCGGCGTCGGGCTTGGGGTCCCCGCCGCAGGCGTGCAGGAGACCGAGAGCGAGGAAGGGGAGGGACATCAGGGCCACGAGATCGAGATGCCGCACCCGCTCGCGAGGTCCACGGCCTCGCAGCTCCCATCGCCGCCGGTCGAGCAGTTGTCGGAGCCGTCCGGACCGCCAGAGATCGTGTCCGTTCCACCCCCGTTACACTGCACCTGGTCATCGGCGCCCGCACCGCCCGCCGCGACGTCGCTACCAAGGCCGCCGCAGATCTCGTCCCGGCCCTCGGCGCCCAGCACCTCGTCGTCATGATCCTCCCCGAACAACAGGTCGTCGTGCAGGCCGCCGTGGATGAAGTCATTCCCTGCGCGGCCACAGATCACATCATCGTGGGCGTTGCCGTTGAGGTTGTCGTGGTAGTCGGCGTTGTTGGCCCGAGAACCCTCGATCCAGTCGTTGCCGTCGAGACCCGCCGCCCGGCCGATGAAGTCTTCATCGGCCGTGTGGCGGTCCAGGTTGTAGGTCACGCTGCTGACGATGCGGGTGAAGAGGATGATGTCGTCCCCGTCGCCACTCTCGACGCTCAGCTCGGTCAGGTCGTCGGAGTCGAACAGGCAGCCGAAGTAGTCGCCCTCGACATCTCGTCCGAAGATGCAGTATCGGCCCGCGCTGCCACACAGGCCCCCGCTGCCGTCGTAGACCGCGGTGACCTCGGTGTCCAGGTGGGCGCCGACGGAGTCGTCGTTGGCCCGCAGGTCGCACTCCAACACGGTCCCCACCACCGTGCAGACGTTGGTGGCCCCCCCGGCGTTGCAGTCGGCCCCCGACCAGTCTTCGTTGGCCGCCTGGGCATCGCAGTACTCATCGGCCCTGGCCGTCGCGGAGCTGATGGCCGCCACCCCCATCAGCGTCAGCGCAGCCTGGACACAGATGCGGCCGCTAGCGTGGCGTGGCGTGGCGTGGCGTGGCGTGTTCGTGGACATCAGAGCCTCGCTGGTGGCGTTGTCGGTGAGCGGCGCGGATTCCCGCCCGCCCTCGTATTGTACGCTTGGCGCTGGCGGCCGCAAGCGGGGCGAATGAAAAAGTCACCGATGCCTCGCCGGCCCGGTTCGGCCGAGCCGGGGCGGTCAAGCCCGCCGGGGCGCGATAGATGCGGCCCATGTCCCACCCCGCCGCCTCTCCCGACTTCTGGCACGAACGCTGGCTCCACAACCAGATCGGCTTCCACGAGGGCCAGCCCAACGCCCACCTGCTGCGCCACTGGCCCGACCTGGGCCTGGACCCCTCGGCGCGGGTGCTCGTCCCCCTCTGCGGCAAGGCGCACGATCTCGCGTGGCTGGCCGCTCGCGGGCACCCGGTGACCGGCGTCGAGCTGTCGCCCCTGGCCTGCGCGGGCTTCTTCGCCGAGCGCGGCCTGCGGCCCGAGGTGCGCCCGCAGGGGCCCTACATGGCCTGGTCGGCGGGCGGCGTGACCATCCTGCAGGGCGACTTCATGAAGCTGGAAGGCACCTGGGATGCCTGCTGGGACCGCGCCGCCCTGATCGCCCTGCCGCCCGAGCTGCGCCCCCGCTACGGCCAGGTGCTGCGCGGCTGTCTGGCGCCCCAGGCCCCGGTGCTGCTCATCACCTTCGTCTACGACCAGGGCAAGCGCGACGGCCCGCCCTTCTCGGTGGGAGACCCCGAGGTGCAGGCGCTCTACCCGGGGGCCACGATGCTGCACCGGGAGGGCCTGCACGAGGACCCGCGCTGGAAGGAGGTGGGCCTGGTGGAGGAGGTCGCCTGGCGGGCGACGGTGGGGTGAAGGCGAGGGGGCTGAACGGGGGGAGCTGAACGCAGGAGCGGTGAGAGGCGGCAGAACGGAGGGGGCCCTACCGGCCGAACCGGCCGTTTGTAACCCGATGTCACGTCGTTGTGTGTTCGAGACCGTCGCAGCAACAAGGGTGGCGCGCATGGCCGCATACTTTCGGCTCCAGGATCTCATCAAGGTGACGGGCACCATGACCCAGAGCAAGCGGGAGGCCATCGACGTAGGGGGGTATCGATACCTCGTCGTCCAGGGCCGGGTGCCCAAGCTGGCCGCGACCAGCGGCACGCTCTACCTCCAGACCGCGGCGGTGCTCGAAGATGAGGCATTCCTGGACTACGATCCGGCCAACATCAACATCGACCTCACCCAGGACACCAACATCCGCCTGGTCCTCATCGACCCCCTCCGCTATCTCCGCTGGCGCGGCTTGAACGTCAACGCGGACGCGTCGTTCCTGCTCGACGTGATCGGGAGGTAGAAGTGGGCTGCGCTTGTGGCGAGGGCCTCCAGGCCACACGGCCGAACCGGCAGGTCCGACCGCCCGCTGCAGATCCCGCCCCCCCGCCAGCCGCGGTCCCGATGCCCTGGCTGGTGCCATCCGGTACGCAGCTCCTCCCTACGGGGCGCCTGCTGGGTCAGGCCGGACAGTCGTTGCCAACCGTCCGGGATGCCTGTGGATCCGCCGTCATGGCGCGGCTGTTGTCGGGCTCTGCAGGGCGGGCACTCCTCCAGGCCGAGGCCCTGGAGAGAGAGACCACCGGACCGCGCCTCGGGCGGATGTTCCGCGCCACCTGCTGCACGCCAGCGCCTCCAATGGGAGGGCGCAGGGCCAGGACCTTCGTGTTGCCCTCGGGGCAACCCGGACCGGACTTCCGGACGATGACCCTGGTACGGCCGGGTCAGGGGTCCAAGGGTACGTGGCTCGGGGATGGAGGAGACGAGAGCGTGTTCCCACCTCCCGAGGCACCAGAGCCCGGGGAGGACCCGGACCCGGACGAGCCCGACGACCGCCCCGTCCCCGGCAAGGACGAGGAGCCCGCGTGCAGTCCGGGGAGGCCTCTGGACACCCCCGCCTTCGACCCGGCGACGGCACCTTTCGGCCCGAACGACATCGCCGCCCAGGGCAAGCGACAGTGGATCTCACTAGGTCCCGACCCCAGCGGCCTGCCCATGCGGGCATTCCTCACGGCGGAGTACGAGCCTACCCGCAGCAAGCAGGAGATGATCGAGGCGCTCCTGCCCGATTGGGTCGCCTGGTGCGCCCCAAGCTGGGCCAGCGACTTCTCGATGGCGGAGGGCTGCATCAAGTGGGTCTCGGAGGACCACCCCGGCCTGTTCTGGGACGAGGGCCAGGGCTACTACCACCACGCCCTGATGTTCGCGGTGCTGACCCTGTACGGCTATCGCTCCGAGGCCACCGACTTCACGCGCATGGCCGACACCTGCCGGATCAGCGAAAGCGAGATCGCCCGCTGGGTCGAGGACGAGCGGCGCTGGATCAAGTCGAAGTCGGCTGCCTGCGACGATGGGGCCTGGGGCACCATTCAGCTCACCGAGGACGGGCAGGCCATTGCGGAGCGCCACACGCCGGGCTTCCTGGCATGGGCCTTTGGCGGGAAGGTGCGCCTGTGCGCCCGGATCTACAAGGTAGAGGCAGCGCTCGCCGACTACTACTTCTACTGGGCCCACCGCCTGTACTCCGCGTGGATGGACGGATGTGGTACGGACGACTACCTGGAGCTGGCCTATTGGTGCGCCCGGGCGGCCATGAGCGAGATCATCGAGCTGGCCAGCGTGATCCTGCACGAGCTGGCCCACCTGACGGGGAGCTTGTTCCACTGCAACCCGAGCGTGGCCGAGACGATCCCCGACTTCCCTGTACCCGTGTCGGCGTCTACGACGACAGCGGTCATCGCCGCCATCGTCGGGTGGATCCTGGGGCTGATCTCCGGTGGCGTGGTCGCGGCCGCAGCGGAGATCACCGCTCTCGAGATCATGGCCGCCTTGCTGCTGGACAGCATGGACCCGCCGCAGGACTGCTGCCAGTACGGGCTGGACCGGACGTTCCGGGTGCGGCTGTGGGCGAAGCTGGGATGTCCGAAGGGGCACTTGTACAGCGGAGATTGGCTCGATAGGGCCCACACCCGCTTCCAGAGTAACGCCGTCGACACCTGGCTGAGCATCGACGACGACTTCGCCATCGACATCTGCGAGGTCCCTTCGGGCGACAACATCATTGGCCACATCTACCACTATCTCGTCCCAGGTTCCTCGGGCGCCTTCCAATGGAGCATCCCCACCGACTGCTCCTCGAGCGCGGCGGCGGGGGGAGGCGTCGTCTGGACATGACGAATCAAGGCAAGGTCCGGGGACGCTCCGTGGCGCTCCTCTTCATCTGCGCAGCAGCCACCACCGCGTGCCCCCCGCTGCTGTGGAACATCGACTGCGGCCCCCCTCGCCCGGATGAGCAGGAGCTGTGCGACCTGGTCGCAGCAGAGACCACTTGCACGGACACAGGCGGGGGCTGCGTGGACGTACGCTGCTTCACCGGACAGGTGGACCTGGACTACTGTGCTTCTTCTCTGTATGAGGATCAATACACGACCACCGTCGCTCGTCCCGAGGATGTCGACGCGGTCATCGCCGAGCAGGATGACATCGGCCGGAGCTACTATTGCGAGGCCCACGAATGCAGTGAAGATCCGATTATCATAATCGGATGCAAGAACTACGACGAGGACTTCGGCCGTATCCAAGGTCCCCCACCCACCCCCAGCCGCCAGCCCCTATGACCACAGGCCACCCTGCGGCTCCAACCGCGCCTGCACGAGGACCCGCGCTGGAAGGAGGTCGGCCTGGTGGCGCAGGCGTCTGGCGGGCGACGGTAGGCTGAGCCCGGAGCTCCCGGCCGCGCTACCGTGGCCTCCATGCTGCTGACCCTGCTGCTGCTGATCGCCCCGGCGCTGGCGGATGATCCCCCCGCCGAGGCCCCTCCCGCACAGGCCCCTCCCGACGACCCCCTCCCCGACGACGACGCCGGGTGGCTGACCCTGGACGTGCCGGCCGACTTCGGCTCCGCGCTCGCCACCGCCCTGCCCCCCTCGCAGGACCCGGCCGCCCGCCCCTCCCTCGCCCCCGAGCCCGACCTGCCACCGCCACCCGCCCCGCTGCGCGGCCGGTGGGGCCTGCGTCCCTGGCTGGGCGCCACCGGCCTGGGGGGGCGCTGGGGAGGCGCGGCCGGGGCCTCGGTGAGCCACCAGTGGTGGACCTTGACCTCACGCGCCGTGCAGCCCGCCGGCGAGACCCGGCTGCGCGCGCTGGGCGCCTTCGGCGGCGTGGACGGCTGGGACCTGTCGCTGGAGAGCACGCACGGCGCCTGGCTCGGCCCGGTCGGGCTGCTCGCCGGACCCGCAGTGCGCGCTGGCGCGCTGGCAACACGGCGCGCGGGCGCGCTGTCCGCAGACACCACCGCCCCGGCCGCCCTGTCGCTGGGCCCCCAGGCCCGCCTGGCGCTCCAGCTCGGCCCCGTCGTGCCCTGGGCCGCCGCCACCCCCGCCTGGCTGCTGGCCGGGGACCGCGCCCCCGTCGCCGGCCGGCCCTGGCACGAGCTGGAGCTGGCCGGCGGCGTCGCACTGGACACCCGCCCGGTGGGCTTCCGCCTGTCGGGCGCCTGGCGCGAGCTGTCCGCCGGCGCCGCCTGGGAAGCTGCCCTCGGCCTGCAGCTCCGCGTGCTTTGATGCCGGCCGTGACTGCCCTCGCTCTCCTGCTGCTCTCGCCGGTCCTGGCCGCGCCGGCCCTGGACCCGCTCACCGGCCTGCCCGCCGGCCTGACCCCGGCCGCGCTCGAGGACAGCGCCCCCTGGGAGCAGCGCGCCCGCGTGCTGATCGACGGGCCCAAGACCTGCGTGCAGCTCCAGGGGCGGGTCGAGGTCGCCGCCAGCCTGTTCACGCCCGGCGGCTGGCTGGGCCGCGGGGAGCGGCGGGACCTGCGCACCGGCGGCAGCTTCGACGGCACGCTGGACCACGGCACGTGGACCTCGCTGACCACCACCTGGGAAGCGGCCGAGGGCGAGGACGCCATCAAGCTGGATCGCCCGCACCCCATCGTCGGGCGCCTGCCGCCGCCCCCGGAGGACGGCGAGGGCGGCTCGATCTCCATCTCGGCGGGGGGCGAGAGCACCCAGGTCGCGGTCGCCAGCGGCAGCGAGGAGGCGCTGGGCCTGCTCGACCAGGTGATCGCCGACATCGACCCGGCGGTGACCACCGCCTACGTGACCTGGGAGGCCGAGCAGGGCGCGGTCGTGCTGCACCAGCTCGTGCCGCTGGACGGGCGAGAGGGCGACCTGGAGGTCGAGGTGGCCTTCCCGCTGGGCGGCGCCCCCACGCGCCTGGACGCGGTCTTCCCCCGCCGCGTGCGGGTCGGCGAGGGGCTGATCACCGCCACGGTGCTCGACGCCCAGCTCCACCTGCGCGGCCAGGAGACGGCGCTGGGCCTGCTGCCCGGCGAGGAGGGCGTCAGCCTGGTGCTGGGCGTGCTGGGCTTCACGGTGGGCTGGGAGCAGCGCATCAGCTACCAGCGGGCCCGGCCCTGCCCCGCCCCCTCCCCCTCCCCCACCGCGGCCCCGCCCGCCCCGGAGGCGCCGTGAACGCCCCCGACGCCGCCACCGGCCTGGTCGAGCTGCACGTCGAGCAGGCCGTGGTCGCGCGCCTGAAGCAGGGGGACCGGGCCGCCGCCGGCCAGCTCTACGCCTGGTACGGCGAGCGCCTGTACCGCCAGGCCATCCTGCCGCGCCTGCCCGTGCCCGAGCTGGCCGAGGACGTGCTCAAGGACACCTTCCGGCTGGCCCTCGAGAAGATCGAGAGCTGGGAGGGTGCGGACCGCAGCATCTTCTTCTGGCTGCGCCGCATCGCGATCAACCGGGCGATGGACGTGCACCGGGCCCGCGCCCGCCAGGCCCGCCTGCAGGACGAGGACCGGATCGAGGCGACCATCGACCGCACGATGGGCCAGCCGCCGCCGGCACCCGACCGCGCCCCCGAGGTGGCCGAGACCCGCGACCAGGTCGACCGGGCGCTGGGCCTGCTCAACCCCCGCTACGCCCAGGCGCTGCAGCTGCGGCTGCTCGACGACCTGGACCGGGACGAGTGCGCCCAGCGCATGGAGGTGACCGTCGGGAACTTCGACGTCATCTTCCATCGCGCGTGCAAGGCCTTCCGTAAGGTCTGGCCTCCCTGAGGCGTCTTGCGTGCAGGACGCCCCCCGAGCCCCTCCCCCTCTCCCCCCCTCGGCCCCCCGTGACCCCCGACCGCCAGGCAGAGCTGCTCGCCCGCTGGCTCCAGCAGGAGCCGGGCAGCGCTGCGCCCGACGAGCTGGACGAGGACGCGGTCGAGGCGGTCTACGCCCTGCGGCCCGACCTGGCGCCCGCGCCGCGGCTGACCATCGAGCAGGTCCTGACCGAGGTCTGCGAGGGGCCCTTCGCGGTGGCCGCGGCGGCCCGCCCCGACGCGGCCCGGGTCCAGGCGCTGGTGGCCTGGCTGGAGGCGGCGCCCGGGCGGCGGCCGGGGCCCGAGGTGGACCCCGACGTGGTCGAGGCGGTCTACGCCCTGCGGCCCGACCTGGCCCCGGCGCCGACCTTGTCGCTGGACGACATCCTGGGTGCCGTGACCACGGGCCCCTTCGCGGCCGCCCCCGCGCCGCCCGCGGCGGAGCCCCTCGCCGCGTCGCAGCCCGCGACGGC
>JAKLKF010000121.1 GCA_023150805.1 Myxococcota bacterium | reverse complement strand
GCAGCCCCCGCCCGCGAGGCGCGCCCGGGTCCTGCCCGGCCCCGCCCTGGCCGCCGCCGTCATGGGCGGCAGCGCCCTCGCCGCCGCGGCCCTGCCCCTGTGGACCTACTCGACCAGCCTGGCCCTGCTGGGCACGGCCCACGTCGCCACCGAGCTGCGCTTCGTCGAAGCCCGCTTCGCCGCGCGGCTGGGGCCCCGGCTGTTCTGGGGCATGGCCACCCTGCTGCTCGCCGTGGCCACCCTGCGCCTGCTCAAGCTGCTGGACCTGTGGGGCGGCACCCCCGCCGTCCGGCTGGAGCTGGGCCTGGTCGCGGGGCTCGGGGCGCTGGTGCTGCCCGCGCTGGCGCGCGCCGGCCGCGCCCCGCTGGCCGCCGGCCTGGCCACCGTCGCGGCCCTGGGCGTGGGCGTCGCCGCCTGGCCCGCCGCGACCCTGCTCCTGCTGGCCGTCCTGCACAACTGGACCCCGGTGGGCTTCCTGGCCGAGGGCCTGCCAGCGGGGGAGCGGCCCTCCGGGCGCGTGCTGGGCCTGCTGGCCTTCGCGCTGCTGCCCCTGCTGCTGGCCAGCGGCCTGCCCGGCCAGCTCCTCGCCGCGGTGGGGGCGAGCTGGCCGGAGCTGCGCAGCCTGCCCACGGGGCCCCTCGCCCGTCACCTCGGCGTGTACCTGCCCGAGACCTGGCACGCCGGGCCCTGGGCCCAGCCCCTCTTCTCCGCCGTCGTCTTCGCCCAGTGCATGCACTACGCGACGGTGATCGGCGTGCTGCCGCGCCTGGCGCCCGGCGGGCCCTCGGCGCCCGCGGTCCTCGGGCTCAGCCGCCTGCCGCGGGCCCTGTTCGTCGGCGGCGTGCTGGCGCTGACGCTGGTCGGGCTGTGGGGCTACGCGCAGGACTTCGCGGACACGCGGCGCTGGTACGGGATCATCGCCGCCCTGCACGCCTGGGTCGAGATCCCCGTGCTGATGCTGGCGCTGCTGCCCCTGCTGGACCGCCGCCGGCCATGACGCCGCCCCCTGCGCCGCCCACGACGCCACCCCCTGCGCCGCCCACGGCGCCGCCCCCGCTGTCGGCCTGCGGCTTCGTGCGCGTCCCGACCCGGGACGGCAGCGAGCTGTGGATGCGCTGCGACGGCTGCGGCCACGCCGACCACTTCTGGCTGGACGACGCCGTGCGCTGCCGCTGTGGCGCGGTCTACGGCCACGCGCGGCGGCCGGACGGGGCGAGGATCCCGCTGGCCGACCTGCGCTTCGTGCCCTTCTCGCAGGGCCCCCAGAGCCTGGCCACGATGGAGTGGGACAGCACCGCGGTCCTGCTGCTGCTCCTGGCCGTCCTGGGCCTGGGCGGCATCGTCGCGTGGGGCTGGCTGGGCTGAAGGGCCCCAAAGGTCCCACCGCCGTCCGGTAGCATCCCGGCATGCGCCTGCTCGACCCGCCCGACGACGTCTCCCCCGAGGAAGAAGAAGCCGACTACCAGGCCTGGCGCGCGCGCCTGGTCGCGCACCGAGAGGAGGCCGACCGCAAGTGGCGGGAGCGGGAGGGGCTGATCCGCCTGTCCGACCGCCCCCAGGCCGAGGCGCGGGACGGCCTGCGCCGCTCCCTGCCCTCCTTCCCGGCCGCCCAGCGCCTGTTCGCGCGCGTGCACGAGGCGCTGGGGGACCGGGCCGAGCTGGACCCATGGGCGGCGCCGGGCGAGCGCTGCCTGCTGCTGCGCGACCCGCAGCGGCCCGGCTGGAGCCTGCCCCAGCGCTTCCTCTACCTGCGCGCGCTGCCGTCGCGACCGGACCCGGGCCCGGCCTTCGAGTGGCAGCTCCACCTGCCGCCTCGCCTCCGGCGCTTCTCCGAGCGGTACACCGCCGAGCTCGACGCCGAGCTGCCGCCGCGCGAGCGGGAGCCGACCGTGCTCGCGCCGGGCGGGCAGCCCGGCACCCTGCACCTCTACGAGGGCGCGGCCTACTACCAGGCGACCTACGGCGAGGGCGGCGTCTTCAAGGAGTGCTGCCTCACCTCCGGCGACCTGCACGCCTTCGCCCACCCTCGCGAGCAGCCCTACACCCTCGACCCCTTCGCCAGGCCGCCGCAGGTGCCCCCGATCTCCCTGCTGCTGCGGCCCGAGCTCCGCTCCCAGGGCGTCGACCTGGACCTGCTGGTGGACCTGGTCCTGGCGATGCGGCCCCTGCAGGCGCACCCCGGGCGCGTCTTCGTCCCCTGCCCCCAGCCGGGCACGGTCCAGGGCACCTGGCAGCGGGGGCTGCGCAACCTGCGCGAGGCCGAGTGGGCCGGCGACCTGCCCGACGGCCCCGGCTGGGTGGTGGTCGACGGCTGGAACGGCGCGGCCGTGGCGGTCGCGCCCACCTTCGAGGCAGCGGTGGAGGCCTGGCGGGCGCAGGTGGCAAGGGTCCAGCCGCTCCCGCCCGTCGAGGGGGCCCCGGCCGAAGCAGCCGCGCCCGCGCCCGCGCCCGAGCCCGAGGTCCCCCCGGAGCAGGGCCCGCCCGAGGAGGACGCGGGCGAGGAGCCGACCCGCCTGCCGCCGCCCCTGCCCCCCGACGTGGCCGTCGCCTCGACCGGCCCCATCGAGATCCGCGTCGAGCCGCCGGTGCAGATGGACTGGCCCGCGCCCCGCCCCGAGCACGTCGCCGCCGCCGCCCTGCCGCTGCCGGCCACCCCCACGATCCCGACCGCGCTGCGGGAGGTGGGCTTTCACCGCGTGCTGCGCCTGTTCGGCGACCACGGCGAGGTGGGCTTCACCTTCCTGCGCGCCGACGAGGGCGGCTTCACGGCGATCGGCGACGAGGCGGCCCCGGCGGTCGACCTGGAGGGCCTGGAGGCGGCCATGGACGCGATCCTGGCCCGCGAAGCCGAGGAGTTCCCCGAGGCGGCCTTGGGCCGGAACCCCTATCGGTCACCGGAGTACCCGGTCGCGCGCTACCGCTTCCGGGCCTGGGACGACCTGGGGCGCAAGCCCGAGCTGTCCAGCGGGGGTATCGGCTGGGGGCACGAGATCGACGCCCACGAGTGGCAGATCGCGGACCGCTACCGGGTGGTGCGCGTGCGCCGCGTGCGCGTCCGGCCGGCGGGCGGCGGCTGAGCATCCTCCACGAGCCGTGAGGCCCCGCGGCATCCTGCCCCGGCGACCGCGCGGGGGCGGTGGATACCGGCCTCGCATGCCCATCCTCCTCGCCCTCGCCCTGCTGCTGGCCCCCGCCTCCGCCCAGGAGCTGGAGCCGGTCGCGCTCGTCGTCACCCTCTCCGACGGCCAGACCCTGACCGGCCGCGGCGCCCGCCTGCCCGACGGCAGCGTGCGGCTGTGGCTGGCCGACGGCGCCGAGCTGCTGCTGCCCGCCGCGGCCGTCGCCGCCCTCCAGCCCGCGGCCCGCCAGCCCGGCGCCGAGGAGAGCCGCTGGGGCCCCGACCCCAACCGCAGCCGCTACCTGTACTCGCCCACCGCCTTCCCGATGGGCCAGGGCAACGGCTACGTCGCCCAGCGCGCCCTGGTGCTGACCACCGCCGCCGTCGGCGCCTTCGACTTCCTCGACGCCGAGGTCGGCCTGGTCCTGCCGACCCTGTTCACGGGGACCCCGGTCGCCTCGGCCGGGCTCAAGGCCTCCGCCCCCGTCGCCGACCAGGTGCACCTGGGCGCTGGTGCCCAGGCCCTGCTGATCCCCGTCGACGAGCTGGTCGCCGCCGGCTTCGCCTTCGGCCTGGTGACGGTCGGCGAGCCCGACCGCCACGCCAGCCTGGCCGGGGGCGCGGCGATGGAGTTCAACACCGGCGAGCTGGTGGCCGGCGTGGCCACCCTGGGCGGGAACTGGCGCCTGGGGCCACGCACCGCCCTGCTCACCGAGAACTGGTTCGCCTGGTTCGCGCAGGGCGACGGCCCGTGGGGCGTGCCCTTCTTCGCCGTGCCCTCGGGCGGCGTGCGCCTGTTCGGCCCGAACTTCGCCGTCGACCTGGCCCTGGTGCCCGTGATCACCGGCGACCGGGAGGTCCCGGTGATGCCGCTGCCGTGGGTGAGCTTCGCCTGGAACTGGAGCCTGCGGAAGGAGTAGGGCGGGGGGCCGGGGCGCGCGACCCTGCGTCACAGGGGGGCCCCCCGGGACCGTCGGCGCCTAGCCCATCTCCGTGACCCGCCCGCTCGCCACCGCCGCCCTGGCGTCGCTGGTCGCTGGCTGCGCGCCAGAGCCCACCTTCCGCTCCCGCAGCGAGCTGGACTGGCCGGGGGCGGGCGAGGGCCGGGACCCGGCGACCTTCACCGGCCGGATCGACGTGGACCTCTGCGACGGCGAGGACGGCGACGGCGACGGCGACGTCGACGAGGACTGCGAGGGCCCCTGCGCCCGCTTCGTCACCCGGGACGCCGCCTGGTGGGCCGCCGCCGCCTGCGTGCTGGACGGCGAGGCGACCGGGTCCTCCCCCCTGCCGCTGGCCCTGGGGGCCGGCGAGGTGGTGTCGACGGCGGCCGAGGTGCAGGCGCTGCTGGCCGTCGAGCCGGGCGGCGACCCGGTGGCCAAGCTGCGCCGGATGCTCCTGGTGACCAAGCTGAACGCGGCGGTCTTCGGCATCGGCCCCATCGCGGTCGTCGACTGGGATCGGGACGGCGACCTGGAGGACGTCGACTGGCTCGTCGCCAAGGCCGAAGCGCACTACCCCAGCGGCGCGGCCTGGTTCCAGAACGTGCTGACCGAGCAGCTCCGCGAGCTGACCGCGGTGGGCACGGGGCTGGAGCCGTGGTTCGACCCGCTCTGCCAGGCTCCCCCCGAGCGGTGCAACGGGGCAGACGACGACCAGGACGGCGTGGTGGACGAGGCCTGCGGCTGCTTCGAGGCCTGCGGGGACGGCCTGGACGACGACCTGGACGGCGTCGCCGACGACGGCTGCGAGCCCTGCCAGGAGCTGGTGGCGCGCCCCTGGGACTTCTGGGCCGAGGCCGGCTGCGCCATCGCCGGCGAGGCGGGCCCCACCCTGCTGCCGCTGACCCTGGGGACCGCCGACCGCTTCGAGACCGCCGACCAGGTCGTGGCCGCCCTGGTGGCCGACCCGGGCCTGGACAGCCGGCTGCGCCTGCGCCGCCACCTGCTGGCCGCGCACCTCAACCAGGCCGCCTTCGGCATCGGGGAGCAGCCCGGCGCCGACCTGGACGGGGACGGCCAGCCGGAGACGGTCGCCCAGGTGATCGCCCGGGGCGACGAGGTCTACGACGACGGCTGGGCCTGGCAGCAGCTCAGCCTGGTGACCCGGCTCAAGGCCATCAACGCGGCGGCGCCCGACGCGGCCCTGTGGTTCGACCCGGCCTGCCGGGTGCCCGCGGAGATCTGCGACGGGCGCGACAACGACCAGGACCTCGCGGTGGACGAGGCCTGCGGCTGTGTCGAGCGCTGCGACGGCGTCGACAACGACCAGGACGAGGAGGTCGACGAGGACTGGCCCGAGGGCTGCCCGGACGGCGCGGGCTGGCGCTTCGTCTCCATCCCGGACTGGCTGAACTGCGACGTCGGCGACCTGTCGGGCCTGTCGACCTGGGACGGGGGCGAGAACGGCACGACCGCGGCGTGGGAGGACGCGACGGCCTTCGTCCTGGACGCCATCGCGGCCGAGGCGCCGGCCTTCGTGGTCGTGCCCGGCGACCTGGTGTACGGCCGCTGGAACGCCGACGCCGACGGGCGGATGCTGTTCGGCCCGGCCCGCACCTGGGCCGAGCAGAAGCTGGCGATCCCCAGGGCGGCCGACCTCTACTTCGGCGCGTGGAGCCGACGCTTCGCCGAGCGCGAGCTGGAGGTGCACGCCGGCGTCGGCGACCACGACCTGGGGGACAACAAATGGGCGGTCAACGACGGCCGCTCCTGGCTGCTGCCGACCTGGCGCGCCGCCTTCGCGACCGCCTTCACCCGGCTGGAGGACGCGACCCCCCGCTATGTCCTGCGCCCCGAGGGCAGCGCCTGGGCCGACACCGCCTGGGCCTTCGACCAGGGGGGCCTGCGGGTCGTGATGGTGGACGCCTTCCGCCAGGACCACGCGCTGACCCGCCTCGACGACCAGACCGGCACCGTGCTGATCACCGTCGACGGCGAGCAGCTCGCCTGGCTGGAGGGGCTGCTGTCCGGCGCCGCCATGGACCCCACGCTGGACCACGTCCTGGTCTTCGGCCACCCGATCGTGCTGGGACCGGTCGCGCTCGACCACAGCAGCGGCCTGCGCATCCGCGACGCCGACGGCACCACCGACCCGGACCAGGCAGACCAGGGCGTCGACACCGACTTCTGGCAGGCCCTCGCCGAGGGAGGAGCGGCCGCCTACCTGGCCGGCGAGGTGCACGACGTCACCGTGCTCACCGCGGAGGAGCCGGGCCCGGTGCAGGTCGCGCACGGGCGCCACCTGGGGCGCAGCGACGCCTTCTCCTACCTGGTGGTGTCGGTCTGGCCCGACCACCTCGACCTGGAGCTCAAGGAGATCCCGCTGGACCGCTCGACCGTGCAGCTCTGGCAGACGACGAACACCTGCTCCTCGGGCGAGCCGCTGATCCCGGCCGCGGCGCGGGACCAGGGCTTCCAGGTGGTCGGTCGCCTCCGCCTGGACCGGACCGGCGGCCAGACCCGGGTCTGGGACGCCGAGGGCGACCTGGTCCCCCAGCCGGCCGCGGACGCCCCCGGCTGAGGTGCCTCCGAGAGGGCCGCGGGTGATGTCCCCGTGCGGCCCGCGGCGATAGGCTGTCCCGATGCTGGCCCTGCCCACCATGGCCGACGGCCGCTACCTGGTCGGGCCGGTGCTCGGCCGGGGCGGGATGGCCACGGTCTACGCGGTGCTCGACCGGCACCTGGGCCTGGTGCGGGCGGCCAAGGTCATGGAGATGGCCTTCCTGCGCAGCGAGCAGGCGCGGGAGCGCTTCCAGCGCGAGGCGCGCACGATGGCCCGCCTGCAGCACCCCCACGTGCTGCCGGTGCACGACCTGGTGGTGCAGCCCCACCTGTGCCTGATGGTCTGCGACCTGGCCTGGCACGGCAGCCTGCGGGCACGCCTGGACCGGGCGGGCCCCCTGCCGCTGTCGGACGTGGTGGCGCTGGGCCAGCAGCTCCTGTCGGCCCTGCACGCGGCTCACCAGGCCGGCGTCGTGCACCGCGACGTCAAGCCCAGCAACATCCTGCTGGACGAGCGGGGCGCCCCGCGGCTGGCGGACTTCGGCGTCGTGCGGCTGCCCGACCTGGGCGGGCCGACCCTGACCCGCAAGGGCGCGACGCTGGGCACGCGGGCCTACATGGCGCCCGAGCAGCAGGCCGACGCCACCGACGTCGACGGCCGCGCCGACCTGTTCGCCCTGGGGCGGACGCTGCTCAAGGCCGCGCTGGGCCCGGCCCTGGGGCCCGGCGTGCCGCTGCGCGACGCGCTGGGTCAGCTCCCGCCTCGGCTGGCCCTGGCCATCGGCGGCGCCCTGCACCCCGACCGGGCGCAGCGCCCCCCCGACGCCCTGGCGATGGCCGCCCTGCTCGAGGCAGCGCGTCCCGACCTGCCGCCGCGGCCTGCTGGCGCGGTGGCCCTGGCCGAGCGCTCCCTGGTCCAGCTGCAGGCCGACCTGTGGCGCGTCGTGCGCGCCGACCCGGCCCTGGCCTCCACCTGGAGCGACGCCCTGGCCCCGGTGCTGCCGGAGCCCGCCGGCAAGCCGGAGACCTGAGCCGGCGGGGCTCCGCCCTACCGGCTGCTAGCGGCGCCGCCCCCCCAGGAAGGGCAGCAGCACGGCCGTCACCAGCAGCACGGCCATGCCGGCCGCGGCGCGGGCGTCGGGGAGCTGGTCCAGGAAGACCGCGCCCAGCAGGGTGGTCACCAGGGGCCCCGCGGCGCCCGCGGCCGCCACCGGCGCGGCCGGGCCGAGCTGGTAGGCCCGGGTCATCAGGAGCTGGCCCCAGGTGGCGAACAGGCCGCTGCCGACCAGGGCCGCGATGGCCCAGGGCGAGGTCGGCAGCGGCAGCCGGGCCACCAGGATCCAGGCCAGGCAGACCAGGGTCGCCGTGCCCGTGAACCAGGCGACGATCGTGGCGGGAGGGTTGCTGGCCGAGGCCCGCCGCACCGAGAGGTAGGCCGTCGCCGCCGCCAGGCCCGATCCCACGCCGGCCAGCCGCCCGACCAGGTCCCCGCCACGCGGCTCCACCAGCAGCAGCAGCCCACCGAGCGAGCCGAGCACCGCCAGCCAGACCAGCCGCCGGGTCGGCTCGCCCAGCACCAGCGGGGCCAGGGCCGCGACCCAGAAGGCGCTGGTCTGGTTGAGGAAGGCCGCCTCGCCGATGCCCAGGTGGGCCAGCGCGGCGAAGTAGGACAGCAGCGAGACGGCGCCGGCCAGCCCGCGCAGCCACAGCGAGGGGCGCCCGTCCCCCCACAGCCCCCGCAGGTCGCCGCGCACCATCAGCACCAGGACCAGCAGGTTCACGCCGCTGCGGAACAGGCTGGCGACGACGGTGTCCAGCGCCGGGTCGGCGCGGTGGGCCTCGGCCACCGACAGCGCCATCAGCGCGAAGAAGACGCAGCTCAGCAGCATCAACCCGACGGCGCGGCCGCCGGGGTCGGGCGGGCGGGGCGGAGCGGGCGGAGCGGTCACGGCCCCGCCTCCTGCCCCGGGGCCGCCGGGGCGGCAAGGCGCCGGTTTGACCCTCCCCGAGGCCCCGCGTACCCTTGGCGTCCCCCCGCAGCCTGGAGCCTGCCATCCGCCCCCGCCCGCCTGTCGGTGCGTTGCTGGCCCTGGCCCTGCCCCTGGCGCTGGGGGCCCCGGCCTGCGTGCGCGCCTACCAGCCGATCTCGGGCCTGCAGGCGCCGGTCGTGGTGAACCCGGCCCACCCGAACCTGGACGGGGTGCAGGTGGCGCTGTCCTGCCAGGCCTGGCCCCCGCTGGGCCCCCAGGACGCCACCCGGCTCTGCGAGCGGGTCGGAGCCCTGCTGGAGGTCCAGGGCGCCACCATCCTGGAGGAGTCGAGCGACTCCCCGCGGCAGGCGGGGACCGCGCCCTCGGCCGGGGCCGACCCCCTGGCCCTGCCCGGCCTGTCGCCCGCGCCGGCACCCCCCGCCACGAGTGGCCCCGACCTGCGCCTGTCCCTGTCCGCCCGCGTCGTGCACCGCGCCCGCTACCCGCTGTCCTGGCTGGCCTGCGCGGCGACGGCGACCCTGGTGCCGGCCTGGTCCGAGGCGACCTTCGCCCAGCGGGTCGAGATCCGCGACGCGCGCGGCGCCCTGCTGGTGGACCGGGAGCTGCAGGGGCGCACGGTGCGCCGCTTCGGCGCGGGCGCCGTGCTGGGGGCCCTGGTCGACCGGGTCGCCCGGGACCCCTCGCGCCAGGTGACCGGCCCGGCCGCCGACCGGGCGCTGTCCGCCGACCTCTACGGCCAGCTCAGCCAGGTGATCTACAACGCCCACGTGCAGGACCGCGCCCGCCGCGCGATCTCGCGCGGGCCGGGCTGAGCATGGAGTGGGTCCTGCTGGCCGGCCTGCTGCTGGCGCCCGTCCTGGCGCGCCTGGGGCCCGCCCCGGGCCTGGGCATGGACCGCGACGAGCTGCGGGCGTTGCAGTGCGAGCGGCTGGCGCTGGAGGCGGCGGTGCGCGAGGAGCCCGGCCGGGTCCGCCCCGGGCGGGAGCGCGGCGACTACATGGACCGCAGCGCGCTGCGTTGCCGGCAGGACCTGGTGCCGCCGGGCCTGCGGCCGCCGCGGGACGAGGCCGTGCTCTCCACCCTGGGCGCCCAGGCCCAGGCGCTGGGCGCGCGCGCCGTCGCCTCCACCCCGCGCGCGGGGCCGCCGCCCACCTGGCTGGTGCAGGCCCACCTGCCCGACCCCGCCGTCGCCGAGAAGCTGCGCGTCGCCACCCAGCTCGCCCTGGTGGCCCAGGGCCAGGCCGTCTCCGACCGCCGCCCCCTGCTGTCCCCCCACCAGGTCGAGGCGCTGGCCGCCCTGCCACCAGCTCAGGCCTGGCCCGAGGCCTGCCGCGCCTGGGCGCCCCAGCTCGGGCCGGGCGAGGCGCTGCTGGTCGTGCTCGTGCTGGACCGGGACGAGACGGCGCTGCACGCCGGCCGCTGCGCCGCCGAGGGCTGGTCGTGGCTCTCTTGAGCCGCACCGTGACCCTCCTGGCGCTCGTCGCCGGCCTGTGCGCGGCGCCGGCCCGGGCCGCGACGCCGGTGCAGGCCGCCCAGGAGCAGGAGCTCCTGCGCGTGCGCGCCGAGGTGGCCGACCAGGTGCAGCTTCTGGCCTACGACCTGGTCGACGAGCTGGTGCTCGGCTGGAGCCAGGCCCCGCCCTTCGCGGCGCCCACCGCCGTCGTCCTGGCCCAGGTCACCGTGCCCGCCGGCCTGGGCACCGGCCTGCAGGCCCTGGTCGAGAACCACCTGGTCGCCGCCCTGGCCGAGCACCCGGCCGCCGGGCTGCAGCTCGTGCACTGCCCCGCCTGCACCGCCGTCGTCGTGCGCTCCGGGCCCGAGGGCACCGTGCTCGGCCGCGGGGTCGACGACCCGGCCGTCCTGGCGGAGCTGGCGGGCCAGGCCCAGCGCCACGCCCTGTTCGTCGACATCGAGGCCGAGGGCGCCTCGCTGGTCCTGCGCGCGCGGCTGACGCGGCTGGAGCCCGACCTGCCCATCACCTGGGCGCGCACGATCTCCTCGGCCGCCGGCGTGCCCGCCCTGCTGCGCGACCCGACCGCGCTGAAGACCGCCGCGCAGGCGCGCCAGGAGTACCTCGACGCCCTGCGCGGCCGCGGCCCCGTCGACGTGCCCGTGCGGCTGACCCTGCGCTCCTACAAGCGGCCCTCGGCGGGCTCGGGCACCGCGCCCCCGCCCTTCCTGTGGCTGCAGACCGGGGTCGAGCTCTCCCCCACCCCCGCCCGCGCCTGGACCGGCAGCCTGGTGCTCGGCTACAGCTACATGCCCCAGGCCTACCAGGGGATCCTGGCCCAGACCCGCGTGCACCGGCTGCTGACCGGGCGCGTCCGCTCCACCACCCGCCCCGACCTGTACGCCTTCGTCGGCGCCGCCGCGATCCAGGTCTGGGGCGACGCGGTCTCCTCCTTCCAGGACGAGGCCCTGTCGACCGCCGACATCCTGGGCGCGGCCGACGAGCTGCCCCCGCGCCGCCTGTTCGGCGGCCTGCACCTGGGCCTGGACCTGCGGCTGGGGCCCCACCTGGGCGCCGCCGGCTTCCTGGAGCTGATGCCCGAGTACACCGACAGCGAGAACCTCGGCTCCTACTTCCGCATCGGCGACGTGCGCTTCCAGGCCTTCGGCACCGAGGTGACGGCGTGCTTCTGACCGCCGCCGCGCTGGCCCTCGCCGCCCTGTGCCTGGTCCCGCGGTCCCTGGCCGAGGAGGGGGGCGCCCTGAGGGGTTCCCCCCTTGAAGGGCAGCGCCCGGTCGTGCAGGCCATGGACCGCCTGGGCGAGGTCCTGGCCCTGCGGGTCGACGAGGGCCAGCTCCAGCCCCAGGACCTGTCCCCCGCCCTGCTGGTCCAGGCCCGGGCCCTGCCCGGCACCGACCCGGCCTGGTTCTCGACGCGCGCCATCGAGGTGCTGCAGGGCGGCCTGGGCGTGGGCGAGCTGCGGCTGTGCGAGGCCTGCCTGGCGCCGCGGGCCCAGGTCGGGCCCGGGACGCTGACCTGGCAGGCCGGCGCCGCCAGCCTGGACGAGCTGCGCGCGCTCGACGCCCACGGCCGGGGCGCCGCCGCCCCCGCCCGCAGCGCCGTCTGGCTGGAGGAGGTGCCCACCGGCGTCGCGATCCGCGTGGTCGACCTGGACAGCGGGCAGGTCCTGTTCGCCCGCAACCTGGACCCGGGCCTGGTCGAGCACCGCAACAGCCGGCGGCTGTACACGCTGTCCGAGGAGCTGGAGCGCCGCGCCCGGGGCGACGGCCTGACCCAGCTCTTCGCCGACTTCGCCCTCTTCCCGGGCCAGCACGTGTCGCTGGACTGGACCGACCAGTGGGGCGCCACCAACGCCAACCTCACCGGCCTGTCGATCTCCGCCTTCGACCCCGTGCTGGGCATCGGCGCGGCGCACTACCGCCGGGTGCCCGTCGCCGACAGCCTGCTGGGCGGCAAGCTGCTGCTCAGCATCCCCACCGGCGCGGTCAAGGCCCTGGGCGAGAGCGCCGACGACGCGCTGGACCCCCTGGTGACCGTCGTCGGCGTGGCCCGCGTGCCGCTGGGCCGCTCCAACTACGGCGCCCTGCTGACCGCCTCGACCAACGGCGAGATCGGCCTGGGCATCTCCTTGATGAACATCAGCCTGCTGCCCTTCCTCCCCTGAGCGGTGCGCGCATGGTCTCCCTCCTCCTCCCTCTCCTGCTGCTCGCCCCGGGCTGCGCCTCGCGCAGCTACACGCACTACCTGATCGAGCCGGCGCCCTCGATCCCCGCCGCCATGGTCGAGGCCGAGGGCACCGCGGTCCACCCCCTCTCCTTCGGCTCGACCACGGCGATGCGGGTGAGCTGGAACGACGGCACCACCCTGACCGAGGTCGAGATCCCGCTGCTGGCCTCGGGCCAGCGGATCGTCATCGCCCACGCGCCGGGCCAGACCGGCGTGTCCACCCTCCCCGCCTCGCCCCTGCTGCCACCGCCGCCGACCCTGGCGGACGCCACGCTGGAGGAGGCCTACCGCCAGCGCGGCCTGCCGGTCGTCGCCGAGGCGCCCGCCATCAGCCTCACCGACGGGCGCCAGCGCATGCAGCAGGCCCTGGCCGAGGGCAACCACGCCCTGGCCCTGCAGTGGTGCGAGCAGGTGCTCGCGCGCTACCCCTCGCACCCCGAGACGCTGCGGGCCAAGGGCTCGATCCTGCTGCTGCTCGGCGAGCGGGAGAAGGCCATCTCCGTCTACGAGGCCGCCGAGGAGGTCGAGAGCGACCCCGCCGTGCGCCGCCAGCTCGAGTCGCTCACCGCCCCCGACGCCCGCTGAGGATCCCCATGCAGCTCCCTGGCCTGGCCCTGCTCGTCCTGGTCGTCTGGTACGGCTTCGCCGACCGCGAGCAGCGCGCCATCTCCGCCTTCGACCTGCACGCCTTCGTGATGGTCCTGGGCGGCTCCTTCGCCGCGATCATGGTCTCCTCCAGCGCCCGGACGACGCTGCGCACGCTGACCTGCCTGCGCCAGGTCCTGCCCGGCCTGGGCAGCCTGGCCCCCGCCACCGCCGAGCTGGAGGCCGAGCGGGGGCAGCTCGCCCAGCTCTGGCGGGAGCGGCGGCGGGCCCAGGCCGTCGAGCTGGCCGAGCGCAGCCGCCACCCCGCCATCGGGCGGATGCTCCAGCTCGTGCTGAGCCGGGCGCCCGAGGAGGCGACCCGCGCCGCCTTCACCGAGCTGCGCCACGCCGAGCTGCTGCGCTGGCAGCCGGCGGTGGGCAACTGGGAGATGCTGGCCCGGCTGGCGCCCTCCTTCGGCATGGTGGGCACGATCACGGGCATGATCCGCCTGTTCCAGAAGATGGGCGAGGACGGCATGAACCTGGGGCCGGCCATCTCGCTGGCCCTGCTGGCGACCCTGTACGGCGTGGCCTTCGGCGCGGGCGTGGCCGGCCCGATCGGCCACTACCTGCGCACCCTGCTGGACGAGCGCCTGGGCGCCCTGGAGCGCTGCGAGCAGACCGTGGCCGAGATGGTCGCGGCGGGCGGGGCCGGCCGCGACAGCGGGGCGGGGGCCTGACCGTGCAGCGGCGCACCTACCACTCCGACGAGGGCTGGCTGCTCTCCTACGCCGACCTCATCACCAACCTGCTCATCCTGTTCGCGATGCTGCTGGCGGCCGCCGAGCTGAGCCCCGCCCGGATGCAGAAGATCGCCGAGGGGCTGTCGGGGGTGGAGCAGCCGGCCAGCCTGTCGGCCATCCAGGAGGAGATCGACGCCCGCATCGCGGCCGAGGGCCTGCAGGAGCTGGTGCGCACGACCCTGACCGACGACGGGCTGGAGGTGGCGCTGAACTCGGGCCTGGTCTTCGACTCGGGCAGCGCGGTCATCCGCCCCGAGCACGAGGACGCGCTGGGGCGCATGCTCGGCACGCTGTCGCCCTATGGCGAGCGCTACCGCTTCGCCGTCGAGGGGCACACCGACACGACCCCGATCCTGCCCGGTGGCCCGTTCGACTCCAACTGGGACCTGTCGACCGGCCGGGCCAACGCCGTGCGCGACCGCCTGGAGGCGGTGGGCATCGGCCCGTCCCGGATGCGGGTGGAGGGCTACGCCGACGCCGTGCCCCTGCCCGAAGACCAGCTCCAGGGCCTCTCGCCCGAGGAGCGCCTGGCCCGGCACCGCCGCGTCGTCGTGAGGATCCACTGATGCCGGTCGCGCTCATCGCCCCGCTGCTGCCCCTGCTGTTGCCCGCCCTGCTCGGCCCGGCGCGCGCCGCCCCAGGCGCCCCCACGCGCCAGGTGCCCGCCGAGGTCCTGGTCGAGCTGCGCCTGCTGGAGAACCGCTTCGAGCTGGCCCTGGCCGCCGACTGCGCCGCGGAGCGTTGCTTCTCCCGCGGCTGCAGCTACCTGGAGCACGCCGTCGCCGACCAACCCCAGCAGACCTCGCTGCCCGGCCTGGGCGAGGAGCTGGGCCCCGGCAGCGTGGCGCCCCAGGCCTGGCTCACGCGCGCCCAGTGCTCCTTCGCCCACGAGCAGGACGAGCAGCCGGGCGACGTGCAGGCCCTGGTGCGGCGGCTGGAGACCCGCCTGTCCAGCGGCTTCACCGTCGTCAGCGTCGACCACCAGGCGCTGGCCCCCCTGCCGCCCACGCTGCGCACCGCGCCCGCTCCCGAGGAGCCGGCCGCCGCGGTGGCGCCGACCGCGCCGGTCCCCACCGAGCCTGCGCCGCTCTCGGCCACCGAGGCCCAGCGGCAGGCCTGGGAGACCCTGCTGCCGCACGCCTCCTGGATGCTCGGCATCGTGCTCGGCACGCTGGCGGGCACGGTGCTCATCTGGGCCTGGCGCCGGGTCGGCCGGGGCCCCTCGGGCGAGGAGATCGAGGCCCTGGACGCCGCCCCCACCGCGGTCGGCGCGCAGGAGGAGGCGCCCACCGCGGCCGAGGCCGACGCGCGCTACGTCGCCGAGCAGGAGGCGGCCTGGGCCGAGCGCCTGCGCGGCCGGGGGCCCCAGGACCCCGAGCTGCAGGCCCTGGCACGCGCGCTGCTGCGGGCGGAGGACCTGCCCCTGCTGGCCCGCGCCGCCCTGCGCTTCCCCGAGCACCTGCCCGCCGCCATCCCCACCGGCCCCGAGCACGCCCGCGCCCGCCTGCGCCTGGCCGAGCACCTGCAGAGAGCCGACCCGGCCAGCCTGGTGGCCGACGCCGCCTTCTACCGGGCCCTGCAGCGCCACGCCCTGGCCGCCGCGGTCACCGCCGACGCCGACGCCGCGCTGGCCCGCAGCCTGCGCGAGGACTTCGGCCCCGCCGGCCTGGCCGACCTGGTCGACCGGCTGCCCCCCCGCCTGGGCGCCCTGGTCCTGGCGCTGTCCTCGCCCGCCGACCGGCCGACCGTGGTGCGCCTGCTCGGCCCCGCGCGCGCCCGCCGCCTGGTCGACCCGCTGCTGCGCTCCGACCGCTTGTCGGCCGCCGAGGCCCGCCGCCTCTCCGAGGTGCTGCGCGCCGCCCGGGACGAGGCCCCCCTGCCGCCGCTGCCGCCGTCCGACGAGGTCAGCGACCGGGGCGCGACCTTCGACGCCGCGGCGACCCTGGGCACCCTGCTGGCCGCGCTGCCGGTCGCCGACCAGCACGAGGCCTTCGCCGCCGCGCTGGCCCGCAGCCACGGCGCCCTGCCGCCCTGGCAGCGCCAGGTCGTGACCGCCGCGATGGTGGCCACCCTGCCGGCCGAGGCGCGGCTGGACCTGCTGCTGGAGGTGCCCGCCGGGCCGCTCTCCGCCTGGCTCTCCGCCCAGGACGAGCGGCGCCGCGCGGCCGTGCTCGACCAGGCCCCCGCCGCCCTGCGCGCCGCGCTGCAGGCCGCCGGCGCCGACGCCGATCCCCAGGCCCAGGCCGCGGCCGCCGACGAGGGCGCGCGGGCCGTCGCCGCCGCCTACCAGGCCCAGCTCGCCCGCCTGGGCCTGCGCTTCGAGGAGGCCCTGGCCGCCGCCGATCCCGCCGGAGCGCAGGCGTGAGCCGGGACCGGGCCGCGCTGCGGGCCCTGGCCCCCCTGCTGCTGGGCCTCTGGGCCTGCGGCAAGGTGCCCCTGAGCGACGTGGGCGCCTCCTTCGCCTTCGCGGAGTTCACCTGGTTCGAGGAGGAGCAGACCCTCTTCCTGTTCTGGGAGGTGAACGCCCTGCAGGGCCTGGGCCCCGACAGCGTGATCGAGGCGCGCTGGACCACCGACCAGGGCGAGCAGGACTGGGTCGCGGTCGGGGACCTGCCCTCCGTCCACACCCACCTGGCGGCCGACTGCGGCCGCAACAGCCTGTGCGGCAGCACCAGCGTGGCCCTGGTCGAGCGCCCCCGCGACCTCGGGCTGCGCCTGCGCTACCACCGGGACGGGGAGCTGGCGCTGGAGGCCCACCCCGGCTTCCAGCCCGTCGCGGCAGGCCCGCCGTGGGCCAGCCGCAGCCTGCTGGTCTACGGCGTCTTCGACCAGGCCAACCAGTGGGTGCAGTGGCGGGCCCGCCACAACTTCCCCTCGCTGCGCAACGAGGAGGTGCAGGCCCTGGGCCTCCGCCGGCACTTCGAGGTCGAGGATCAGCGCCACGGCGCGGCCGGGCTGGCCACCGACACGAACCCCTACGGCTACGGCGTGGCCTGCCCCGACGACTTCGCCCCGATGGACCTTCCCGCCGTGCAGACCGAGGAGCGGGCCGTCTTCAACCAGGCGCCCCTGCCGACCGAGGCCGCGGCCTCGGCCGTCGTCTGCGCCGCCGCCACCGTGACCGACGCCACCGGCAGCTTCACCACCGGCGCCGTCGCCCGGAAGAACCCCGAGGTCGAGCCCGCCTTCTCCTCGCTGCGCAGCCCGGTGCACGACACGGTGGTGGTGCCCTTCCTGCTCGCCCCCTGCGACCGCGAGATCTCGGCCGAGCACCTCGCGATGCAGCGCCAGCGCCTGCAGATGGAGGACCTGGAGCCCACCTGCATCGACCAGTGGGACCAGGACGGCTTCGCCGAGCGGCTGGCCAGCCGCTTCGCCCAGGAGATCGAGGCCACGCGCGCCCTGGGCAGCGACATGGTCCTGGTGGTCGGCCTGCACCGCGACGACGAGGGCGTCGCCGAAGTGGTGGAGCAGGCGCTGGCGCTGGTCGTGCCGCCCGAGCGGGACAAGACCTCGCCCCGGGTCGCCGGCGCCTTCGTCTTCGACAGCCTGGTGCGCGCGGTCGCCGACGAGCTGGCGCCCACGACCCTGTGGTGCCCGGCCAGCGCCTGGAGCGAGCGGGTGTCGACCGTCGGCTGCGCGGTGCTGCCCGACGAGGCCACGCTGGAGCTGGGGCCGCTGACCATCGGCGCCCTGCCGGTGCTGCCCTCGCGGGAGCAGTACCTGGACTTCCTGGAGACCTGGCCCGAGGGCTACGCCGGCCAGGTCGACGCGCTCACGCTGCGGGCGCCCGAGTTCTCCGCCACCTCGCAGCACGTGGACCTGGGCGAGTACGGCGCGGTCACCTTCCTCGACGGGGAGGCCGTCGACGCCGAGCCCACCCAGGCCTTCTCGTGGTGCCCCTCGGCCGAGGCGGCGCCCGTGCTCTTCCGCTCGCCCTTCATGCAGACCCAGGCCTTCCAGGACGCCGTCAGCCAGGCCTGCGAGGACGGGCAGCTCTCCGAGGAGGAGTGCCTGGTGGCCGAGCAGGGCATGTTGACCCTGGACTGGCTGGCGCCCTGGCACAACGCCAACCCCGAAGCCCGCTACGAGCTGGGCCTGTACTGGGACTTCCCCTTCCTGCTGCGCATGGACTACACCACCTGGGCGGCGGGCTCGGTGAGCGCCTTCGGCCTGTCCATCCCCTTCGGCCTGGCCGAGCCCGGCCAGACCTGGCTGGGCACCCAGACCTGGCTGGCCGAGTCCTTCGACCTCTCCGAGGTCGTGACCCGGTGCAGCCGCTACTGCGACCACCCGACCTTCGACGCGGCCGGCGTCTACAACGTGACCGCGCCCTTCCGCGAGACCTACGTGTCGAGCTGCTACGGGCCGACCTACCCGGCCCCGGGCGACGGGGGCTTCCCCGATGACCCCTAGCCTGCTCGCCCTGGCCGCCCTGCTGCTGGGCCTGCCGGGGCTCGCCCTCGCGGCGGAGGAGGAGGCGCCGCCGCCCGAAGATCCGCCGGAGGAGGAGCCGCCGGAGGAGGAGGACCCGCTGGCGTCCTACCGCCTGCCCCTCTCGACCCTGTCGGACCGCGCCATCGGCAGCACCAGCCGGGCGGTGCGCTTCCAGTGGCGCGACAGCCCGGTCCAGGTGGGCCTGGTGGGCGACCACCTCTTCGAGCTGAACAACTTCAACAGCCTGCGGGGCGGCCTGCAGCTCCGGCTGCCGACCCGGGCCCTCATCTTCGAGGCGGCCTTCACCCGGGTCGAGGTCTGGGGCTCCGAGAGCACGCGGATGCTCTCGCTGACGCCCTACCGGCAGCCGGGGCGGCCCGACCGCTGGGAGCTGGACCTGCTGGTCGCCCTGCCGCTGGCCGAGGGCATCGTCACCGCACGGCCGCGCTTCTTCCCCGCGACCCAGCTCGTGCTGCACGCCTTCGCCGGCCTGCGCTACGGAGTCTACCCCCAGGGCTTCCGCGAGCTGAAGACGGGCCAGGTGCTGGCGGCCCTGTGGAGCCCGGCCCTGACGACCGAGGAGCTGGCCAACCTGGAGCGCGAGCGCCTGGGCGGCATGGAGATCGACAGCGGCCGCTACGGGCTGATGGTGGGCCTGGGCAACGACCTGTACTTCCGGCAGGGCCTGTACCTCTCCCCTCGCCTGCTGCTGGCCGTGCCCGTGCTGGCCCCGGCCTCGGGCACCGAGCTGCTGTGGTGGGCGGACCTCTCGCTGGCCCTGGGGGTGGCCTTTTGAGCCACGGGGCCCGGCGGGGGGCGGCGCTGCTGCTGGGGCTGCTCTTGCTGGCGCCCGGCCGCGGCGCCGGCCAGGAGCCGGCTCCGCCGCCGCGAGAGGGGGAGCCCTCGACGGCGGCCCTGCTGCACTACAACGCGCGCCTGGCCCTGCGCGAGGGGCGGGCCGAGGAGGCCGTGAAGCTGTGGCTGCTGCGCAACGCCCTGGTCGCGCGCACCGGCCGCGTGGCCCCGGGGGACGCCGACCAGCGCGCGGTGACCTGGGCGGCCCTGGGGACGCTGGGCCTGTGCCCCGAGGGGCTGCGCAGGGACGAGGACGGCCCCGGCCTGTGGCCGCTGGCCACCTACAACTGGCTGGTCGGCCGCCTGGGTCGCAAGCCCCGCGGCGACCGCGCCACGCCCTTCGAGGCCTTCGACCTGGACCGCCAGCAGCGCGCGATCGCCGTCCACGACGTGCTCGACGCCGAGGAGCTGGAGAACCTGCGCCTGTCGCGGGGGCGCTGCGGCGCGGCCCTGCCCCTGCTGCTGGCGATCGAGGAGCCACCCTGGACCCGCCTGGACGACGACATGGTCGCCGCCCGCCTGCTCCTGCACCTGCTGGAGCGCGCCGAGGGCAGCCTGGACCCGGCCCGGGTGCGCGGGGAGGCGGCGGTCGCGGCCCGGCGCTTCGACCTGCACCTGGTGCTGTCCGCGGCGGCGGCACGGCAAGCGCGACGGGAGGCCGAGACGCGGGCCAGGCGGGGCCGCAAGCAGGGCCTGTCCGAGGCGGCGCTGGCCGCCCTGGACGCGCAGGCCCCCACCAGCACCCTGCCACCCGACGCCGAGGCGCTGCGGATCCTGGAGGCGGCGCTGCGCTGGCCCGTGTCCGAGTGGCTGGCCCTGTCCAGCCCGCGGCGGCTCTTCCTGTACGACCAGGCGCGGCTGCAGGCGCGGGGGACAGCGGTCGAGCTCGACCTGCTGGCCCTGCGCCTGCTCGACGCCGCCGTCGCCCGGGGGGACGGCCGCGAGGCGGCGGCCTGGATCGGGCGGGTGCAGGCCGCGGGCGACCCGCCCTGGGAGCGCATCTGGGGCGGCGCGCGGGGGCAGGCCCTGATCGCGCTGCCTTCCGAGGCGGGGCTGGGCGAGCGCGCGACCCTGGCCCTGCACCGCGGCGTGCACGCGCTGCAGCGGGGCGAGCCGGTCGAGGCCCTGCGCCTGCTGGCCTTCGCGCGCAGCCACGCCGCCGAGTCCGCCGCCGCCGACCCGGTCGCGACCCTGAGCCGCCGCTGGCTGCACCACGCCGCGGGCCAGCACCGCCTGGACGGCGCGCTGCTGCCCACGCTCGAGCCCCTGCTGAGCCGGGCCGACCTGCTCGACCTGCTGGAGGCGCTGGCCTGGCGCGCGGCCCTGGTCGGCGACGCCGCCAGCCTGCAGGCCAGCGTGCAGGCCCTGCCCCCGCGGGTGGCGCTGGAGCGCCGCGCCCGCCTGCTGGCCCCCCTGGCCGCGGGCGACACGGCCGCCTTCCTGCGGGCCGTCGACGCCGCCGCGGTCGAGGCGCCCGGCGAGGCCCAGCGCTTCGTCGACCTGCTGATCCAGCGGGTCGAGGCCGAGGACCTGGGCGTGCGGGCCCGCAACCGGCCGGTGATCGAGGGGCTGGCCCAGCGCCTGCGGCGGCAGGCCCGCGCCCAGGGCGGCGGCCGGCGGGCCCAGGCGACACTGGAGCGCGCGGAGGCCCTGCTGCGGGGGCTGGACGGGATGGAGGGCGATCCGGGCGCGCCCGGCGAGCTGTACGCCGGCAGCGTGCGCCTGGCCCCGGCCGACCCGCTGCCCTGGCCCTTCCAGCCCCTGGCCGTGCCCGCCCCCTCGGCCTTCACCCCGCTGTCCCCGGGCCTGGCCCGCGTCAACCAGCAGCTCAAATCCGCCTTCGACCCCCAGGGGATCTTCAACCCGGGCAGGATGGGCACCCTCTGACATGGCGCCGGTTCCCAAACTGCTCATCGCCGCGGGGATCGC
>JAKLKF010000120.1 GCA_023150805.1 Myxococcota bacterium | reverse complement strand
GCGGCCCGGGGCGTGGCGGCCCGGGTGGCCGAGGGCGACGCGGGGGTCGCGCCGACGCGCGTGGCGCTGTGGGGCTGCGTGCTGGGCTGGTTCGGCCTGTGGGGCGCCGCCGCGCTGGGCTGAGGGCCGGGTCAGGCCGGCAGGTCGATGGTGAAGGTCGAGCCCTGCCCCACCTGGCTCTCCACCTCCAGGCTGCCCTGGTGGACCTCGACGATGCGCTTGCTGATCGCCAGGCCCAGGCCGGTGGAGGGCTCGCCGCCCGTGGGCCGGTTGCTGGCCCGGGCGAAGGGGACGAACAGGCGCGGCAGGTCGCTGGTGGGGATGCCGGGCCCCTCGTCCTGCACCTGGATGCGCAGCCGATCCGCCGTCCGGGTGGCGCGCAGGGTGACCGTGGTGCCGGCCGGCGAGAACTTGATGGCGTTGCCCACCAGGTTGACGACGACCTGCTCCAGGCGGTTCTTGTCGAAGTGCCCCAGCAGCGGCTGTGCGGGCAGATCCGTCCGCAGGTGGATGCCCTTGCGCTCGGCCAGCAGGCGCTGGTCCGCGGCGATGCCGCCCAGCCAGGGCACCACGTCGACCTCCGCGCGCTGCAGCACGAGGCGGCCGGCCTCGATGGCGCTCACGTCGAGCAGGTCCTCGATCAGGGTGACCATGCGCGCGGCGGCGCGGGAGGCGCCCGCCACCAGGCGCTGGCCGTGGTCGGAGAGGGGGCCGCCCATCCCCAGCTCGATCAGCTCGAGGGAGTGCAGGACCAGGGTCAGCGGGTTGCGCAGGTCGTGGGCGGCGACGCCCAGCATGCGGCTGCGGAAGCGGTCCAGCTCGATCAGCTCCTGGTAGAGCCGGCTCTTCTCGACGATCACCGAGAGCTGGGCGGCGATGGCCTGGTACAGGTGGACGTGGGCGTCCTGGTAGGCGTCACGGTGGTTGCTGCTGAAGAAGAGGAAGCCGACCGGCTTGCCCTCGGCCACCAGCGGGCAGGTCAGGCTGGACTGCACGCCCTCCCTGACGACCAGCCGGGTCGACTCCGAGGTGGGATGCGCCGCCAGGTAGGCGGGCAGGTCGTTGAGGATCCGCGGCGCGCCGGTGTCCAGGACCTGCTGCAGCGAACTGCCGGCCATCGGCGCGGCGAAGCCCACGGGCAGGTGGACCTGGGCCGCGCTCGTCCGCGCCCAGCGCGCCCGCAACATCCGGCCGCCGTCCTCCAGCAGGGCCAGGCCGATGCGGTCGTAGGGGATGAGGCCCCGGAAGGTGTCGTAGACCTGGCTGCAGACCTCCTCCAGGACCAGCCCGGCGTTGACCCGCTCGGCCACCTGGGCGACGGCGCGCAGCTCCGTGAAGCGCTGGTCGAGCGTGTGGGAGAGCTGGAGCAGCTCGAGGGCGAGCTGGTCGAGGTCGTCTCCCCCGCGGACCGCCAGGTCGAACTGGAAGTCGCCCTCCCGCATCCGGCGCGCCGCGTCGAGGAGCTGCTGGATCCGGGGGTCGGTCATCCACCCTCCGGCTCGTGCCTAGGCGCCGGTTGGCCGGGCCACAAGCCTCCGCGGCATGCCGCCGCGCTACAGGCAGCCGGCGGTCGCCGGCGCCAGGCCCTGCGGGCGCTCCACCAGGTCGGCCTCGACCTCCTGCTCCACGCGGATCAGCTCGTAGGCCAGCAGCTCCTCGGCGACCGGGCAGCCGGGCAGCGCGGCGTCGGCGCGGGGCTCCCGGGTCCAGGCCGCGATGGCGACGGCGCGGTACCGCAGGCCGCCCACCCGGATCTCCTGGACCTCGCCGGGAAGGAGCTGCACGGCTCCGTCGTCGGTCTGGAAGACGACACGGGTGTACCAGGTGGACCAGGTCTCGTCCTCCTCCGCGCCGACGACCTCGCCGTGGCTGACGAAGCCCTCCCCGAAGGCGGCGTTGGCCTGCTCGGCGTGCAGGCCCATGTCGAGCACGTAGAGCGGGCCCTGGGCGTCGGTGAGCAGCAGGCTGTAGTGCTCGGCGAACCAGTCGCCGGGCAGGAGGGCCTGCACCTGCGCACCGGAGAGGGTCGAGAGGTCGGCGCGGCCGGGGCTGTGTACGGTCAGCGTGGGCACGGGGTCCAGGGAGGGGTCGGCGATCTGCAGGGTCCAGTCGCCGTCGCCGCCGCTCACCGAGAGCGCGCCGGCCAGGCTGAGGTCGGCGGGCTCGGCCTGGGGGACGTCGTGGGAGACCGAGGGGCTCTCGAGCTGGTCGTCGGCGCCGGCCAGGTCGGGAAGGGGCGGCTCGCAAGCGGTGAGGGCCAGGAGGAGGGGCAGCATCGGGGGCTCCTTGGTGGGTGCCCGCAAGGCAAGCACTTCTCGTGCCAGTGGCCTGGTGGCAGGCTCATCGTCCCCGTCGTCGGCGCGCGGGCGCGAGATCGCGACAGCAGTGTCGCGGGGGGGCGCGGCGGGGGGCGGCGGACCCGCGGGGGCCCGGGTAGGCTCCGGGGCTCTCCGACGCGCTCCGCCCCCTCGTCCGGTCGATGACCTCCATGCGCGCGCCGCGCCTCTGCATGTCGCTGTGGATCCCCTGGGCGCTGGGCGGCTGCCGGGGCCGCTCGGCAGACCGCCTCCCCGCCCCGGAGCCCGCGCCGACCGTCGAAGCCCCGGCGCCCCGCGCGCCCGACACCGGCCTCGCGGTGGGGTGGGAGGGGGCGCCCACCCACTGGGAGGTCGGTTCGCCCCACCCGCTCCAGGTGCTCGACCCGGGCGCCTTCCCCCTGCGCGTGGAGGCGGAGGCGCCGTCCTACGCCTGCGACGGGGGCCTGGCGCGCGTCGACCGGTGCGACGAGGACTACCGGGCCCTGGCGGCGCAGCGCTTCGGCGGGGACGCCGCGGCGCTCGAGCGGTGTGTCGAGGCCACGGTGGACAGGTGGGTCGCGCTGCGGCGGGAGGTGGACGAGGCCGGCACGCGGCCCCAGCGCGCGATCGACGACCCAGGGCTGCGCCAGCAGCTCACGCGGCGGCTCCGCCTCGGCGAGCTCCAGTCGGACGCGCCGGTGTGGGTGCGGGCGGGCCCGGTGGAGGATCGCGGCGACCACCGGCAGGTCGACCTGGTGGTGGAGGACCCGCTGCTCGGGCCCTTCCCGGCGCGCCTGCTCCTGCCCGCGCTGCCGGTGGAGGCGCCCGGGCTGTTGATGCTGCCCGGGCACCTGGCGGAGGGTGGCCGCGAGCTGGACGAGATGTCCGATCGCCTGCGCGGGCGGGAGCTGGCCGCCGAGGGGCGGGCGGTCCTGATCGTCGGGTTCCGCGCCTACGACGCGGGCCTGGCGGAGTACCAGGCGGGCCTGGAGCTGGCCTGCGGCGGGCTGAGCCTGGCCGCGGTGCGGATGCGGGAGGTCGGGGTGGCGCTCGACCTGCTGCGGGGGCTGGCGCCGGGCGCCGACGTGGGGGAGCAGGTCGGGGTCCTGGGACACAGCGGCGGCGCGGTCTGGGCGGTGCTGGCCGCGGCGCTGCAGCCGCTGGACGCCGTCGTCCTCGACGCGACCAGCCGGCAGTTCCTGGGCGTCGAGCGCTCGACGGACGGCGCCTCGGTGCAGGTCCTGGACGAGACCGTGCCGGCGCTGGTCGACCTCTTCGACTGCGTCTACACGCTGGGGGTCCCCGTGCCGCTGGAGGGGATCTCCTGCGACCGGCCTCCCACCCCCACGCCCCACCTGTTCGTGCCCTACGGCTACCGGGACGCGGAGATGGGCACGGTGCGGCGCTTCCTGGCGGAGCACCTCCCGGCCGGGCAGCCCGGTGGGGGCACGCGCGGGCCCCCTTGACGGGGTGGGTGGGCGTTCATATTCACTCAACCGAATATGAAAGACCTCCTCCCCGAGCTGCCCGCCGACGACGACCCGAAGCTGGTCGCCGACGCCGCCCTGCTGGAGGCCCTGGCCCACCCGGTCCGCCTGCGCCTGCTGATCCGCCTCTCGCGGGCCCCCTGCTGCGTGGGGGAGCTGGTCGACGACGCCGAGGCCCTGCAGCCGCGGGTGTCGCGCCACCTCGCGGTCCTGCGCCAGGCGGGCCTGGTGGCCTGCGAGGTGGACGGCCGGCGCCGCTGCTACCACCTGGCCCGCCCGGCGCTGGTGCGGGCCCTGCTCGACCTCCTGGACGCGCACCGCACCCCTCACCCCGGAGCCCCCCCGTGAGCCTCTTCCCGATCACCGACGCCGCGCAGCTCGACGCGGCCCTGGCCAGCGCCGGCGACTCGCCGGTGGTGGTCGGCTTCTTCGGCGCCTTCTCGGCCCTGGCGACCCAGGCGCGCCCCGCCTTCGAGGCCTTCGCGGAGGACGCCGACGCGCCCGTGCTGCTGGTCGACGTCGGCGAGGTCAAGGGCCTGCACGCGCGCTTCGGCGTGAGCGCCGTCCCGGCGGCCGTCACGGTGCAGGGCGGCCAGGTGATCCGTCGAGCGGCGGGCCGCCAGGACGCCGAGGCCTGGGCCCGCGCGCTGCTGCCCCACGAGAGCGCCGTGGTGGCGCCCGCCGGCGGGGCCGTCCGTCCGCCGGTGACCGTCTACGTCTCGCCCACCTGCGTCTGGTGTGGACGCGTCAAGGACTACCTCCGCCAGCACGGCGTGCGCTTCCGGGAGGTCGACGTGAGCGTCGATCCGGCGGCCGCGCAGGCGCTGGTGGCGCGGTCCGGCCAGGTGGGCGTGCCGCAGGTCGAGATCGGCCACGAGATCGTGGTCGGCTTCGACAAGCCTCGCCTGGAGCGCCTGCTGGGCCTCCAGGCTGCCTGACCCCCCCCACCGCTACCTACCCCCCCACCCCACGGAGCCCCCCATGGAGATCCAGCCCCTCAACGGCCACGTCCTCATCCGCAACCTCGAGGCCCAGACCAAGACCGCCTCGGGCCTGTTCCTGCCGGACTCTGCCGCCGAGAAGCCCAGCGAGGGCGTCGTCATCGCGATGGCCAGCGACGTCGGCAAGGACCTGAACCTCGGCGACCGGGTCATCATCAAGAAGCACGTCGGCGAGGAGGTCACCTGGCAGGGCGAGAAGCTGCGGCTCGTGGCCTTCGCCGACCTGCTGGCCCGCGTGCCCCAGGCCGACGCGATCCCCCAGTGAGCCGCGGCCCGGCCTGAGCTCGGGCGGCGCGAGGCCCTACAGCGCCCCGCGCAGGCGCATCAGCTCGACCACTGCCAGCGCGTGGTCGGCCCGCGCCTGCTCGACGGCGACCCGCGCGTCGTCGACGGTGCGGATCGCCTCCAGCACGTCCTTCTGGAGGGCGCGGCCGGCGTCCTGCAGGGCGCGCTCGGCGGCCAGGGTCTGCTCGGCCAGGTCCAGGTTGGCGCGCGCCAGCTCCATGCCCAGGCGGGCGGACTCCACGGCCCGCACCTGGGCGCGCACGGACTGCTCGACGCTGCGCTCCAGCGCCTGCCGGTTGATGCGCGCCTGGGCCAGGGCGGCCTCCTTCTGGGCGACGCTGCCGCGGTCGGCGCGGTTGCCCAGCGGCGTGGACAGCTCGCCGCCCAGGTACCAGTCGTGCAGGTCGGCGCGGGCCAGCTCGCCCATCGCCCCGCCGAACGAGGTCTCGTAGCCCTTCAGCGTGTAGGTCCCGACGGCGGCCAGGCTGGGCAGGCGACCGTGCCGCGCGTCGCGCAGGTCCAGGTCCGCGCCCTCCTCGCCCTGGCGCGCGGCCTGCAGGTCGGGGTTCTTCGCCAGGGCCTCGGCGACGATGGCCTCGTCGTCCAGGTCCAGGGCGACGGGGTCCGCCGGGACGGTGACCGCCTCGACCTGGCCGTCGGGCTCCGCCCCGGCCAACAGCTGCAGCGCCTCGGCCGCGCTCTGCGCCGTGTTCTGCGCGGACAGCAGGGCGCTGCGGGCCTGCACCAGGGTCGCCTCGACCCGGCTCTTCTCGACCGGCGCCAGGTCGCCGGCGTCGACCTTGGCCAGGACGATGCGGCGCTCCTCCTCGGCCACCGCGACGGCCTGCTCGGCGATGGTGACCAGGCGCTGGGCCTGGTACAGGCTCCAGTAGGCGCTGGCGGTGTCGGCCAGGACCTGCTGGCGGGTCGAGAGCAGGCCCAGCTCGGCCTGGTCCAGCGAGCGCCCGGCCTGGCGCACGGCCTGCAGGTTGTAGCTGCGGGAGAGGCCCTCCAGCAGGTTCTGGCGGATGCTGGCCTGCAGGTCGGTGGACCACTGCGGCTCGTCGCTCTCGACGACGAAGCCGGTGTCGCGCAGCTCGTAGCGGAAGCGGCTCTGGCTGCCGGACAGGCCCAGCGACAGGGTGGTGCCGGTGCTCACCGCCTGCGACAGGGTGGTGTCGAAGCTCAGGTTCTTGAAGTCGCTGAGCACCTCGCCGAACTCCTGCGTGCTCTCCGACTTGCTGCCGGCGTAGCCCAGGCTGGCCGTCAGGTTGGGGTCGAAGGGCGAGCGGGCCGCCAGCAGGGCCCCCTGCGCGGACTGGCGGCTGGCTTCGCTCCCCAACAGCTCGGGGTTGCGCTCCAGCGCGCGCTGCAGCGCCTCTTCGTAGGTGAGCGGGCCGGCCAGGGCGGCGGAGGAGAGCAGGAGCAGGGGGAGCATCGTCACTTGCCGGGAGCGGGCGAGGGGAGGTCGTCGGGCGTCGCCGCCGGTGGGCTGCGGCGGTGCAGCACCCAGGCCAGCCAGCGCGCGCCGCTGTCGCGCACATCGTCGAGCACGGTGTAGAGGTAGGGCACGAAGAAGAGCGTGAGGAAGGTCCCGGCGACCATGCCGCCGCCGACCACCTTGCCCATCGGCGCGTAGGGGATGCCGATGAAGGTGTCCGTGCCGAGCGCCATGGGGAGCACGCCGAAGATCGTGGTGAGCGCGGTCATCAGGATCGGGCGCAGCCGGCGGCGACCCGCCTCGACCAGGGCGTCGGTGCGGTCGTGCCCCTCGGCGCGCAGGCGGGTGACGACGTCGATGAGCACGATGCCGTTGTTGACGACCACGCCGATGAGGATCACCAGGCCCACGCCGCCCATCACGTCCAGCGGCGTGCCCGTCAGGTACAGCGTCCAGTACACGCCGAACAGGGCCATCGGGATCGTGGTGATGATCGACAGGGGCAGCAGGAAGCTCTCGAAGAGCACGCCCATGATGAGGAAGACGAAGACGATCGACAGGACCAGCGCCAGGTTGCGGGCCTGGTCGTTCTCCAGCTGGTCGCCCATCGTCTGCCCCATGTCCACGCGGTAGCCGCGGGGCAGCTCCAGGTCGGCCAGCGCCGCCTGGACGCGGGCCATCGCGGTGGCGGTGTCCACACCCTGGTCCAGGTCGATCGTGATGGGCCAGGCGGTGGTGCGGTCCTCGCGCCGGATGGTGCCCAGCCCGGGGGCCACGTCGGGGTGGACCAGGGCGCGCAGGGGCACGATGGCCTGGGTGCTCATGCTCCACATGGGGAAGTCCAGCAGGCGGTCGACGTCCTGGCGGTCCTCCAGCCGGAAGCGGGCGTAGACGTCCACCTCCTTTCCGCCGTCGTGGTACTCCGGCAGCGGCGTGCCGCGCAGCGCGAAGCCGACGGTCTGCCCGATGCTCTGGGCGCTGACGCCGGAGCGGCTGGCGGCGTCCCGGTCGACCACCAGCTGCACCTGGCGCCCGCCCTCCTCCTCCAGGCCGGCCTGCACGCCCAGCACGCCCTCTACGGCGCGAGCGCGGCGGGCGACCTCCTGGCCCAGGGTGGCCAGGGTGGCGGTGTCCTCGCCGCGCATCACCAGGCGGAGGGTCCGGTTCTCGCCGTCGCCGCCCTCCTGCCAGCCGATGCTGGCCTGCACGCCGGGCACCTGCGGGAGGTCCTTGCGGGCGGCGTCCAGCACCTCGTCGCGGGGCAGGGTGCCCTCGGGAGGCTCATCCTCCAGGTACACGTAGGTCCGGCCGGTGGTGGAGTTCGAGGACAGGCGGCTGCGGGTGACGCGAACGCCCCAGTCCTGGCGGTGGGACTCGATCCACTCCTCGTAGGTCTCGACGATCTCGAGCCGCTCGTAGTAGTCGAGGTCGGCGGGGACCTGGTAGCGGACGACGAAGTCGTTGATGTTGCCCTCGGCGTCCTCGCTGCAGCCGACCTGCTTGACGGGCAACACGAAGGTCAGGGCGGTGATGGCGACGATGCCGACCAGGGTGTCGGTGCGGTGGGTGAGCACCCGACGCAGCGCCCGGTGGTAGCGCTCGGTCAGCCAGGTGACCCAGCGTGGCTCGTCCTGGACCTGCTCGCGCCCCAGGGCGTCGCGCTTGCCGCGGACCAGGGTGGTGGTCAGCGGGGTGAAGAGCATCGCCACGACCAGCGAGGCGCCCAGCGCGAAGACGACGGGGAAGCCCAGCTCGCCCATGAAGAAGCTGAAGTTGGCGTCCTCGCTCATCAAGATGACGGGCAGGAAGACGACCATGGTGGTCAGGGTCGACAGCGTGATCGCCAGCCCCACCTCGGAGGCCCCCTCGACGGCGGCGTGCCGGGCGTCCTCTCCGACCTGGCGGCGGGCGTAGACCGACTCGACCACGACGATGGCGTTGTCCACCACCATGCCCACCGCCAGCATCAGGCCCATCAGCGACAGCAGGTTGAGGCTGCCGCCCTTGAGGTACAGGATCGTGACGGTCATCAGCAGGGTGAAGGGGATGCAGGCGGCGATGAGCAGGGTCATGCGCCACTGCCGCAGGAAGGCGTAGAGGACCACGACGGCGCACAGGCCGCCGGTCAGCGCGGTCATCAGCAGGCTGTCCACGCTGTCGCTGATCAGCTCGCCCTGGTCGAAGAAGCTGAAGATGCGCGAGCCCATCATGCGCGGGTCGGCCTCCAGCTCGGCCATGGCCTGCTGCACCGCGCGGGCGGTCGCGACCGTGTTGGCGCCCGACTCCTTGTTGATGGCCAGGGCGGCGCCGTCGTCCCCGTCGATGTGGGCGATCGAGGCGGAGGGGTCCAGGCGGTAGCTGATGTCGGCGATGTCCTGCAGCGTCACGCCGGGCTGGATCGGGTAGCGGCGCAGGGTGTCGAGATCCTCGTACCGGGCCAGGCTGCGCACGTAGCGGACCTGGCCGCGGTCGACGATCCGCCCGCTGGCAAGCTGGAAGTTGTCGCCTCCCAGCTTGCGGATGACGTCTCCCAGGTTGAGCCCGTACTGCTGGATGGCCGGCAGGCGGAAGTCGATGAAGACGCGCTTGGGATCGACGCCCCAGACCTCGACCCGGCCCACGCCGGGCACCCGCTCCAGGCGGCGGGCGATCACCTCGTTGGCCAGGTGGTAGGGGTCCTCGACGGTCTCGGGGATCTTGATGCCGGCCCAGATGATGGGCTCGTCGGAGGGGTTCCACCGGTAGATCCAGTAGCGGTCCACGTCGTCGGGCAGCTCCGCCAGCGCCCGCTCCATGCGGTCGGCGACGGCGTTGTAGGCGCTGTCCATGCCGATGGAGCGGTAGAACTCGAGCTCGAAGCTGGCCGAGCCGCTGCTGGCCTCGCTGGACAGGCCCTTGAGGCCCTCGACCGTGGCGAGCTGCTCCTCGATGGGCCGGACCAGGGTGGTCTCGTTCTCCTGGGGGGTGCTGTCGCGGTAGGGCACCCAGACCCACATCTGGTTCAGCTCGAAGCTGCCGGGCATCATCTCCAGCGGGATGCGCACCCAGGCGATCAGGCCCAGCACGCAGAGCGCCACGAAGAGCATCGCGACCGTCACCGGCCGGTGGACCGACAGCCAGGGCAGCCAGCGGCTCATGCGGCGGGCTCGGCGCGGGCGCGGAGGGCGGCGACCGTGCGGTAGACGACCGGGATCACGACCAGGGTCAGCAGCGTGGAGGAGGAGAGGCCGGCGATGACGGTGACGGCGAGGGGCTGCTGGATCTCGGCGCCCTCGCCCAGGCCGAAGGCCAGGGGCAGCAGGCCCAGCACGGTGGTGGTCGTGGTGATCAGGATGGGGCGCAGCCGCAGCGCGCAGGCCCGCTGGACGGCCGCGTCCAGCTCGGCCCCCTCGTCTCGCAGGCGGTTGATCGCGTCGACCAGCACGATGGCGTTGTTCACGACGACGCCCGCCAGCACGATGGCGCCGATGAGCACCACCACGCTGACCGGGGTGCCCGACAGCCCCAGGGCCGCCACCACGCCCACCAGGGCCAGCGGCACGCTGAACAGGATGACGAAGGGGTGGATCACGCTCTCGAAGGTGCTGGCCATGATGACGTAGACCAGGAAGACCGCCAGGGCCAGGGCGAGCTGGAGGCTCTGCATCGAGCGCTGCATCTCGCGGTTCTGGCCAGCGATCTCGTAGGCCCCGGCGGGCAGCTCCAGCCGGTCCAAGGCACCCTGGATGACGCGGGCCTGCCCCGACAGGTCGAAGCCGTCGATGTTGGCGGTCACGACGGCGGCGCGCTGCTGGTCGATGCGGCGGATCTCGCTGGGGCCCAGCGCCTCCTCGAAGCTGGCGACGGCCTCGAGCGGGATCGCGGGCACCAGCTCGGGGTTCACGTTGATGCGACGCAGGTCGTCGATGCTGCGGCGCTCCTCCTCCGCCAGCCGCACCGTGAGATCGACCCGGCCGGTGCCGCGGGAGAGGGTGGTGGCCTGGGCGCCCTGGACCTGCTCGCGGACCCGCCGGGCGACCGTGCCCGTGTCCAGGCCGAAGCGCTCCAGCAGGTCGCGGTCGTAGCGGATCCGAACCTCGGGGTAGCCCTGGACCATGCTGCTGCGCACGTCGGCGAGGCCGGGCAGGCCGACCATGGCCGCGGTCGCCTCGCCGGCGTGGCGCCGAAGGTCGTCCAGGTCGCGGTCGTAGAGCACGACCTCGATCGGCGTGCGGAAGCTGAAGATGCCCGGTCGGGCCAGGCGCAGCTCGATGCCGGCGGCCGAGAGGGCCGCGCCGGCGCCGACCTGGCCGTCGGCGCCCACGGGCAGGGCGGCCAGGCGGGTGGGGCCCAGCTCCTGCCGCGCGACCGCGGCCACCTCGTCGCGGACCCGGGCCATCAGCGCATCCTCGCGGGCGGCCAGGTCCCCGCCGGGGGTGAGCTCGACCACTACCCGGGCGGTGTGCTCGCCCTCGTCGCTGCCGCTGTCGGCCCGCTGCTCGCTGCCGACCACGGCGTGCACGTGGGCGACGCCGGGCAGGGCCTGCAGGCGCTCCTCGACCCGGGCGGAGAGCGAGCTGGTGCGCGGCAGCGGGGTGCCCACGGGCAGCGCCAGCTCGGCGGTGAAGCGGCCCTGGTGCACCTCGGGGATCAGGGCCTGGCCGAGGTTGCCGGCCAGGGGCAGGCTGACCGCCACGGCGACGGCGGCCAGGCCCAGCACCAGGCCGCCGCGGCGCAGCACGCCGGCCATGCGGTCGCGGTAGGCGTCGGCGAAGCGGCCGTACGCAGCCATGAAGCGGTCGGCGGCCCACAGCAGCGGGCGGCTGATCCGGGGCAGCGCCATCGCGCCCAAGCCCGCGCCCACGCGCGCCACCAGGGCCAGCGGGAGGATGACCAGGGCCACCAGCAGCTCGAAGGAGAGCCGCAGGAGGAAGCGCGTCGCGGCGTAGGGCGCCCACAGCCAGCGCCGTCCGCCCGTCCGGGCCTGCCAGCCCGCGCGGAGCTGGGCCCACGAGGCGAAGCGCGTGGAGCGGCTGGCCTGGAGCAGGGCGCGGGCCCGGGTCCGCAGGTCGGCGTCCGCGGGCAGGTCGGCGCTGCGGGCCAGGTCCTGCAGGCGGAACTCGGTGGCGGCCAGGACCGGCACGAAGAACAGCGCCACCACCAGGCTGGCCAGCAGGCTGAAGACGACGGCCAGCGCCAGGTCGCCGAAGATCTGGCCGGCGATGCCCTCGACGAAGCGGATGGGCAGGAAGACGGCGACCGTCGTCAGCGTGCTGGCGATGACCGCGGCGGCCATCTCCTGCGTGCCCCGCTCGGCCGCCTGCCGGCGCGGCAGGCCGCGGTCGACGTGGTTCTGGATGTTCTCCAGCACGACGACCGCGTTGTCGACCAGCATGCCGATGCCCAGGGCCAGGCCGCCCAGGCTCATCAGGTTGAGCGAGACGCCGCCCAGGTACATGGGGGCGAAGGTCACGATGATCGACAGGGGGATGGCCGCGCCGATGATCGCGGTGGCGCGGAAGTCGCGCAGGAACAGGAAGAGGATGCCCACCGCCAGGACGGCGCCCATCAGGGCCGTGCTGCGCAGGTTGGCCAGGCTCTGCTCGATGAACTCGGCCTGGTCCTCCAGCACGACCAGCCTGACGCCCGCGGGCAGCGTGTCGACCAGGGTCGGCGGCCCCTTCGGCATCCCGGCGGGCAGGGCCGCGGCGGGCGCGTCCTGGCTCCCCAGGCGCTCCTTGATGCTGCGCGCGACCCGCACGATGTTGGCGTCGGCGGTCTTGAAGACCTCCAGCGTCACGGCCGGCCGCGAGTCCAGGCGGCTCATCACCTCGCGGTCCTTGTGGGTCTCGCGGACCCTCGCGACCTCGCGCACCGGCACCCCCATCCCGTCGGGGCGCCGGATCTCCAGGGCCGAGATCTCCTCGACCGTGCGCACCTCGTTCAGCGTGCGGACCAGGAACTCCTGGTCGCCGTCGCGGATGGCGCCGCCGGGCAGGTTGACGTTCTCGCTGCCCAGGGTGGCGACGAGCTGCTCCACCGTCACGCCGCGGGCGGCGAGCCAGTCCTGGCGGGCCTCGACCAGGACCTGGCGCTCCAGGCCGCCGCGCACGCGGACCGCGGCGACGCCGTCCATCGCCTCCAGCTCGCGCTTGATCTCGCGCTCGGCCAGCTCGCGCAGGGCGAGCAGGCGCCGCTCCTCGGCCTCGGGGTCCTCGTCCTTGGGGCCCTCCTCCGACAGGCTGATCCGCAGGATCGGGTCCAGGCTGGGGTCGTAGCGCAGGATGAGGGGGCGGCCGACGTCGTCGGGCAGGAAGGTCGTCTGCAGCCGCTCGCGCACGTCCTGGGCGGCCCGGTCCATGTCCGTGCCCCAGGTGAACTCCAGCACCACGTCTGAGGTGCTGGCCCGCGACCGGCTCTCCAGCTCGACCAGGCCCTCGGTGGTGGCCAGGGCCTCCTCGATGGGGCGGCTGACCTGGCCCTCGACCTCCTCGGGGGCGTAGCCCAGGGCCTCGGTCCGCACCGTGATCGAGGGGTAGGACAGGTCGGGCATCAGGTCCAGCGCCAGGCGCTGGTAGCTGACCAGGCCGAAGACGGCGGCGGCGATCGCGATCATCCAGACCGCGACCGGCCGGCGCACGACCAGGGCGAAGATGCCCGCGGCGACGCGCTCGCTGTCGTTCACCCCTCGACCCCGTCGGCGGCCTTGTCCGCGTCGGAGGCCTTGTCGGCGTCCTCGTCCGCGTCCTTCTTGCGGGCCGCCTCGGGGCCGGGATCCTCGGGCAGGCGCAGCGGGGTGCCGCCGCGCAGGTTCTGGTTGCCCAGGGTGACGACCTGCTCCCCCTCGGCGAGGCCGGCGAGGATCTCGACCCGCTCGGGATCCTGGTAGCCGATCTCCAGGTCGGCGCGCTCCGCCATGCGCAGGGGCCAGGGGGGCGGTTCGTCCTCGGCCGCCTCGTCCTCGCCCGCGTCCTCCTTCTGGAAGAGCTTCGCGAAGAAGCCGGGCTCCTCGGCCGCGGCCTGGTCCTTCCCGTCGCCCTTCGCGTCACCCTCGCCCGGCTCGTCGCCCGCTGCCTTCTCCTCCTCGGCCTTGCCCTCGACCACCTTCCAGGCCACGGGCACGCCGTCGATCCACACCAGGGCCCGGCGGGGGATGGTGAGCACGTCCGCGTGGCGGTCGACCTCGACGCGGACCTTGACGAACTGGCCGGGCCGCAGGGTCGTGCTGTTGGCGTCGACGTCGATCGTGACCCGCACGGTGCCGGTGCGCGTGTCGACGACCGGGCTCACGCGGCTGACGACGCCCTGCCCCTGGGCCGCCTCGTCGTAGGCGCCCTGGAGCACGACCACCTGCCCCTGGCGCACCCGGGCCAGGTCCTTCTCGGGGAGCTGCACCACCACGCGCAGGCGGCTGAGGTCGACCACCTGGAAGGCGCGCTGCCCGCCGGCCACCTCGCCCAGGCGCAGGTCGCGCGCGCTGACCGTGCCGTCGATGGGGCTCTGGATGCGGGTGAAGCCCTGGGTGCGCGTCGCCTCGGTGAAGCTGGTCTCGGCGGTCCGGAAGGCCTCCTCGGCGGTGCGCAGCTCCTGGTCGGAGATGGCGCCGCGGCCGTGCAGGGCGCGAGCGGTCTCGACCTCTCGCCGGGCCCGCTCGATCTCGAGCTGGGCGCGCTGGGCGCCGGCTTCGAGGGTGGGGTTGCTCAGCACGGCGAGGAGCTGCCCCTTGCGCACGCTGTCGCCCTCCTCGACCAGCAGCTGCGTCACGACGCCGGTCGCCTCGGGCACGATGTCGGCCTGCCCCTCGCTCTCCAGGCTGCCGGTGGTGACCAGGTGGTCGGCCACCTCGCCGCGGGCCACCGGCGCGGCCTCGACCAGGACGCGGCGGTCGGGGGTCTCCTCCTTCTCCTCGCCCTCCTCGCCGCCCTTGTCGGGGCCGCCGCCGCCGGTGGAGACCTGGCAGGCGCCGAGGAGCATGGCGAGGAGCAGGGCGGACGCCGGGAGCGGCCAACGGGGTCGGGGGTGCGAGGACATGACCGGCCGGGGCTGGAGCGGGGAGGGGGGCGGGCGGGACGCGGGCGAGACGCGGGCGAGGCAGGAGGGGTAGCCCGAACCGGGGACGACCGCCGCGCACCTACGCGCCAGGGTGTCCCGGCATTGCCGGCTGTCAACGGGGCGCAGGGGCGGCGGGTCGTCGGGGGGCGACCGGCGCGCTACGGAGCTTCCCCCTGCGCACCGGAGGTGCCCGTGTCCACCGCCCTGTCGATCTACAGCAGCCGCTACGTCGCCAACAAGGCGCTCTTCGCCTTCATGGGCAACGCCTTCCGCATCCTGGGCCCCGAGGGCAACCTGCGCTTCTACGTCAAGCAGAAGGCCTTCAAGCTCAAGGAGGAGATCACGGTCTTCGGCGACGAGAAGCAGTCCGACGCGATCCTGGGCATCCAGGCCCGCGGCATCGGCGACTTCTCGGGCACCTACGACGTCAGCGACAAGAAGAGCGGCGAGAAGGTCGGCGCGCTCAAGCGCGAGGGGCTGAAGTCCATGCTGCGCGACGAGTGGACCATCCTGGACACGGCGGGCGCCAACATGGGCAAGGTCCAGGAGGACAGCGGCGGCATGGCCCTGCTGCGCCGCTTCCTGCCCATCATCCCGCAGTCCTTCAAGGTCTGGGTGGGCGACCAGGAGGTCGGCAGCATCAAGCAGCGCTTCAACCCCTTCCAGGTCGTCTACGACGTCGACCTGGAGGCCGCGGGCGGCAAGCTGGACCCGCGGCTCGGCGTGGCGGCCGTCGTGCTGCTGCTGGCGATCGAGGGCCGGCAGGGCAAGTAGCCCCAGGGGGTGCCCCCCGCCGTCGCCCCAGGGGCGGGCGAGGGGCCCCGGTGGGCGCTACTGCTCGAGGATGTTGAACTCGACGCGGCGGTTCTCGGCCTTGCCGGCGGCCGTGCTGTTGTCGCCGATGGGCTTGCTCTCGCCGTAGCCCTTCGCGACCAGCCGGTCCTCGGCCACGCCCTTGCTGACCAGGTACTGGCGGACCGACTCGACCCGGCGCTGCGACAGGTCCAGGTTGGCGGCGTCCGAGCCGTCGCTGTCGGTGTGGCCGGCGACCTCGACCTTCCGGATGTCGGGGTACTTGAGCAGCACCTCGGCCACCTGGTTGAGGATCTCGTAGGAGCCCTTCTTGATCGTCGCCTTGTTGGTGTCGAAGAACACCTTGTCGAGGATGACGATCTGCTCCTTGGTGACCAGGACGCGGGTCGGGCAGCCGTTGCTGCGGTTGGGGTCGATGCGCGGGTCGGCCGGCTCGTCGGGGCACTCGTCGCGCTTGTCGGGCACGCGGTCCTCGTCCCGGTCGGGGCAGCCCATGGTCTCCTTGGGGCCCCGCTCCTGCGGACACTCGTCCTCGCGGTCGATGACCCCGTCCAGGTCGCTGTCGGGGCAGCCCAGGGACGCCGGCTGGCCGGGCTCCAGCGGGCAGCGGTCGTCCCCGTCGAGCACGCCGTCGCCGTCGTTGTCCGGGTCGGGGCAGCCGTCCTCGTCCTGGAAGTCGTCGCGGTCCTCGGGCTCGTCGGGGCAGGTGTCCTTGGCGTCCTTGATGCCGTCCTTGTCGTTGTCGGTGTCGGGGCAGCCGTCCTCGTCCTTGTACTTGTCGAAGTCCTCGGCCTCCTCGACGCAGGAGTCGACGTCGTCCTTGTAGCCGTCGCCGTCGGTGTCCTTGGCGCCGCGGCCCAGCAGGAAGGTCAGGCCGACCGTCCACTCCCAGTTGTCGTAGCGGTCGGACTCGAGCGTGGTGGGATCGTCGTCCTTGTCCGCGGGGGTGCTGCCGGCCGACAGCATGTAGCGGAAGTCGGTGCGCAGGCCGACGGGACCCTCGCCGAAGCGCAGCAGGGCGCCGGGGCCGACGTTGAGCAGGAAGTCGGTGTCGGGGTTCTTGTACTGCCCGAAGCCGAGGTCGTCGTTGCTGTCGTCGTAGGTGCCGGTGCCGATGTCGCTGCCCTCGGTGCGCTTGACCTTCTTCCAGTACAGGCCGGGGCCCACGGCGCCGAAGAAGGTGACGGGGCCGACCGGTGGCGCGTGCACCAGCAGGTTCAGCCGAGGGGTCAGCACGTTGTACTGCCGGCCCACCGTGCGGGTCAGGCCCTGGGACCAGCCCAGGTCGGCCTCCAGGCCGAAGGTCTGGTTGAAGTCGTAGCCAAGGCGGGGGACGACGGTCCAGGAGCCGTCGATGACGGTCTCGTTCTTGCCTGGCTGGAACCAGCCCAGGCCCAGGCCCAGGCGAAGACCGCTGTCTTCACCGGCGAGCGAGGGGGTGGACAGCAGCAGGGCAGCTACGGCCAGTGCAGACATGGCGCATCTCCAGGGAGGGTTGGGAACCGATGCTGCGCCTATTAGCCGGGCGAACGCGCAGCATGCGGTTCCACCGCGGTCACAGTGTCGCGCCGGGGGGGGCGTCGGCGGACCCACGCCGCGGCAAGGAGGCGGGAGCCCGGCGTGTTAGGCGCCCGGCATGATCATCGCTCTCGACCACGTGGCCATCGCCGTGCCCGACCTCCAGGAGGCGATCCGGCGCTTCGCGGAAGACCTGGGGCTGGAGCTGGCCGGGACCGAGGACGTGGAGGCGGCCCAGACCTCCACGGCCTTCCTGCCGGTGACCGGGACCCGGATCGAGCTCATCCACCCGCTGCGGGGCCAGGGGCCGGTCGCGACCTGGCTGGAGAAGCGGGGGGGAGGGGGCCTGCACCACCTGTGCTTCCGGACCGACGACCTGGACGCCGACGTGGTGCGCCTCAAGGAGCGGGGCTACCGCTTCGTGACGGAGGCGCCGACTCCCGGTGCGCACGGGACGCGGGTCATCTTCATCCACCCGAAGAGCGCGGGCGGGGTGCTGATCGAGCTGGCCGAGCACCCGGCGGACGGCCACCCGTGAAGGCCGGCCGGTCGGTGCGCAAGGCGGTCGGCGCCACGACGACGCTGGCCGACCGCAAGCGGCGCGCCGGGCAGCGCCTGGTGGTCGGCTTCCACGGCGTGGACGCCCCCGACAGCCTGCGGGCCCTGTGCGCCGAGGTCCAGCCGGCCGGCTTCATCCTGTTCGCGCGCAACGTGGAGGAGCCGGCCCAGGTCCGGGAGCTGAACCGCCAGCTCTCCAGCCTGGTGCCCGCGGAGATCCCGGCGCTGCTGACCGTCGACCAGGAGGGGGGCCGCGTGCAGCGCATCAAGGCCACCGAGTGGCCGCGGGCGCGCTGGGTCGGAAACGTCGACGACCCGGTCCAGACCCGCGACCTGGCCCGGTCCATGGGCGAGGAGCTGCGGGCCCTGGGCTTCCACGTCGACTGGGCGCCGGTGGCCGACGTCGACAGCAACCCCAGGAACCCCGTCATCGGCGACCGCGCCTTCTCCGACCGGCCCGATGCCGTGGCGCGCCACGTCGTCGCCTTCCTGGCCGGCCTGGAGCAGGCGGGCGTCGCCGGCTGCGTCAAGCACTTCCCCGGCCACGGCGAGACGACGGTCGACAGCCACCTGGACCTTCCGGTGGTGGAGAAGGAGCCGCCGGCGCTGGACGCCTGCGAGCTGGTGCCCTTCCGCGCCGCCGTCGGCGCCGGGGCGCCCCTGGTGATGACGGCCCACGTGCGCTTCCCGGCCTGGGACGAGGACCTGCCCGCCACCATGTCGCGGCGGGTGGTGGACGGCGTGCTCCGGCAGCGGCTGGGCTTCCCGGGCGTGGTGGTCAGCGACGACCTGGAGATGAAGGCCGTGCGCGGGCGCTTCCCGCTGGAGCTGCAGCTCGACCTGGCCAGCCGCGCCACCGTCGACCTGTTCCTGTGCTGCTCCGAAGTGGAGCTGCAGTGGGAGGCCTTCGAGATCCTGGTCCGCCTCCAGGAGCAGGACAAGGCCCACCACGACATCGCCGTCGACGCCTTCGACCGCCTGACCGCGCTGCGGCGCAGGCTGTTGCTGGCCCCCCCGCCGATGCCGCCGCTCTCCGTTGTGGGTAGCATCGCCCATCGCGACCTGGCCCTGGGTCTGCAGGCCCGCGGCCGCGCCTGAATTCGTCCCCGCTCCCCCGGGTCGGGCACCTGACCGACCCTTCACCGCTGCACCAGGAGGTCCCGTGAAGCCCTCGATGACCCTCGCCCTCAGCCTCGGCCTGCTCTTCGGCGGCGCCGCCCTCACCTCGACCGGCTGCGCCAAGAAGAAGGCGCCCGAGGCCTCCGTCCCCGGCGAGAACTTCGTCGTCACGCTGGAGCGCGCCGACCTGATCTCGCACCAGACGGACACCGTGCGGGAGTTCAACTCGATCCGCTACACCCTGGTGATGGACAACGGCCTGCCGGGGGGCTCGGTCAAGGTCGACCGCATCGACTTCAGCTACGGCATCGGCGACCGCAACATCGGCACCGACTCGGTGAGCCCGGGCCTGACCGTCACCTCGGGCGGCAAGGGCAACGCGGTGCTCTCCGGCAAGTTCGAGTGGCGGGACACCAGCGCCCTGCCCGAGGGCAAGGCCTGGGTGAAGGGCACCGTCCACTGGACCGGCCCCAACGCCAGCCGGACCACCGCCTTCGACCTCTCCACCGGGTACTCGGTGACCGAGTGAGGCTCGGCGCCCCTCCAGCCCCGTCGCGGCGGACCCCGCGGCGACGGGGGACGTGGGAGGGGGGCGCGGCGCTGGGTGCCCTGGCGCTGGCCTGGGGCGCCCTGGGCGCGCTGGCCTGGGGCGCCCTGGGCGCGCCGGCCCGGGCCAGCACCTGCGAGGAGGTGGCCGCGGTCCCCGACGCCCTGCAGGTCGCGTGGGTGGCGCCGCTGGGCCGCAGGGTGGGCGCCGACGCGTCGCTCGAGGTGGTGCGGGTCAGCGACCTGCGCGCCCGCGCCCGCGAGGTGGGCGGCGCGGACCGCGTGCTCCAGGTGCTGGGGTTGCTGGGCCGCAAGCCGACCGAGGGACAGCGGGAGCGGGCCTGGCAGGTGGTCGTGTTCGACGTGCGCGCCGAGTGGCTGTGCCGGCCGGTCGAGGAGGTGGAGGAAGGCGCCCTGCTCGGCGGCGTGCCCACCTGCACCGGCGACGAGGTCGGCCCCGCGCGTGGGCACCGCAAGGGCTGGACCGGCTGCGGCTACAGCCTGGACACCGGCGCCTCCACCCGGGGGCTCGACGTCTTCCGGGTCGACTGGGAGACCGCCTCGACCAACGGCTTCTGCCTGATGCCGCTGCAGCGCTTCCTGGACGGGGCCTAGGCCATGCACGGGGCCCAGCCGTCGGCGTCCACCCGCTACTGCAGCCGGTGCCTGACCACCTTCGAGGAAGACCACGAGCGCTGCCCGAACCTGTCCTGTCGGCGCGGCCGGCCCCAGGCGGGCTGGGGACGCATGTACGGCGCCGGGGACGTCTTCGACCGCCACTACAAGATCCACAGCCTGCTGGCGCTGGGAGGCGCCGGCGTGACCTACCTGGCGCGCGAGGTGGGCGTCGACGGCGAGGAGATCGGCCCCCGGCTGGCGCTCAAGGTGCTGTTCGCCAGCCGCGACGAGGGGCCCTACCTCAAGCGCCTGGCCACCGAGGCCCAGGTGCTGCAGGAGCTGGACCACCCCAACATCGTCCAGTACCTGGGCTTCGTGCACCGGGCCGGCCACAGCCCCTACCTGGTGACGCGCTTCGAGCCGGGCGGCAGCCTGCTGGATCACATCAAGCGCGTCGGCAGCCTGCCGGTCCGGCGCGCCGCGCAGGTCGCCCGCCAGGTGTGCTGGGCCCTGGACAAGGCCCACGACATGGGCGTGGTGCACCGCGACCTGAAGCCTGAGAACGTGCTCCTGGCGCGGGTCGTCGGCGGGGACGAGGACGCCGTGGTGCGCGTCGCCGACTTCGGCATCGCCAAGGTGCTGGGCTCGCTGGGCAGCCAGACGCGCGTCGGGGCCTTCGTCGGCACCCCCCAGTACGCCGCGCCCGAGCAGTTCATCGGCGGCGCCCCCACGCCGGCCACCGACGTCTACGGCGTGGGCGCGCTGCTGTACTTCTGCACCATGGTGCTGCCCGTGGTCCGCTTCGCCGACCGCCTGGCGCCGGAGGAGGGCTACCAGCTCCTGGTCGACGCGCTGCCGCCGGTGGTCGTGCGCTCGCACGACGACGCCGACGACGTGCGCCGGCTCAACCGGCTGCTCGAGCTGTGCATGGATCCGGACCCGACCCGGCGGTGCTCGGCCGAGCAGCTCGACGGCCTGCTGGCGGCCCTGCTGGCGGGTCGGGAGCCGGACGTGGACGCGGTCCGGCCCACGCCGACCCGGTCCTCGCCGACGCTGGCGGCGCCCGATCCGGACACCCAGGAGAAGCTGCGGGCCCTGCGCTCGGACCCGACCACGCCCCTGGTGCCGGCGGCGGAGGAGCCGGCCCCGGTCAAGGCGGACGCCGACGGGGGCGGCACGGTCGGCGCGCTGGGCGTGCTGGCCGGGGTCGCCGCGGGCGCGGCGGTGGGCGCCGCGGCGGGCTGGCTGGCCAGCAAGGCGGCCGGCGACGACGAC
>JAKLKF010000011.1 GCA_023150805.1 Myxococcota bacterium | reverse complement strand
CCTGAAAGCCGGATCATGAAGACGGCCAAGGGGGCCTTCGATCAGTGCTTCAACAGCCAGGCCGTCGTCGACGGTCGCATCCACCTGATCGTGGCCCACGGGCTGAGCAACCAGGCGCCGGACTCCCAGTACCTGCCGCCCTTGCTGGAGCGGACCATCGCCAGCCTGGGCAAGGCGCCGGACAGCCTCACCGCCGATGCCGGCTACATGAGTGAGACGAACGCGATCACCGCAGAGGAACGCGGGGTCACACCCTACCTGGCCATGGCCCGAGAGCGCCGAAGCTGGCCCCCTCCCGAACCAGTGGAGGGGGCCCCGCCCGACGGCGCAGATGCGCAGGCCAGGATGGCCAGCAGGTTGAAGACCCGAGAAGGCCAAGCGCGAATGAGAGCGCGAAAGAGCACCGTAGAGCTGGTCTTCGGCATCATCAAGGCCACAATGGGATTCCGACAGTTCCTCCTCCGCGGGCTCACCAAGGCCCGCGGAGAGTGGGCCCTCGTCTGCACCGCCTACAACATCCGCAAGGTCTACACCGCCACCCTGCGGTGAACCCGACGCGCCGGCGCGAACAGGGGGCGATGTATGCCCGTGGCCTGCGGCCCGGGCGGATGCTCGACCAATCTCCTACGGGCTGCTAGAGCCGCCCCGGCCAGCCGGGCAGGCCGCGCAGCGTGGCGAAGTCGTCGTCCTCGCGGGCGATCTGCGCCCACGACGGGTGGGCCGAGACGGCGGCCTGCAGGTCGGCCAGCGCCTCTGCCGGGCGCCCCAGGCGGGCCCGCACGGCACCCCGGCGGTAGCGCAGGCGAGGGTCCTCTCCCCGCTCCAGGCCGGCGCTGTAGCCCCGCTCGGCCCGCTCCAGCGCCTCGCGCGCCTGCTCGGCACGGCCGCAGCCCTGCAGGGCCTGGCCATAGGCGTGCCAGTGCTCGGCCTCGTCCACCAGGTTCACCAGCCGGGCCAGGGCCTGCCGCGCCTCCTGGTGGCGGCCCTGCGCGAGCAGCAGGCGGCCCATGCCCGCCCAGGGGCCCGGCAGCTTGGGGTCCAGCTCGCCGGCGCGCACCCAGGCCGACAGGGCGCCGTCGGCGTCGCCCAGGTCGCGGCGGGCGTTGCCCAGCTCGAACCACAGCTCGGCGTCGTCGGGGTCCATGTCCAGCGCCCGGGCGAACAGCTCCATGGCCGCCTCGGGGGCGCCGGCCTCGGTGCGCAGCGACAGCCCCAGGTTGAACAGGGTGACCAGCTCGGCGCGGGCGGGCGCGGCCGCCGCGATGGCCCGCCACAGGCCGGCGGAGGCGGGCCCCGGCGGCGCGAGCTGCTGCAGCGCGTCGGCGAGGACCTCGAAGGGCAGTCCGTCGGCACGGGCGGCGGCCAGCAGGGCGGCGGCGCGGGGCAGGACCCGGGGCGAGGCGGCCAGCTCGCCCACGGCGCCGGCCAGCGCCTGCCCCAGCGCGGCGTCCCGGCCCAGCCCCTCGTGCCACAGGCGCAGCGCCTGCACCAGGGTGCCGGGCTGGGCCAGGTCGGGCGGCCGCCCTTCGTGCAGCAGGGCGGCCGCCGCCTCCAGGCCCCGGACCAGGGCCTTGGGGTCCGTCTCGCCGACGCCGACCAGGCGGTCCAGCTCCTGGGCGATCCCGGCGTGCAGCAGTCCCTCCAGGCCGACCGCGCCGCTGGCCCGCAGGGCCTGCCCCAGGCCGCGGGCGTGCCCGGCGACCTCCTCGACGTCATGGCCCCGCTCCAGGCGCGCGGCCAGCGCCCGCAGCCGCCGGGAGAGCCCCACCGGCGGGCCGGTCACCTCGACCTCGTCGACCGCCAGGAAGCGGAGCTGCGCGCCCTCAGGCGCGCGGATCAGCTCCGGCCAGCCCGCCTCGTGCGCCGCGCGCAGGGCCAGGCGCTCCGCGCCGGCGGCGCCCTGCCCGCCCGTCAGCGTGTCGGCGCCGGCCAGGGCCCCCACCACCGGCGCACCCGCCGCGGCCAGGCCCGCGTCGTGCTGGGACCACAGCACGCTGCGGGCGTTGGGCGACCACGTCAGGATGCTGGCGCAGCGCGCGGTCGCGACCACGCCGCCGCCCAGGTCCCGCCAGGTCAGCTGCCCGCCGGGCAGGTCGAGATCGACGTCGACCGCGCCGGCGGCGTGCACGTCGGCGAGGGAGTGGGCCATGGCACCTCCAGGCTGCAGATGTAGCAGGCGCGGCCGCACCCGGCTCCGCTCCACCGGACCAGGGACGAGGGCAAGCCGCGCCCCCTACTCGCCGAGCGCCTGGGCGGTCCGCGCGCTGACGATGTCGCCCAGGTTCTCGGCCGACAGCGCCTCGGGCGGGGCCTCCCCGGCGTCGACGCGGGCCAGCACCTCGTCCAGGCAGGCGAAGAGCATCCGGTTGTCCCGCGGGGTCCAGCCCCGCAGCGCCGCGGCGTGCTCGTCCACACGCGCCAGGAAGTCCCGCAGCGCCGCCTCGGTCAGCTCCGGCGCCCAGGCGCCGTAGCCCAGGCGCGCCAGGTAGCGGGCGTTGAGCTCCTGCTCGAACTGGCTCTTCAGGGGCACCGACAGCATCGGCACCCCCAGGTGCACCGCCTCGCCCATCAGCGAGTAGCCGCCGCCGGCGACGACGGCCCGGGCGGTGCGCAGGTCGTCGACGAAGCCCTGCTGGCTGAAGGCGCAGAGCCGGACGTGGTCGCCCAGGCCCGGGTCGCGCTCGGTGCCCATGCCGTAGACCCGGCACTCCATGGGCAGGCGGGAGAGGGTCTGCAGCAGGGCCCGGTTGGTGCTGGCCGTCTGGTAGACCAGCAGGTGGGCGCCGGGCTCGCGGCGGGCGGCCAGGATCTCGGGCCGCAGGATGGGCGGCACCAGCGTCGTCCGGGGCTTGCGCACGGGCGGGGTGAAGAAGGTGCTGACCAGGTAGTGGAAGGCGCCCGGCAGCTTCACCTTCACCGACAGCTTCGCCAGCCGGAAGTCCAGGGCCGGCAGCCCCGAGGGGCCCGTCACCACGTCCAGGTCGTGCCGGCACCGGTTGATGACCTGCATGTTGTCGATGCTGACCACCGGGATGTCGTGGGCCCGGCCGAACAGGTAGGCCCAGGACTCGAAGTCGCTGACGACGGCGTCGGGCTGGAAGCTGCCGACCACCTGCTCGTAGACCTGCAGGTTGTGCTGGATGCCCTCGGGCGCCTGGCCCAGGTTGCTCCACAGCGACTCGCTCTTGTCGACCGCGCCGCCCTCGTAGACCAGGTGCAGGCCGACGATCTCCTGCACGTCGACGGTGCCCGGCCCGTCCCCGGCCCGTGCGGCGAAGGCCTGCCGCAGGAAGCCGAAGGCCCGGCCGCTGACGACGACGTGCAGCTCGTGGCCCTGGGCCAGCAGGTGCTCGAGGACGACGCGGGAGCGGGTGGCGTGGCCCATGCCTTCGCCGACGACGCCGTAGAGGATGCGCATGGGGGCTCCACGCTGGGGGGGAGCCTCCCCGTAGCGCGGCGCCGCGCTCAGATCCCCCAGCCGAGCTTGACCGCCAGCTCCCAGCCGTCCTTGACGCTCTCCACGACCCGGTCGCCCTGGGTCTCGCGGTGGGGCCAGTCGAGCAGGTTCTTCGCCTTCAGGCCGAGCTGGAAGCCGCCGGGCAGGTCCTGGCTGCCGACCAGGTCGAGCTGGTGCACGGGCAGCTCGTAGCTGTCGGGCGCGCCCAGGGCGCCCACGTCGGTGATGCGCTTGCCGCTGACGTTGTAGAGCAGGGCCACCTGGGTGCCACGATCCGCATCGTCCCAGCCGACCTGGAGGTTGACCACGTAGGGGCTCTGGCCCTGCAGGGCGCGCACGTCGCTGCTCTGGATGCCGCTGTTCTCCCCCAGGTCGACCCGGCTCTCGATCAGCGCCAGGTTGCCCGACAGGTACAGGCGCTCGGCCCCCGGGCCCAGGAAGTCCGCGGTCTTGCGCCAGTCCAGCTCCACGCCCAGGTCCGTGGCCCCGTCGGCGTTGTCATAGGTGACGCTGTGCTGGGCGCTGACGACGACGATCTGCTCGATGGGGTCCTGGAAGCGCTTGTAGAAGCCGCCCACGCTCAGCACCTCGCCGGGGGCGAAGAACCACTCCCAGCGCAGGTCGACGTTGTCGATGGTGGCCCGCTCCAGGTCGGGGTTGCCGTAGGTCTGGCGGCCGCCGGTCACGTCGTTGAAGGTGGCCGGCGACAGCTCGCGGAAGTCCGGCCGGCTGACGGTGCGGCCGTAGCCGGCGCGGACCTGCATGTCGTGCGGCAGGGCCTGGGTCACGGTGGCGGCGGGCAGCCAGTCCTTCGTCTCCAGCTCGGCGACGATGGGCACGGCGTCGGGGTTGAAGAGCTGGTAGGTCTCGACCCGCTGGACCCCCACCTCCTGGCGCACGCCGCCCATCAGGCGGGTGGACGGTGTGACGGGCAGCTCGGCCATCACGTACAGTGCGTCGATGGTCTGCTCGGCCAGGTAGTTGTCGGTCTCCCGCGTGATCTCCTCGTACTGGAAGCCGTCGGCGCCGATGTTCTCGGGCACGAAGACGTCGGCGGCGTCCTGGGAGAGGATCTCCGTGTCGTTGGCCCGCTCGCCCTTGTGCATGTACTTGAAGCGGCGGGTGTCGACGGTGCGATCCTTCCACATCCAGTCGAAGCCTCCCTTGAGCATGCCCTCCTTGCCCTCCCAGAAGAAGGGGAAGGGGAGGGTCAGATCGGCACCGACGTCGTGCGTGCTGTCCAGCAGGTCGCTGTAGACCATCTGGTTGCCCTCGGGCCGATCGGACAGGATCCACTGGCCGGTCTGGGACTCGAGGTCGGACCGCCACTCGCGCCGGTCGGGCTCGTAGCGCAGGGCGGTGGACCAGGCGTAGCGCCACTCGCCCTGGACGGGGCTGGCGCCCGGCAGGCGCAGGACGGGCAGCTCGTGCACGCCACGGACCTGGTTGTACCAGAGCTGCCGCTCCATCCAGCGCACGCGGGAGACGCGGATCTCCCCGTCCACGTCGCGGTTGTAGCCTTCGTAGACCCGAGCCTCGTCATCGGTGCTGCGCGACAGCAGGCTGGTGAAGGTGACCGTGTGATCGTCGAACAGGGAGACACCGGCCACGCCGATGCCGCCCAGGGTGATGCCCCGCTCCACCGTGTCGAAGGTGTAGCTGTGGCCGTCCTCCAGGGCCCCACCGGCGCCCAGCAGGTAGTACTGCCGGTCGTAGGTGTCGTGATCCCACTTGTCGTCGTAGGTGGCGGCGACCAGCGCCCCCACCTTGACCGCGCCGGCCAGCTCGGTGCCGTAGCCCAGGGCGGCGCTGGCGCCCCGGTTCAGCGGCAGGGTGCGCTCGTCCAGGAACCAGCGGTTGGGCACGGCCTCGCCGAAGGCCTCCAGCTCCTCGGCCGAGTAGCCGGTCTCGCTGAACATGTCGCCCTCGGCCAGGGACTGGTCGTCGCTGGCCTCGCGGATGACCTCGGGCAGGGCGCGGGTGCCGTCGTCGAAGCCCAGCCAGTCCTTCTGTCCACCCGGAGTGACGATCCCGGTGCGCAGGCTGGTGCCGTGCACATAGGCGCCGCTGAGCGAAAGGTCGACGACCAGCTCCTGCGGCACGCCCTTGGTCCGCAGCGAGACGGTGCCGCCGCCGAACTCGGCGGGCATGTCCGGCGAGAAGGTCTTCTGGACGACCACGCTGTCCAGCACGCTGGTCGGGAAGAGGTCGAGGGGGACGACGCGGCGCTCGGGCTCGGGCGAGGGCAGCATCGAGCCGTTGAGCAGCGACGAGGAGTAGCGCTCGCCCAGGCCGCGCACGTAGACGTAGCGCCCGCCGACGACCGTCAGGCCGGTGACCCGCTTGAGCGCGCCGGCCGCGCTGCTGTCGCCCGCGCGGCTCATCTCCTCGGCGCCCAGCACGTCGGCGACGTTGGCCGACGCGCGGCGCTCCTCCAGCAGGCTGGCCGTGCCCCCCTCGATGCGCGGCGCGGTCACCTGGTAGGTCAGGGTCAGGCCGGCCTCGACCAGCCGCACATCGACCTGGGTGACCTCGGGGCCGACCTGGACGGTCTGGGTGGAGGGGGCGAAGCCGGACCGCACGACGGACAGGGTCTGCTCCCCCTGCGGGAGCTGCACGGTGAAGCGGCCCTGGGTGTCGGTGGTGGCGTCCAGGGCGCGACCGGCGGCGAACAGGCGGGCCCCCTGCACCGGGGCGCCGTCCTCGCCGCGCACCACGCCCTGGACGGTGGCCAGCGGTCCGTCCGCCTGGGGGCCGACCACGGCCGGATCGGCGCTCTCGATCTCGGCGGCGACGCGGTCGGGGGGCAGCAGGGTGAGCAGGGCCTCGGTCGCCTGGCCGGCGACGATGGTGACGTCGTGCACGGCCCGGCCGGGGCCGCCGGCCTGGGTGACGGTCAGCGTGTACGACCCGGGCGGCAGGTCGAGCTGGAGGCTGCCACCGGCGGCCTGGAAACCACGTCCGTCCACCTGGACGGTCGCGGCCACGGGTCGGCCGTCCGGATCGAACAGGAACAGGTCCAGGTGCCCATCGGCCGGGGCGACCTGGGCCCACGCCGCGCTCGCCACCAGCGCGAGCAGCACGCTCACAGGCAGCCCCCGTCGGCTTCGCACCGGGCCATGGCGGCGCGCAGCTCGGTGGCGGCGCGGAAGACCTCGGGGTCGGAGATGCGCTGCAGGTGGGCCTCGGCGGCGTCGGCCTGGCCCAGGCGGAACCAGGCGTAGGCCAGGCCGTAGGCGATGCGGTCGTCGGCGAGCAGGCCCAGCCGGGACAGGCGGGCCTCCAGCGCCGTCACGCGCGAGAAGGCGCCCTGTTCGAGCAGGATGCCCAGGCGCTGGCGGGTCTTCTCGTCGGACTCGGGGACCTGGGCGTTCATGTAGAGGGCACGGTCCAGGCGGCCGGCCCGTCGCCAGGCCTCGGCGGACCCGGCGGCCAGGGCGGGCGTGGAGCTGGCGGCCTCCTGCAGCAGGCGGGCGGCCGAGGCGGGCTGCTGGCGCTCCAGGAGGACCCGGGCGAGCAGGCGGAGGATGTCGGGGTCCTCGGGGAAGCGCAGGCGGCCCTCCTCCAGGACCCGCTGGGCCTCCAGCAGCTGGCTGCTGGCGGCGTCCCCGGCGGCCGCACGGCGCAGGGCCTCGGCGATGGCCAGGACCGCCTGCGGGCTGGCGCCGTAGCGGTCCATCCAGGCGCTGCCGTGCTCGACGGCCTGCCGGTACAGGCCCAGCTCGACCAGCACGAAGATCTGCTGGCGCATGAAGGCCGCCTCGTCGGGGAAGCGGCGACGCCCCTCCTCCAGGGCCTGCCAGGCCGGCTCCCACCGCGAGAGCGCCGTGTGGGCGCGGGCGAGGAGCTGCCAGTAGCCGGCGCGGTCCTCCAGTCGGGCGATCGAGAGCTGCTCGACGGCGGCGGCGGCCTGCGGGGGATCCAGCGAGAGCAGGGCCTGGGCCAGGTAGAGGCGGGTCAGGCGCTCCTGGGCCTGCTCCTCGGCCCGGGCGGCGTCCCACAGCGCGGCGCGCTCGGCCTGCCGGGGGCGCGAGGTGGCGGGGACCTGCAGGTCCAGCGCGGCCTGGAAGGCGGCGGCGGCGGCCGCGGGCTCGCCGCGGTCCTGGGCGAGCAGGCCCCGCAGGCGGTGGAAGGTGCGCAGGTCGGCGGGCGCCAGGGTGGCGGGATCGACCTCGGCCAGGGCGATGGCGGCGCGGTCGAGCTGGCCGTCGCGAACCAGGACCGCGGCGAGGGCCACGGGGTCGACCTCGGCAGCCTGCTGGGCACGGGCGGGCGCGGCGAGGAGGAGGGCGGCCAGCCACAGCGAGCGCAGCCACAGCGAGCGCAGCCACAGCGAACGCAACGGGGCGATCACGGTCACTCCAGCCGGAAGGGCATGACGAGCTGCAGGCGCAGGCGCACGGGCTGCCCCTGGTACAGGGCGGGCTCGAAGGTCCAGGCGCGCACGGCGGCCACCGCCGCCGGGTCGAAGACGCCGGGCGGCTCGCTGGCCAGGACCTGGACGTCGCCGACCCGGCCCTCCTCGTCCACCAGCAGGGCCAGGGTGACGCTGCCCTCCAGGTTCCGGGCGCGCGCGGCGGCCGGGTAGGTCGGCGCGACCTGCCGCAGGGGGCGGGGCGGCTGATCGACGGTGTCCTCGGTCATCACGACGTCGCGCTCCTCGCCGAGCAGCTCGTCGGCGCTGCCGTCCAGGGCGCGGGCGTCGAAGCCGGGCAGGCCCACGTCCAGGCCGGACAGGCCCGCGGTGAGCAGGGCGGCGGGCGGGGGCGCGCGGCTGGCCTTCTTGCGCTCGGCCTGGCGCTTCTTCTGCTCGGGCGGGCGCGGCGGCGGCGGGGTGGGCACGCGGAAGCTGGCCGTGGCGCCCTGCTCGACGGCGGGCAGCTCGACGTGCAGGCGGTTCATCGCCAGCACCGCCAGGCTGACCAGGACCGCGCCGGCCATGGCGCTGCCGACGGCCACCACGCGGGCCAGCCCGGTCCCGGGGTGCCGCACCCGCTGGGCGGCGCGCGCGTCCACCGCTCAGCCCTGTTCCTGGTCGGTCACCACGCCCACGTCGGTGGCTCCGCCCAGGCGGCACTGGTCGACCACCTCGATGAGCTTGTCGGCCGGGACCTGCCGATCGGTCACGACCAGGACGGTGCGCTCGCCGGCTGCGCGCTGCAGGGCCTCCCGCACCCGGCTCTGGACCATCCAGGGCTGCACGGGCAGCTCGTCGACGTAGATGCGCTCCTGCCGGTCGACGTAGACGCGCAGCGCCTTGGTGCTGGCGCGCTCGCCGCTCTGGGCGCCCGGCCGCTGCAGGTCGAGCTTCATGTCCTTGGCGAAGGTCGTCGTGACCATGAAGAAGATGAGGAGGATGAACACCACGTCGATGAGCGGCGTGATGTCCAGGTCCTCGCCCCCGGCGTCGCGGCGGATCCGGCTCACGCGGCCCTCCGGCTGTCCCGGGGGGCCGTGCAGGCCAGCTCGACCAGCTCGTCCAGGTCGGTCTGCAGGCGGGCCTGTTTGCGGGCGAGCAGGCGCTCGGCGAGCAGGCCGGGGATGGCGACGACCAGGCCGACCTGGGTGGTGAGCAGCGCCTGCCCGACGCCCGCCGCCACGCCGCCGCCCTGGCTGTACAGCGCCATCTCGGCCAGCGAGTCGAAGGTCTCGATCATGCCGGAGACGGTGCCCAGCAGGCCCAGCAGGGGGGCCAGCACGACGACGCTCTTCACCAGGCTGGCGCCGCGGGCCATGTCGGCCTCCAGGTCGGCCAGCTCGGCGCGCAGGCGGGCGCGCAGGCCCTTGCGGGCGCGGGGGTCGTCGCGGCGCGGGCGCAGGCGGGCGACCCGGGCGACGGCGACGCCGACCACGCCGGTGGCGGGCAGGGGCTGCCCGGCCAGCAGCGCGGCGCGGTGGGCGAAGAACAGCTCGCGCAGCGGGCGCGGGTCCCCGCGGCGCAGGGTCATGGCCCGCATGCCGGCGGTGTACCAGAGCAGGACGGTGCCCACGGCCAGCGGGGGCATCACGCTGCCACCGGCCTGCCAGGTGGCGACCGCCGCGTCCCAGAGGGCCCAGGGGTCAAGCATGCGCCGGCTCCGGGGCGGCGGCGGCGGCCGGCGCGCGCACCGCGGGGGCCTCGATGACCTGCGGACGGTCGGGGTCGACGGCGTTGAGCGCCGACAGCACGCCGGCCTCCAGCGCCTCGATCACCGCGTCGGCCCGTCCCTTGAGCACGTTGCCCACCAGCAGGGTCGGGATCGCGACCACCAGGCCCTGCTGGGTGGTGACCAGGGCCAGCGAGATGCCCGTCGACAGCATGCGGGGATCGCCGGTGCCGAACTCGGTGATCAGCTCGAAGGTGCCGATCATCCCGGTGACCGTGCCCAGCAGGCCCAGCAGGGGCGCCACGGCGGAGATCACCTTGAGCGTGGCCGCGAAGCGGTCGATGGCGGGGGCCTCGCGCAGCAGCGCCTCGGTGGCCACGCCGTCCAGGTACTCGCGACCCGCGGCCGGGGCGGCCTGCCAGGCGGCCACGACGGTCGACAGCAGGCGCCCGCCGGGGCCCCCCGCCTGGCGGGCGGCCGAGAGCGCCTCGTCGGCCCGCCCGCGCGCCAGCGCCTCGGCCACCCGGGCGCCCAGCGCCTCGACCCCGCGGCCGGCGGCGAGCAGGACCGCGGCGCGGATGGTGGCCATGATCACGGCCACGGCGCCCAGGCCCATGATGACCCAGCCGATCAGGCCACCGGCGGCCATCCAGTCCGACAGCGTCTTCTCGGCCCGGTCCTCGACCCGGCGGGAGAGCGACTCGTAGAGGTGCAGGCCCACCACCTCGGGCACGCTGCCGGCCGAGAGGGCCGTCGCCTCGGCGGCGCCCAGGCCGGGCGCCACGCGCAGCCGCCCCTCGCCGGCGGGGACCAGGGCGGCGCCCTGCCCGTCGACGACGGCGAAGCGGGCCACCTCGCCGACCTCGACCACGGTGCCCCGGGCCGCGGTCCCGCCGGCCAGGAAGACCTCGCCCGGGACGGTGCGCAGGGCGCCGCCGCGGGCCAGGTCCTCGGCCGCGACGGTGAAGAGCGAGGCCAGCGCGCGGGCCTGGGCCTCGGTCGCGGCGCCGTCGACCGGTCCGCCCGCGCCGACCCCGCCGGCCTCGCCCTCGGCGGGCACCAGCTCGGGCCGCTCCAGGGTGGCGGCGGCCTGCGAGAGCGTCGTCTCCAGCACCTGCGCGCCCTCGGTGGCGCGGTCGCCGGCCCGCTGCGTGTCGGCCAGCAGGGCCTCGGCGGCGTCCGCCTGGCGGGTCAGGGACAACAGCCGCCCCTGCAGCCGGTCCAGCTCCCCGTCGGCGCCGCCCACGCGGCGGGCGCGCTCGGCCTGCAGCTCGGCGAGCCGCGCCTGCAGGCTGGCCTTCTCGGCGTGCAGGAAGGCGAACTCCTTCTGGTAGGCGCGGTCGAGGTCGGAGAGGGCGGCGCCGGAGTTGGCGCCGGCGGCGCCGTCCTGGGCGCGGGCCGGGCCCGCCAGCAGCAGGCCCAGGGCGAGGGCGGAGGCGGAGAAGATCACGGGGCACCTCCGGGCGCGGCGAGGTGGGCCAGGGCCGGGCCGGGGACCTCGAACCAGCCCACGCGGACCTGCTTCTCGAGCGAGTCGAAGACGGCGACGACGCGGGCCTGCTGGCCGCGGTCGGCGGCGACGGCGTAGCGCCAGGCGCCGTCGGGGCCCTGCTCGGCCCAGCCGACCCGGCCGTCGTCGGCCGCCCACAGCAGGGCGACCATGCCCAGGCGGGCGACGCGGACCAGCACCTCCTGGCCGTCGAGGGTGACGACCTGGCGGTCCAGGGCGTGCTCGCGGGCCAGGCGGCGCTCGTCCTCGACCAGGGCCCACAGCCGGGCCGCGGCCTGCTGGGGCGGCAGCAGCCCCTGGTCGAGCTGGCCCTGCAGGTCGGCCAGGGCCTGCAGGCGCTCCTGCTTGCGGTAGGGCAGCCCCTGCTCGATGCTGCGGCCGATGGCGGAGAAGCTCTCCGCCAGGGCCGGGCGCAGCACCTCTCCCGCCGCCGAGGCCGCCAGGACGGCCTGGCGCTGCTCCTGCGCCGCCTGGTCGAGCTGCTGCAGGCGCAGCTCCTCCCGGCGGACCTGGACCTCCAGGTCGGTGCGCTGGGCGTCGGTCGCCCGCAGCCGGGCCGAGAGATCCTCCTGCTCCAGGGTGAGCTGGGCAGAGAGGGCCTCGACCTCGGCGCGCAGGCTGGCGAGCTGGCGGGCCTGCTCGGTCAGGTCGCCGGCGAGGGCGGGCGCGCCGAGCAGGATCCCGGCCAGGATCGCAGGAGCGGGGGACCTCATGGCTCAGTTCGCCGCGGCGGTGGTCCAGCCGGCGGTCCAGTCGTCGGCCGGGTCCACGCCACCGATGAAGGTGGCCGCCTGGAAGAAGGAGTCGGTCGGCGCGCTGCCGCCGGACAGGGCGGGGCTGCCGCTGCCGGGGACGAAGTCGGGGGCGGCCTGGTTGAAGGCGTCGCCCAGCTTGGGGTCGGCCGCGCTGTTGCCCGTGCCGCCCTCGAACCAGTCCTGCACGCTGCCCGGGTCGTCGTCGGCGGTGAAGTTGGTGGCGCAGGAGACCAGGCTGTGGTCCAGCGCCAGGTCGCCGGCGTCGGCGTTCAGCCAGGTCTGGTCGTTGTCGATGTCGATGCAGGCGTCGTTCCAGCCGACGACGATCGCGTTGCTGATGCTGGCCCGGGTGCCCTCGCGCAGCAGCATGCCGACGTCGCTGTCGGCGCTGTCGGGGCTGCCGATGAGCGTGACGTGGCTGATGGTGGGGTTGCTGGCCGGCTCGGCGGCGTTGTCCTCGGCGTTGTTGTCCGCCTCGATGCCGTTGTCGCCGTTGTCGTCGTACTGCTGGGCGACCATGAACTGGACCTTGCCCTGCCAGCCGTCGGTCCAGTCCAGGTTGTCGTCGCCGATGCCGGTCGTCAGCAGGTACCTCGCCTGGGCCGTGCCCCCGAAGAACTCGACGCCGTCGTCGGAGTTCATGTGGACCTGGATGTGCTCGATGGTGGTGCCGCGGCCGACACCCTGGAAGGCGATGCCGTTGAGCTCGTTGTCCGGGCTGATCAGGGTGCCGGCGAACTCGACGCGGACGTACTGCAGGGCGCCGCTGCTGTCCTCGGGGTCGCTGCCGCCGTACCAGCCGGTGCCACCCTCGCCGTAGGCCTCGCAGTCCACGGCCTCGGGGTCCGAGCAGGCGTTGATGGGGGCGCGACCGTTGATGATGAGGCCGCCCCAGTCGCCGCGGGCGCGGCTGCCCGGCGACTTGCTGCTGGTGAAGACGATGGGTGCCTCGGCGGTGCCCTCGGCCATCAGCTTGCTGCCGCGGCGGATGACCAGCATGCCGTCGGTGGCGCTCTCGCCGTAGACCGTGGTGCCCGGCTCGATGGTCAGCACGGTCTGGTTCTCGTCGTCGCCGATGAAGACGCCGCCGCGCAGCAGCCAGGCGTAGTCGGCGGACCACACCTGGTCCTCGGTGATGGTGCCGCTGACGATGCAGACACCGTCCTCGCACTCGACCTCGCCGGTGGTGCCGCCGTCGCCGGTGCCACCGTCGCCGCCGCCGTCCGCGCCACCGTCGCCGCCGGTGCCCGTGTCGTCCTCGTCCTTGTCGCCGCAGGCGGCGCCGAGGAGGACCAGGCCGAGGGAGGCCCCAAGGGCCAGCCGGGAGAAGATGCTGTGGTTCATGTCGTCGCCTCCGAGGGAGACCGGCGGGGGCCGGCGGGTGGGAAGGCCGACCATCTATGGGCGGGACGTGGCGGCCCCGGAGAGCCATCGTGACGTGTCGGGGTCGCGCCGTGACCTGGCCGACGACACGCACGGCGACGGTGTGACCGGCCCTGGCGACCCGGCCCGGGTGACGATCGTGCAGACGCCGGTCGCCGCCCCGTCGCCTTCGTCGCGCGTCCGTCACACGCGGCGGACGGCGGCGGCGGCCGGCTGGTGGTCGGGAACCCCCGGCGCTATGGGAGCGCCCACCGGGACCGGCGCCCGCCAGCGCCGGTGCCCCTCGCCCCGGAGACGCCATGGCCGGCATCGTCCTCATCGTCGACGACGAGCAGGAGCTCGTGCAGTCCCTCGCCTGGACCGTGCAGCGCGAGGGCTTCCAGGTCCGCACGGCCGCGACGGGCGCCCAGGCCCTGGCCCAGGCGCGGCTGGAGCCCCGGCCCGACCTGGTGGTGCTGGACCTGATGCTTCCCGACCTGCCGGGCACCGAGGTGTGCCGCCAGCTCCGCGCCGACCCCAGCACCCGCGAGGTGGCGATCATCATGGTGACGGCCCGGGACGAGGAGATCGACCGGGTGGTGGGCTTCGAGGTGGGCGCGGACGACTACGTCACCAAGCCCTTCAGCCCGCGCGAGCTGATGCTGCGGATCCGAGCGGTGATGCGGCGCGCCCGGCCGGCGACGCCGGAGCCCGAGAAGCTGGTCTTCGGCCGGCTGCGGGTGGACGAGGGCGCCCACCTGGCCTGGGTCGACGGCGTCGAGATCGGCCTGACGGCGCTGGAGTTCAAGCTGCTCACCTTCCTCCTGGAGCGCCGCGGCCGGGTGCAGTCGCGCGAGGTCCTGCTGGAGGAGGTCTGGGGCATGGCCTCGGCGGTGACGACGCGCACGGTGGACACCCACGTCAAGCGGCTGCGCCAGAAGCTGGGCGCCGCGGGCAACTACATCGAGACCCGCCGGGGCTTCGGCTACCGCTTCCGCTCCGTGCCGCCCTCGGGTGAGGGCGAGGACGGCTGATGCCGCGCGACCGCCTGGCGCGCACCCTGGCGGCGATGGGCATCCGCGGGCGCCTGTTCGTCGTCTCGGTGGTGCTCATCTCGCTGGTGGGCACGGTCAGCGCCTCGTGGCTGCGCCTGTCGCTGCGCGAGATCCTGCACGACCGCACCGCGGCCGAGCTGACCCGCCTGGCGGTGGCCAGCCGCGTGGCGGTCGAGGGGCTGGCGCCCAGCGACGTGGTGGAGGTGCTGGATCCCCTCGCCGACGAGCTGGGCGCGACCGGCGACATCCGGGTCTCGGTCATCCGGGACGACGGCGTGGTGCTGGGCGACTCGCGCCTGGACATCGACCAGGTCCGGGGGCTGGAGCGCCACGACAACCGGCCGGAGGTGCGTCGCGCCCTCGACGAGGGCGCCGCGGTCTTCGAGGCCCGCTACAGCACCACCCTGGACAGCGAGATGCTGTACGCGGCCGTGCCCTACCAGGCGCCGGGCCACCGCGGCGTGGTGCGGACCGCCATCGAGGTCCGGCAGGTGGACCAGGGACTGGCGGCCTTCGACGTGGCCGTCCTGGCGGCGGGCCTGGTGGGCCTGGGCGCGGCCGTCTTCATGAGCGGCCTGGCCAGCCACCTGGCCTCGCGCGACGTGAGCGCGATGCTGGCGCGGATCCGGGACGTGCTGGCGCGCAGCCGCACCGAGGCGATCCCTCGCCCGCACGACGACGAGCTGTCCATGCTGGCCGGCGGGGTGCAGGATCTCGCCGATCGCCTGCGCACCGCCGTCAGCGAGGTCTCCGCCGAGCGCGCGCGGCTGGAGGCGCTGCTCTCCAGCATGAGCGAGGGCGTGCTGGCGCTGGACCCCGACTGCCGCGTCCGGCTGGCGAACCCGGCGGCGACGGCGCTGCTGGGCCTGGAGGCGCCGCCCCAGGACCGCCCGCTGGTCGACGTCGTGCGGGCGCCGGACCTGGTGGCGGTCGCCCGGGAGGCCCTGGGCGGCGAGCCGGACGCGGCAGCCGAGGTGGAGCTGCCGGGGGGCAGGACCCTGCTGGCGACCGCGCGGCCGCTGGAAGACGGCGCGGGCTGCGTGCTGGTGCTGCACGACATGACCGGGGTGCGGCGCCTGGAGCGGGTGCGCCGCGACTTCGTGGCCAACGTGAGCCACGAGCTGCGCACGCCCGTCAGCATCATCCGCGCCAACGCCGAGAGCCTGGCCGACGGCGCCCTGGAGGACCCGGCCGTCGCGCGGACCTTCCTGGCGGCGATCCAGCGCAACGCCGAGCGCCTGGGCGCGACGATCAGCGACCTGCTCGACCTGTCGCGCATCGAGTCGGGGCGCATGGATCTGCGCCGGGCGCCCACGCAGATCCGGCCGGTGGTCGAGCGGGCCGTGGAGGCGGTCCACGACCGGGCCCCCCGCTCCGACCGCAGCGTGGCCGTCGAGGTGCCGCCGGAGCTGCGCTTCCTGGGAGACCCGGTCGCCCTGGAGCACATCCTGGTGAACCTGCTGGAGAACGCCGTGAAGTACACCCGGGAGGGGGGGCACATCTGGGTGCGGGCCCGCCTGCTGCCACCGGGAGAGGGCCAGGAGGCCCAGGTCCGCGTGGAGGTGGAGGACGACGGCCCCGGGGTCCCCGAGCGCCACCGCGAGCGCGTCTTCGAGCGCTTCTACCGGGTCGACCCGGGCCGGGCCCGCCACCAGGGCGGCACCGGGCTGGGCCTGGCGATCGTCAAGAACCTGGCCGAGCACATGGGCGGCAGCGTGGGCCTGGACCCCCGGCAGCCGACGGGCTGCGTCTTCTGGGTCCGCCTGCCGGCTGCGCCGCGGGATGCCTGAGGCGGCTGGGCCGCGGGGTGGTGGAAGTCACGGGCGCGCCATGAAGATGTCACATGGGGCACCTAAGGATGGCGCCTTCCCTCCCTCGCACCCCGGTGGCCCATGCCCGCCCGCCTCCAGCTCCTCCCTCTCGCTCTCCTCGTCGCCTGCGGCGGCGGCACCTCGACGGAGACCCCCTCGACGGAAGGCGCCCCGAGCCCGGCGCCCGCGGCCGAGGGCGGCGGCACCATCACCATCGACGGCAGCAGCACGGTCTTCCCGATCACCGAGGCGGTGGCCGAGGAGTACCAGCAGGGCCGCAAGACCCGCGTCACCATCGGCGTGTCGGGCACCGGCGGCGGCATGAAGAAGCTCTGCGCCGGCGAGGTGCTGATCGCCGGGGCCAGCCGTCCGATCAAGCCCAGCGAGGTCGAGCTGTGCGGCGCCAACGGCATCCAGCTCATCGAGCTGCCGGTGGCCTACGACGGCATCGCGGTGGTCGTGAACCCGCAGAACGACTGGGCCAGCAGCATGACGGTGGCCGAGCTGAAGGCGCTGTGGGCGCCCGAGGCCCAGGCCAACGTCACGAAGTGGAGCCAGGTGCGGCCGGGCTGGCCCGACCAGGAGATCCACCTGTTCGGCGCCGGCGTGGACAGCGGCACCTACGACTACTTCACGGCCGCCGTCGTCGGCACCGAGCACAGCAGCCGCGGCGACTTCACCAGCAGCGAGGACGACAACGTCCTGGTGCAGGGCATCAGCACCGACAAGCTGGCGCTGGGCTTCTTCGGCCTGGCCTACTACGAAGAGAACAAGGACAAGCTCAAGGTCCTGGGCGTGGACGACGGCAACCCGGCCAACGGCGACGGGCCGATCCTGCCGTCGGCGGCGACGGTGTCCGACGGGACCTACCAGCCCCTGTCCCGGCCCATCTTCCTCTACGTGGACGCCAAGGCGGCCACGCGCCCCGAGGTCCAGGAGTTCATCCACTTCTACCTGGAGCAGGGCCGGCCCCTGGTGGCCGAGGTCGGGTACATCCCGCTGTCGGACGTCGCCTACGGGATGGTCAAGCAGCGCTTCGACGCGGGCAAGACCGGATCCCTCTTCGAGGGCCACGGCAGCACGATCGGCGCGACGGTCGAGGCGCTGCTCGGCAAGCCCTGAGGCCCTCCTCCCACCCACGAGCCGCCGATGGCCGCCGCCTCCGAGGTCCCGATGTCCGAGCACGAAGAAGGCCCGGTCCTGCGCCCGGCGCCCGTCCCGCTGTCGCGGGGGGTGGACCTGCGTGGTCGCGCCAGCGGCATGGGCGAGCGGGTGATCGAGGCCGTGCTGCTGGCCTGCGGCGTGCTCTCCGTGGTGACGACGGCAGGCCTCCTGGCGGTGCTGGCCGAGGAGACGCTGGCCTTCTTCTCCGAGGTCTCGCTCGGCGCCTTCCTGTTCGACACCCAGTGGACCCCCCTCTTCGCCGACAAGCACTTCGGCATCTGGCCGCTGCTGGTCGGCACGCTGCTGACCAGCGCCATCGCGATGGTCGTCGCGCTTCCGCTCGGGCTGGTGGCGGCCATCTACCTGGCGGAGTTCGCCACCCAGCGGACCCGCGCGGTGCTCAAGCCGATGCTCGAGCTGCTGGCCGGGGTGCCGACCATCGTCTACGGCTACTTCGCGCTGGTGACCATCACGCCGATGCTGCAGGCGGTGGTGCCGGACCTGGCCGGCTTCAACGCGCTGGGGGCGGGCATCGTGATGGGCATCATGATCATGCCCATGATCTCGTCGCTGGCCGAGGACGCCATCTACGCGGTGCCCGAGCGACCATCTTCCGGGTCGTCCTGCCCGCCGCGCGCTCGGGCATCTTCGCGGCGCTGACGCTGGCGGTCTCCCGCGCCGTCGGCGAGACGATGATCGTGGCCATCGCCGCCGGCCAGCAGCCGCGGCTCACGCTGGACCCGCGGGTGCCGGTGGAGACGATGACGGCCTACATCGTCCAGGTCAGCATGGGCGACACGCCGGCGGGCACCCTGGAGTACCGGACCATCTTCGCGGTGGGCGCCACCCTCTTCGCCCTCACCTTCGTGATGAACGTGCTCAGCCAGCGCCTGGCCCAGGGCAAGCGGGGGCGCCTGTGAACGAAGCGACCGCTCCCCGCGCGCGGACGGCCCGCGCCGAGCTGACCGCCTCCCGCGCGGGGTCCAAGCGCCTGGAGAAGGCCTTCCTGGCGCTGTGCCTGGTCTCGGTCTTCGCGCCGCTGGCCCTGCTGCTCTACCTGGTGGGCGAGACGACGCTGGACGGCCTGGGCCGCCTGAGCTGGGACTTCCTGACGGGCTACCCCAGCCGCAAGGCCGAGAAGGCCGGCATCCTGCCCGCCCTGGTCGGCAGCGTCTACCTGATCACCCTGGCGGCGGGGATGGCGCTGCCGGTGGGGGTCGGGGCGGCGATCTACCTGGAGGAGTACGGCGGTCGCAGCCGGCTGGCGCGCCTCATCGAGGTCAACATCGCGAACCTGGCCGGCGTGCCCAGCGTGATCTACGGCCTGCTGGGCCTGGGCGTCTTCGTGCGCTTCCTGGGCCTGGACCGCAGCCTGCTGGCCGGCGCGGCCACGCTGGCCCTGCTGGTCCTGCCCATCGTCATCATCAGCTCGCGCGAGGCGATGCGCACGGTCCAGGACAACGTGCGCGAGGCTGCCTACGGCCTGGGGGCGACGCGCTGGCAGGTCATCCGCTCGGTGATCCTGCCGCAGGCGCTGCCTGGCATCCTGACGGGCGCCATCCTGGCCGTGAGCCGCGCGATGGGCGAGACGGCGCCGCTCATCGTCGTCGGCGCCCTGACCTACATGACCTTCCTGCCCGACGGGCCGATGTCGCCCTTCACGGCGCTGCCCATCCAGATCTTCAACTGGGTGAGCCGACCGAAGGCGGGCTTCGACATCAACGCGGCGGCAGGCATCACGGTGCTGTTGCTCACGCTGCTGGCCATGAACGCCACGGCGATCTGGATACGCCAGCGCGCCCAGCGCCGCGCCTGAGCCCGTCCCGAGGAGACCATGCCCGATCCGATCAAGCCCGTCCGCATCGAGACGCGTGGGCTTCGCGCCTGGTTCGGCGCCAAGGAGGCGCTGCACGGCATCGACATGGTCTTCCACGACCGCGAGGTCACGGCGATCATCGGGCCCTCGGGCTGCGGCAAGTCCACCTTCATCCGCTGCCTGAACCGGATGCACGAGCTGGTGCGGGGCGCGCGGGCCGAGGGGCAGGTGATCCTGGACGACGTCGACGTCTACGGCAAGGACGTCGACCCGGTCCTGCTCCGGCGCAAGGTCGGCATGGTCTTCCAGAAGCCCAACCCCTTCCCGACCATGTCGATCCGCGAGAACGTCCTGTCGGGCCTGCGGCTGACCGGGCGGCTGGACCGGTCGCGGGCCGAGGAGATCGTCGAGCGCAGCCTGCGCGGCGCCGCCTTGTGGGACGAGGTGAAGGACCAGCTCGACAAGGGCGGCGCCAGCCTGTCCGGCGGCCAGCAGCAGCGCCTGTGCATCGCGCGCTCGCTGGCGGTCGAGCCCGAGGTGCTGCTGATGGACGAGCCGGCCAGCGCGCTCGACCCCATCGCCACCGCCCGGATCGAGGACCTGATCCACGAGCTGAAGGAGCAGTACACCATCGCCATCGTGACCCACAGCATGCAGCAGGCCGCGCGGGTCAGCGACCGGACGGCCTTCTTCCTGATGGGCGACCTGGTCGAGGTGGACGACACCGACAACATCTTCACCTCCCCCAAGGACCAGCGTACGGAGGACTACATCACCGGCAAGTTCGGCTGATTGCAGTGCCCTCGGCTATGATCCCCGCCATGCACGACGAAGAGCGCACCCCCCACCTGCACACCGATCGCGAGTTCCGCGCCGAGCTGGCCGTCCTGCACGAGCGGCTGCTGCTCATGGGCGCTCGGGTGGAGGAGATGATCACCCAGTCCACCCGCGCGGTGGTGGAGCGCGACGTCGAGCTGGCCCGGCAGACCATCCTCTCCGACCGCAAGGTGAACGAGGACGAGATCGAGCTGGACCGGGCCTGCCTGCGGATCCTCGCCCGGCGCAACCCGGTGGCGCGCGACCTGCGATTCGTGACCCTGGTGCTCAAGATGGTCACCGACATGGAGCGCATCGGCGACCTGGCCGTCAACGTCTGCGAGCGGGCCCAGGACCTGGCCCGCCTGCCGCCCGACGGCCAGAACGGTCGCCTGGAGCAGATGGGCACCCTGGCCCGCTCCATGGTGCACGACGCGCTGGACGCCTTCGTCGCCGGCGACGAGTCCAAGGCCCACGCCGTCATCGCCCGCGACGACGAGATGGACGAGCTGTACAACCGCTTCTTCGACGAGGTCCTGCGCGAGATGCTGGCCGACACCAGCAACGTGCGGCGCGGCGTGCAGCTCCAGGCGGCGGCCAAGTACTACGAGCGCATCTGCGACCACGGCACGAACCTGGCCGAGCACGTGCTGTTCCTGGTCCGCGGCGAGGACTGGCGCCATCGGGGCAAGCGGCCGGCCGACACGCCGGGCACGTAGGCCGCCAACACATTAGGTGCGCCGGCCTTGCTGGAGCACCCCATGCAGGTCGGCGTACCCAAGGAGCTGTCCGTCGCCGAGCGACGGGTGGCCGTCGCTCCCGACACCGTTCCCCGACTCCTGAAGCTCGGCTACACCGTCGCGGTGGAGACGGGCGCCGGGACGCTCGCGGGCTTCTCCGACCAGGCCTACCTGGACGCGGGGGCGCGGGTCGTGGACCGCGACACGGCCTGGGGCAGCGACATCGTCGCCCACATCGAGCCTCCCGGGGTCCGCGACGACGGCCGGCACGAGGTCGACGACCTGCGCGCCGGGGCCATCCTGATCAGCCAGCTCGACCCCGCCCGCAACGGCGAGCTGCTGGCCCGCATCGCGGCGGTCGGCGCCAGCGCCATCGCCATGGAGCGCATCCCGCGCATCACCCGCGCCCAGAAGATGGACGTGCTCTCCAGCATGGCCAACATCGCGGGCTACCGGGCGGTGGTCGAGGCGGCGACGCTCTACGGCGGCTTCTTCACCGGCCAGATGACCGCCGCGGGCAAGGCGCCGCCGGCCCGGGTCCTGGTGATCGGCGCCGGCGTGGCGGGCCTGGCCGCCATCGGCGCCGCCCGGGCGCTGGGCGCGGACGTGCGGGCCTTCGACGTGCGCGCGGCCTGCCGCGAGCAGGTGGAGAGCATGGGCGCCACCTTCCTGCAGGTCTCCGTCGAGGAGAGCGGCGAGGGGGCGGGCGGCTACGCCAAGACGATGTCGCCGGAGTTCATCGCCGCCGAGATGGCGCTGTTCCTCGAGCAGGCCCGGCAGTGCGACATCATCGTCACGACGGCCCTCATCCCCGGCAAGCGGGCGCCGATCCTGATCACGGCCGAGCACGTCGCCGCGATGCGGCCGGGCAGCGTGGTCGTGGACATGGCGGCCGCGACGGGCGGCAATTGCGAGCTGACCCGCCCGGGCCAGGTCGCGGTGGAGCACGGGGTCAGCATCGTCGGCTACACCGACCTGCCCAGCCGCATGGCGCCGGTCGCCAGCCGCTTCTACGGCCAGAACGTGGCGCACCTGCTCGACGACATGGGCGGCGGCGCCAAGACCCGGATCAACCTGGAGGACGAGGTCCTGCACCAGTCCGCCGTCGTCCTCGACGGCCAGGTCCGCTGGCCCATCGAGCCCTTCCCCAAGGCCGAGGCGCCCCCCCCGACCGCCCCCGCCGCCGCCGTGGCCAAGGCGCCCGACGCCCACGTGCCGGCGATCGCCCAGAAGCCCCCGGCCCACACGGGCGCCTGGAAGCGTGGCGCGGTCCTGGTGGCCGCGGTGGTCCTGGCCGTGCTCGGCGTGACCGCCCCCGGCGAGTTCCTGCAGCACCTCACGGTCTTCGTGCTGGCCTGCTTCGTCGGCTGGCAGCTCATCTGGAACGTCACCCCGGCCCTGCACACCCCGCTGATGAGCGTCACCAACGCCATCAGCGGCATCATCGTGCTGGGCGGCATGCTGACGGCGGGCAACGCCGAGATCGACGCCGCCGCCATCCTGGGCGCCATCGCCATCCTGTTCGCCAGCATCAACATCGCCGGCGGCTTCTTCGTCACGCAGCGCATGCTGCGGATGTTCCACCGGTAGGAGCGGCCATGTCCACGGCACTGGAAGGGGGCCTCCCCGAGAGCCTGCTGGCAGCGGCCTACCTGGCGGCCAGCGTCCTGTTCATCATGAGCCTGGGCGGCCTGAGCAGCCAGCAGACCTCCCAGCGCGGCAACCTGTTCGGCATCATCGGCATGGCCGTGGCGATCCTGGTCACCGCCCTGCACCCCGACATCCAGAGCCCGTGGTTGATGGCCGGGGCCGTGGCGGTCGGCGGCAGCATCGGCGCGGTGCTGGCCAAGCGCGTCGTCATGACCGCCATGCCCGAGCTGGTCGCCCTCCTGCACAGCTTCGTGGGCCTGGCCGCCGTCCTGGTCGGACTGGCCAGCTACCTGCACCCCCATGGGGCGCTGGACAGCACGGCCCAGCAGATCGTCCACCACACCGAGGTGTGGCTGGGCGTGGCCATCGGCGCCATCACCTTCACGGGCTCGGTCGTCGCCTGGGGCAAGCTGCGCGGCAGCCTGTCGGGCAAGCCGCTGTTGCTGCCCGCGCGGCACTGGCTGAACCTCACCGCCCTGATCGTCGTGGTCGGCTCGGGCCTGGCCATGACGGCCGGCGACGCGGGGCTGGTCGCGGGCCTGGACGGCCTGGGCCTGCCGCTGCTGCTGGTGCTGACCTTCGTCGCCTGCCTGATGGGCCTGCACCTGGTCCTGGCCATCGGCGGCGCCGACATGCCCGTCGTCGTCTCGCTGCTCAACAGCTACTCGGGCTGGGCCGCCGCCGCGGCCGGCTTCATGCTCTCCAACGACCTGCTCATCGTCACCGGCGCCCTGGTCGGCAGCTCGGGCGCCATCCTGAGCCACATCATGTGCCAGGCGATGAACCGCTCCATCTGGAACGTGGTCTTCGGCGGCTTCGGCACGGGCGACAAGAAGCCCTCGGCTGCCGCCCAGGCCGTCCAGGGAGACGTCTCGCCCATCGAGGCGCCCGAGCTGGTCGAGCTGCTGGACGCCGCGAAGCACGTCGTGATCGTGCCCGGCTACGGCATGGCCGTCGCCCGCGCCCAGCACCCCGTCGAGCGCTTCACCTCCATCCTGCGCAAGCGGGGCAAGACCGTCCGCTACGCCATCCACCCGGTCGCCGGCCGCCTGCCGGGCCACATGAACGTGCTGCTGGCCGAGGCGGGCGTGCCCTACGACATCGTGCTCGAGATGGAGGAGATCAACGAGGACTTCCCCGAGACCGACGTCGTGCTGGTCATCGGCGCCAACGACATCGTCAACCCCAGCGCCCAGACCGACCCCGACAGCCCCATCGCCGGGATGCCGGTGCTGGAGGCCTGGAAGGCCGGCACCGTGATCGTGCTCAAGCGCGGCATGGGCAGCGGCTACGCCGGCGTCGAGAACCCGCTCTTCGTCCTGCCCAACACCCGCATGCTCTTCGGGGATGCCCGCGAGACCATGGAGAAGGTGGTCGCCGCCCTGGGCTGAGCGGGACCGCCCGGGGCGGGCTGGCGGGCCGAGCGGCCGTTCCACGGGGAACGCCGTCACACGCCCGAAACACGTCGACGATCAGGTGAATTGCCCCCCTGGCAGGACGACGATCCAGGGCAGGCGCTCTATGGGTGACCCCTCGGCTCGCCAGAGGTGTCTGCCCTTGTCCCGCGACTCCGCCCGCCCCCGCCTGTCCTTCGTGCCGCGGCCGCGGGGCGACCTGGCCGTGCCGGGCGCCCAGCACGCCGGGCCGGTGCGACAGGTGCTGGACCTGGCCTTCCGCGTCGGATCCGGGCGGATCGCCGCGCTGCGCATCGACGACCAGGACGGGGGCCGGCCCATCGTCGAGGCGGTCTTCACCACGCCGATGCGCTCGGGCCAGGTGCGGGTGCCCCCGTCGAACGGCCGGGGCTGGCTGCTGGCCGACCCGACCTCGGTCGGCCTGCGCTGGGTCTCGGGCGTGCGCGACGCCGACGTGGTGGACTGCGGCGGGACCGTCCTGGGCAGGGTCGAGACCGTGGTGGTCGACCACCTGCGGCAGCAAGTCACCGACCTGGTGCTCGAGGACGGCTGCCGCGTACCCGCCGACGAGATCGCCGTGCTCGGCGACGGCCGCCTGCTCGTCGACGAGGGCTGCCTGCGGCGGGCGCCGCTGGACCTGTGGCTGGCCTGGCAGCAGGACCTGGAGGAGGGGCGCCTGTGGTGGCGCGAGGGCCTGGCCCCGCCGCCGCCGCTGGAGCCGGTGCGCGCCGCGGCCGGCCGCTGAGCCCGAGAGGAGCGCGGATGATCCGCGAGGACTTCCTGCTGCGGCTGATCCGCCAGGTGATCGTCGCCCTGGTCGGCAGCCGCCGGCAGCGACAGGAGGCCGCCCTGGAGCAGGCCCTGGACGCCCTGGACACCAGCGGCCGCTCGCTGCTGGGCCTGGACCTGGGCCTGGTCGCGCGCCTGCCCCTGCCGACGCTGCTGGCCCTGCTCAGCCCCGGCGAAGAGCTGGACGTCGCCCGGGTGCTGGCGGCCGGCCTGCTGCTGCGCGAGCGCGGCGAGGCGCTGGCGGCCCTGGGGCGCGGCGAGGAGGCCCTTGCCCAGGCCCACCGCGGCCAGGCCCTGGTCGACCGCGCGCTGGCCGCCGACCCGTCGCTGGCCGCCGAGCTGCAGGACCTGCTGGCGCCGCTGGAGGGCTGATCACCCGCCGCGCCCCTCGCCCGGCTCCAGGGGGAAGAGCTGCACGTTGGCCACCACCACCACCTCGTCGGGCTGGCTGTCAGCCACGATGGCGCGCAGGGCGTGGAAGTAGGCCAGGTGGGCCTGCCGGATGCGCTCCAGGTCGGCGCGAGAGCAGGTGAAGACGTTGTAGCTGAACTGCCCGGGTCGCCCGCCCTCGATGCGATCCGCCGCCACACGCGACCAGTGCGCCTTCAGCGTGCGTCCCACCTCGGGAAGGGCGCGGGTGTCCACCGCGCGGGTCTGTGGCTGGAAGTGCGTTCCCGTCCAGATGAGCTGGCCGTGGTTGCGCAGGAAGGCCACGCAGCGCGCCTCCTCCTCCTCCTGGATGCCCAGGCGGCGCGCGATCCAGCCCGGCTCGTGGGCCGGCAGCGCCTGGTACTCCGCCAGCTCCACCGCCCGCAGCACCGCCTGGGTCCACGGCAGCTCGGCCGCGCTGCGGCGCCGCGCCTGGATCGCCCGCCAGTGCGGCGCCACCGAGGGCAGGGCCAGCGGATCCACCAGGCAGGCCACCAGGTCGACCATCCGCGTGCTGGCCGCCTCGACCACCCGGAGCAGGTCCGGCAGCCGCGGCTGGGTCTGGCCCGAGAGCCACCGAGTGACCGAGTAGCGCGACAGCCCCGCCAGCCGGGCCAGCTCGACCACCGTGGTGCTGCCCCGCAGATCGTCCAGGAGCAGCGCCACCGCCTGCGGGGTGGCGGGGTCCACGTCCGGCAGCCAGGTCGGCGGCTGACCATAGAAGCGCGTCAGCGCGTCCGCCGGGTCCACGCCCGCCCGCCGGCAGGCGCGCAAGGTCTCGGCCCCCGTCGGCCAGCGGCGCCCCTTCTCCCACGACCAGGCCACGTTGCTGCGGTAGCCCAGGCGGCGGCTCCACTGCACCTGGGAGCGGCGCCCGCGCAGGGCTCGAAGCAGCTCACAGGCGACCTGGTCGAAGTCGATGTCCATGGGGCGTGATCTACCAGGACTGCACAGCAGGTCGCCAGTCCGGGCCATGGAGAGTGCAGCTCCGGCCTTGCGCCTGTGCGCCAGGGCGACCATGGTGGAGGGACGGAGCCCACCGATGCGCCGCTCGCCCTCGCTCACCCTCCTGCTCGTGCTCTCCCTCGCCCCCGCGTGCACCGATCCCTGGGGGATCGGCGGCCAGGAGGGGGAGGACGTGCACGACGGCGGCGCGACGGACGGCGGCACGACGGACGGCGGCGCTGGCGACGGTGGCGGAGACGGCGGCGGCGACGGCGGCTCCGGCGACGGCGGTGCCGGCGACGGTGGCTCGGGCGATGGCGGCGACACCGGCGGGACCGACACCGGCGGCGACACCGGCGGGACCGACACCGGCGGCGACACCGGCGGAGGCGCGCAGGGTGGGACCACCCCCTCTGCGCTTGCCCGCCTGGTCAGCGGCGTCCGCAGGCTCCTCGCTCAGCCCGACGGCGCCCGGTAGGCGCGACCGGTCGCCTGGCCCGCGGGAGATCCGCGGCCGGGTCGCGCGTCGCGCGGGTGCTCCACCCCCGCCCCGGCACCCCGCCCGGGCGGGGGTGCCTCCGTCTGCGCCCGCGGCTCGTCGTTTCTGCACACCCATCGGCATCTCCACCCCATGGTATGTGCGGAACCGCCATTGAGGAGGGGCCGCCCGGCGGGCATGTTCCCCTCGCACCCCGACGCGAGGTCACCATGCGCACCAGGATCCTGGCCCCCTCCTCCCTCCTCCTCGCCCTGCTGGCCTGCGACGGCCCCGGCGCACGCGACGACGACGCACACGGCGCCCAGGGCGACGGTGGCGCCTCGGATGGCGGCTCCACCGGGGGCGGGAGCGGCGACGGCGGCGATGGCGGCGGCTGGACCTCCGACGGCGGCAGCGGCTGGACCTCCGACGGCGGCGCCGGGGACGGCGGCAGCAGCGACGGAGGGACCGACGGCGACGGCGGAGCGGGCGACACGGGCGATCCCGACGACACCGGCACCCCCGACGAGGAGGACTGCCTGGACGAGGAAGTGGTGCCCCTGTGGCTGTCGCCGGACGACAGCAACTCCATGTCCTCGCCCGTCCAGGTACGCGACGCGGTGCTGCACGGCTCGGGCGGCATCCGCTACGTCCCCGTGCGCCCCTGGGAGTTCTTCAACTACGCCACCTGGGACTACCCGGCGGCGGCGGCCGGGGAGCTGGTCCTGCACGCCGCCATCGTGCCCACCGGGGTCCCCGACACCTGGCGCCTGCAGCTCGGCCTGGCCAGCGAGACCGTCGACCTGGACGACCGCGACCCGATGAACCTGGTCTTCTCGGTCGACACCAGCGGGTCGATGTCCGGCGAGCCCATCGAGCTGGTGCGCAGGAGCCTGCTGGAGATCGCCGGCCACCTGCGACCCGGAGATGTCGTGTCCATGGTCACCTGGGACACCAGCCACACCGTCCGAATGGCCAACCACACCATCGTCGATCCCTCCGACGAGACCCTGCTCGCGGCCATCTCCTCGCTGGAGGCCGGCGGCGGCACCGACCTGAACCGAGGGCTGTCGGAGGGCTATGAGCTGGCCTTGGTGTCCTACGACCCCAGCATGACCAACCGCGTCATCCTGCTCTCCGACGGCGGAGCCAACGCCGGCATCACCGACATCGAGCTCATCGCCGCCCACGCCGGGGAGGAGGGAGACGACGGCGTGTACCTGGTCGGCGTGGGTGTGGGGGAGGGCATCGGCTACAATGACGACCTGATGGACGACGTCACCGACGCTGGCAAGGGCGCCAGCGTCTTCATTCCGGACGAGGACGAGATCGGGCGCATCTTCGGCGACCGCTTCCTGTCCACGCTGGAGGTGGCCGCCCGCGAGGTCGAGGTCGAGCTCACGTTGCCGCCGGGCTTCGAGATCGTGCGCTTCTCCGGCGAGGAGCTGTCCACCGACCGCGCCGAGGTCGAGCCGCAGAACATCGCACCCAACGACGCCATGGTCTTCCACCATGTCATCCGTCGCTGCGAGCCCGTCACTCCCGACGACGACAGTCCGATCGCCGTCACCGCGCACTACCGCGACGCCGTGACCTGGGAGCGCAAGACCGCGCACCTGGACACCACCTGGGGGGCCCTGGTCGCGGCCGACCGGGCGCCCGTGGACAAGGGCGCGGCCATCCTCGCCGCGACCGACGCCCTGCGCGCGGCCCGGGGCGAGCCCATCGGGATGACCGAGGCCGAGGCCCTCGCCCTCGCCCACGACGCGCTGGACGCCGCCGCCGTGACCAACCCCGGCGATGGCGACCTCGAGGAGCTGCGGCGCATCCTCTCCGCGCTCTGACCGGCCCCGCCGGGCCTTCAGCCCCACCGGGCCAGGTACCGACCCATCCGCAGCTTGCGCACCGTGTTCTCGGAGCTCATGTAGCGCACGGTGCCGAAGATCGGCCGCACCGGCCCCCAGGGGCGGTCATAGCGGCCGAAGACCCAGCCCACCCCCGCCGTCGAGTTCGGGTCGCGGCCGTCGAGGGCGTAGCGGTCGTTGAGGTGCAGCAGGATGTCGAAAGCCGTCGCGGGATCGTCCACCCACTCCAGCACCTTCTTGCCCCACAGCATGCGCAGGTAGTTGTGCATGCCTCCGCTCTCGCGGAGCTGCCGCTGGGCGGCGTTCCACACCGGGTCGTGGGTCTGTGCACGATCCAGCGTCTCCAGGTCGTAGCGGTGCGGCCGAGGATCGGCGCGGTGCTGGGCCAGGGTCTGCTGCGCCCAGGCCGGGGTCCCCGCGTAGCGGTCGTGGTCCGGCAGGAGGGCGGCGCCGTTCAGGGCCAGCTCGCGCCAGGTGACCAGCTCGTCGAGGAAGGCCTCGGACGACGCGGACAGCCCCCACCAGCCGGCCTTGCTGGCGGTCACCGGGCCCAGCCGCTCGGGGCTCCAGCCCTCGCGCCCGGCGATGTCGGCCCACAGCTCGTGCACCGAGAGGTGGCCGAAGTGCAGCCAGGGAGACAGGCCGCTGCTGGCGTCGGCGTCCGGGTGGCTGCGCTCCTCGTCGTACCGGGACAGCCCCTCGTCGCGGAAGCGCCGCCACCGCGCGCGCGCCGCCCCCGCGCCCCCCTCCTGCGCCACCGGTCCGACGCCCTGGTCCACGGGGAGGTCGGTGACCTGGCCCGACAGGCGCCGGTCGGAGGCGGCCGGCCAGCGGGCGCGCAGGGCGTCGGGCAGCGGGGGGCAGGGCGGCAGGTCCAGGCCCGACAGCGGCGCGGGCGAGGGCAGCACGCGCAGGTGCGGCGCCAGCTGGCGCTGCAGGTGGCGGCGGAAATCCACCGCGCGCCCGAAGGCCCGGTCGACCGAGCGCCAGGGCAGCAGGCCCACGCCGTCCACCGCCTCCAGCCGCACCGGCAGGGCCGCGGCCGCGGCCGCCTGCATCCGGGGCAGGAAGTAGGCGGGCCAGTCGTCGGTCACCACCAGGCAGGCCCGGTCCGCCAGCGCCCGCAGCAGGCCCCGGCCCTGGCCCGGCGTCTCCTCGACGAAGGGCAGGTAGCCCACGGGCGAGCCCGCGAAGGCCCGCGCGTTGTCGGCCATGCCCTGCAGCACGAAGCGGTGCAGCCGCGCGCTGGCGTGCGGGTGGTCCAGCCGCAGCGCCTCCAGCACCAGCAGCGGCCGGCCCAGCTCCCGGGCGCGGGCCAGGGCGTGGTCCAGGGCGAAGCTCCAGCCGGCACGGCGGCTGGCCACCATCCAGTACAGCACCCAGGCCCCCTCGCGGCGGAGGGGGGCGTCGTTCAGGGGACGGAGGCGATCGACGGGCGCGAGCATGCCCTGTCGCTATCGGCCCTCCCGGCCGGGGCCAGCTACTCCTCGTCCGCCGCCGGCCCCTCGCCGTTGCTGTTGGCGTCGTGGTCGCCGTTGGCCTCCCGCTCGGCCCGCGTCACCCGCTTGCGCTTGTAGCGCCCGCCCTTGCGCAGGCGGCTGGCCACGATCGCGCGCTGCCGCTCCTTGTACAGCGCGTGCGAGGCGTCCCCCGTCTCGTTGGACTCGGCCGTCGCGGCGTCCAGCACCTGGAACTCGACCAGGACGAAGACCACCCGCCCGAGCATGGACGAGCCGTAGCGCTGCAGGCCCAGGTGGTCGATGCGCACCGGGAAGTCCACGATGAAGTTGACCACCCGGTAGCTCTTGCCCGAGAAGGGGTTCTCCTCGGGGTTGTAGGCCTGGTCGGGGTCCTCGGTGAAGCCGTGGAGCTGGCCCGCCAGCCTTCGCCACTCCGGCCGCTGCAGCTCGCCCACGAGATCGACCAGGTTGTTGTGGCTCTCGCCCGGGATCACGTAGTTGAAGGGCAGCAGGTTGCGGGTCAGCCACGCGATGGCGGGGACGATGTGCTCCCGCTCCTCGACCACCACGCGGAAGCGCAGCTTGTCGAAGACCGTGGCCGCGGTCGCCTCCTTCTTGGCGAGCAGCTTGGTGATGATCGAGTTGCGGCTCTTGCGGTTGCCGTAGAAGGAGACCAGGGGCAGGCCGTCGGCCCGCATGCGCTCGGCGCAGTCGCGGATCCGCCGCTCGGCCTGGTCCAGCAGGTCGGCCTCGGACAGGGCGGTCTGGAAGCGCAGCTCGGCGGCCTCGAGGTGCGCGATCGTGTGCATCAGCTTGAGCACCACGCAGGCCAGGACCTGCCGCCGCCGGAAGCCCCCGGTCTGGCTGGCAGCCAGGAAGACCTGCCGCACGTCCGACGGCTCCTTGAGCTCGGTGGGGAAGCGCAGGCCCAGGTGCTCTTCCAGGTAGCTGATCGCCTGGATGTGCACGTACTCCACGCGGCGGCGATCCTCTGGGTCCTGCCAGTCCAGCCGGTGCAGCCGCAGGTAGTGATCGACGGCCCGCAGGTCGGCGAAGGCCGCCCGGTTCCAGTCGATGACGCTGTCTCCCCGCAGCACCAGGCGCACCGCCTCCAGGTCGGCGAGGTCCAGGCGGAAGGCAGCCGGCAGCGCCGAGAGGCTGGAGACCAGCGTGGCGGTGTCGGCGGGGGGGACGGCGGCAGACACGGCTTCCCTGGGAGTTCCCCATGGGTAACGCGCCGCGCCGGCCGCGGGCCCACCATGCGGCAGCGCCGGCGGTTGCTGGCCCCGGAACCCGTCGTTAGCAGCGCGCCATGTCCAAGCCCAGCACCTTCGGAAACGCGATCTCCGCCCTGGGCGGGGGCACGGCGGCGACCTTCAAGAACCTGGGCACGGTCCTCCCGCTGATGCTGGTGATGGGCCTGGTGGCGGCGGGGGCGGACAGCTTCCTGTACCACCAGCTCGGCGGCGCGGAGAACCAGGACCAGGGCACCTTCATCAAGGTGCTGCTGGCCTGGACGGGCGTGGCCCTGGTGCAGGAGATCCTGCTCGGCCCCATCGTGGGCGCCGTCGCCGTCTACATCGGCCGCCTGCACTCCGCCGGCCAGTCCGCCAGCCTGTACAACGCGGTCAACTTCGCGCTCGGGCGCTACAGCCGCCTGTTCGTGCCGCGGATGATCGCCCAGCTCAGCATCCAGATCGGCCTGATGCTGCTGCTCTTCCCCGGCGTCATCTACGTCAGCATGTACGCCTTCGTCGACAGCGTGGCCTGCCTGGAGCAGAAGGTGTGGCCCATCGACCGCAGCAAGAAGCTGACCCGCGGCCGCCGCGGCAGCATCGTGCTGATCTACCTGCCGGTCGCCATCCTGGTGCAGGTGGTCGCCCTGGCCGAGCTGTGGGCCCTGCAGCAGGGCGTCTTCGTCCTTGCCGGCGTCTTCAGCCTGATCAGCCTCATCTTCTTCATCGTCAACGTGTCCTTCTACAAGCTCTACGAAGGCCGCACCCAGGCCCTGCAGGCTGCCGCCGACGCCAAGGCCCCGGAGCCGGCCGCGGCCCCTTGATCCGGCGCTTCCCAGACCTGGCGCGCCCCGGCGCGCGCCTGGCCGGCCTGCCCGAGGGCGCGGCCACCTGGGCGCTGGCCGACCTGGCCCGCCGGGACGGGCGCAGCCTGCTCGTGGTCGCCTCGACCCGCGCCGACGCCGACCGCGTCACCCAGGGCCTGGCCTTCCACCTGTGCCGACCCGGCGACCCGCCCGTCCTGCCCTTCCCCGGCGACGACGTGCGCACCTGGGACGGCGTCTCGCCCCACCCCGACCTGCCGCGCCAGCGCCTGGCCGTGCTCGACGCCCTGGAGCGCGGCGCGCGGGTGGTCGTCGTCGCCTGCGCCCGCGGCCTGCAGCACCGCGTGCTGTCACCCGACACCCTGCGGGGCCTGCGCCTGGACCTGGCCGAGGGGCAGACCCACGACCGGGCGGCCCTGCTGCAGGCCCTGGCCGACCGCGGCTACCTGGCCGTGCACCAGGTCGAGGAGCCCGGCACCGTCGCCAGCCGCGGCGGCGTGCTCGACCTGTGGTCGCCCGGCGGCGGCGCCGTGCGCATCGAGTGGTTCGACGGCGAGATCGAGGAGATCCGCTCCCTCGATCCGGCGCGGCAGCGCTCGGGGCCGCGGATCGGCCGTGTCCACGTGCTGCCCGCGCGGGAGGCCGTCGTCACCCCCGAGGCCCTCTCGCGCGCCAGCGCCCACACCAACCTCGCGGTCGACCGCATGGGCGGCGGCCAGGGGACCCGCCGACGGGTGCTGGCCGACCTGAAGGAGGGTCTGTGGTTCCCCGGCGCCGAGGACTTCCTGGGCGCCCTGCACGAGCTGGTCCTGCCGCTGTCCTGGTGGCCCGCCGACGCGCCCGTCGTCCTGCTGGACCCGCCCGCCGTCGACGCCGAGCTGGAGCGCTTCGAGGGGCTGTGGCGCGGCCGCTGGGAGGCCACCGCCGTCCAGGACCGCGCCCCCGTCCTGCCCGAGGGCCGCTTCGCCGCGGCCGCTGAGGTCCGCGCCGCCCTGGCGCCCGCGATCCGGCTGGACGCGCTGGCGCTGGACGAGGTGCCCGACCTGGGCGGCCGCGAGAACGACGGCCTGCGCGTCGAGCACGGCGAGCTGGCCCCGGTCGTGGAGCGCCTGGCCGCCTGGCTGGACGAGGGCTGGCAGCTCGCGCTCACCTGCGACGGCCGCGCCCGGGCCGAGCGGGTGCGGGCGCTGCTGGAGCCCCACGGCCTGCGCCTGCAGGACCGGGAGCGCGGCGACCTGGGCCGCCCCGGCAGCCTGGTCCTGTGGCAGGGCGACCTGCCCCGCGGCTTCCACAGCGAGCCCGACCAGCTCGCGGTCCTCTGCGCCGACGAGCTGTTCACCCCCAAGGACCGCGCCCGCGCCGCCCACGTGCCCAAGGACCTCAAGGAGGCGGTCCTCAGCAGCCACACCCAGCTCAAGCAGGGCGACCTGGTCGTGCACGCCCTGCACGGCATCGGCCGCTTCCTGCGCCTGCGCCGGCTGCAGCTCTCGGGCGTCGAGCAGGACTACGCCGAGCTCGAGTACCGAGACGGCGACCGGATGTACCTGCCGGTCACCCGGCTCGACCAGCTCTTCCAGTACCGCGCCGTCGGCGAGATCGAGCCGCGCCTGGACAAGCTGGGCGGCGAGACCTGGGCGCGGCGCAAGCAGAAGGTCCGCGACCAGGTCCTGGCCATGGCCCACGAGATCCTGGAGCTGCACGCGATGCGCCAGGTCGCCGTGGGCCACGCCTACCCCGGCGAGCCCGAGCAGTACCGCCTGTTCGTCGAGTCCTTCCCCTACGTCGAGACCGAGGGCCAGCAGCAGGCCATCGACGAGGTGATGTCCGATCTGCAGAGCGAGCGGCCCATGGACCGCCTGCTGGTGGGCGACGTCGGCTTCGGCAAGACCGAGGTGGCGATGCGGGCCGCCATGCGCGTCATCCTGGAGGGCCGCCAGGTCGCCGTGCTCTGTCCGACCACCGTCCTGGCCTTCCAGCACGCCCGCACCTTCCGCCAGCGCTTCGAGGGCACCGGCGCCCGGGTCGAGCTGCTCTCCCGCTTCCAGTCGCCCGCGCAGATCCGGGCGATCCAGGCCGAGACCAGCAAGGGCCTGGTCGACATCGTCATCGGCACCCACGCCCTGCTGGGCCGCGAGCTGCGCTTCCGCCAGCTCGGCCTGGTCGTCGTCGACGAGGAGCACCGCTTCGGGGTCAAGCAGAAGGAGAAGCTCAAGCGCCTGACCCAGGTCCAGGCCGGCGTGCCCGTCGACTACCTGGCCATGTCCGCCACCCCCATCCCCCGCACGCTCTACATGGCCATGGGCGGCCTGCGCAACGTGAGCATGATCACCACCCCGCCCGCCGGCCGGCAGGAGGTGCGCACCCGCGTCGCCCGCTTCGACGAGGAGCGGATCCGCGACGAGATCCGCCACGAGCTGCGCCGCGGCGGCCAGGTCTTCTTCGTCCACAACCGCGTCGAGACCATCGAGCGCATCACCAGCAAGCTGCGGGAGCTGGTGCCCGAGGCCCGCTTCACCGTCGCACATGGACAGATGCCAGAGGAGGAGCTGGAGCGCGCCCTGGTCAGCTTCGTCGCCGGCGACAGCCACGTCCTGGTCTGTTCGACCATCATCGAGAGCGGGGTCGACATCCCCAACGTCAACACGATGATCGTCAACCGCGCCGACCGCCTGGGCCTGGCCCAGCTCTACCAGCTCCGCGGGCGGGTCGGCCGCGCCAACCGCCGCGGCTACTGCACCCTGCTGGTGCCGGCGGACAGCGACGTCGCACATGACGCCGCCCGCCGCCTGCAGGTGCTGACCGAGCACCAGGAGCTGGGTGCGGGCTTCCACATCGCCAACGCCGACCTGGAGCTGCGCGGCAGCGGCAACCTGCTGGGCGACAAGCAGCACGGCAGCATCCAGGCCGTGGGCCTGGAGACCTACGTCGAGCTGCTGGAGGAGGCCGTGCACGCCGCCCGCGGCGAGATCACCCGCGCCCGCCTGGACCCCGAGCTGGAGCTGCCCGTCCCCGCCCTCATCCCCGAGTCGTGGGTCGAGGACCTGGACGATCGCCTGGCCGAGTACCGCCGCATCGCCTCCTGCCGCAGCCCGCAGCAGGTCCGCGACCTGGTCAGCGCCTGGGAGGACCGCTACGGCGAGCCCCCGCCCGAGGTGCTCAACCTGGGCTGGCTCACCGAGACGAAGCTGCGCTGCCGGGCGCTGGGCATCGAGCGGCTGAAGTGGCTGGACCTGCGGGTCGAGCTGGACTTCCACGAGACGACCCCCGTCGCCGCCGAGAAGGTCGTCGCCGTGCTCCAGGCCCACCCCGACCGCCTGCAGCTCACCCGCCGCAAGGGCGCGCCCGAGGGCGAGCCCGCCCGCCGCCTGCGGGCCCGCTTCACCCCCCAGGAGGGCGAGCACCCCTTCCGCTACCTGCACTGGGTGCTGCGGCTGTTCGAGGCCTGAGCCTCACCCCGCCTTGCGCCCCACCACCACCATCTCGGTCCCCTCGCCGAACAGGTGCGTCACCGGCGCCAGCCCCGCCTGTCGCATCGCCTCCTCCACCTCCTGCGGGCGCAGGAAGTGGTTGCCCTGGACGTGCTCGGACAGGTTCTGGAAGGCCATGCCGCGCAGGCGTGGGTCGCTGCCCAGGGTGGCCGGATCGTCGGGCCAGCGCGGCTCCCAGATCACCAGCAGGCCCCCGGGCACCAGGTGGCTGGCCAGGCCCGCCATCACCTGCTCGGGCCCCTCGGCCCACACGTGGTGCAGGGCTCTGTTCATGGCCACCAGGTCGACGGGCTCGTCCACGGTGAAGTGGTGCAGGTCGCCCTGGCGGAAGGACAGGCGATCGGACAGCCCCTCGCGCTCCGCGGCCGCCTGGGCGGTGGCGACGTTGGCGGGCAGCATGTCCAGGCCCACGCCGCGCAAGGCCGGGTAGCGCGCCGCCAGCCGCCGCAGGTACCAGCCGCTGCCGCAGCCCAGGTCCACCGCCAGGCCGCCCCGCGCCCCGACCAGGGCCACCTCGGGCAGGCGCGGCAGCACCATGTCGGCGAAGACCGGGCCGAAGGTCGCCTCCAGCATGGGGCCGAACCACGGCAGGATGCTGGAAGGCTCGCCCAGCACCCGCTCGCCGGGGCGCTCGCCCGTCGCCAGGAAGCGGGAGACCCGCTCGCCCATGAAGGCGGCCATCACCGCCTGCATCGCCACGGGCATCAGGGTGCCGGGCGCCTCGGGCAGGAAGGCCGCGCCCAGCGGCGCCAGGGCGAAGGAGTCTCCCTGCCGCGTGAGATGACCGAAAGCCGCGGCGGCGTCCGCCCAGCGCAGCACGTAGGCCCTGTCCGATCCCGTGTGCGACGCGAGCTGCTCGACCGTGCAGGGTCCTTGCTGGTGCAGCGTCGCGTAGAGGTGGTTGGTGACGCCCACGTAGGCCAGGGCCAGCGACAGGTTGCCCTGGGCCTGCTGCATGACCTGCTGGCGCAGGGCGGGGTCGACGGCGGGGGGAGGCGTGGTCACGAGCGGCTCCGGGAGCGAGGCGTGCGAAGGGTAGGCACCGGGACGGGCGCGGCGAGCGGGCCGCGCGGATCAGGCCGTCCCACCCCCCTGCCGCCGCTGCCAGGCCATGAGCAGCCGGTCCAGCCCGTTGGCGAAGGCCTGCCGGGCCTTTGCGTCGTAGGGAGGCGGGCCGCCGCCCATCACCCCGCCCGCGCGCAGCTCCTCCATGAAGTCGCGCATCGCCAGGCGCTGGCCCACGTTGTCGGCGTCCAGCACCTCGCCCCGGTGCTGCAGCACCGCCGCCCCCTTGGCGATGGCCTCGGCCGCCAGCGGGATGTCGTTGCTGATCACGACGTCCCCGGCCTCGCAGCGGTCCACGATGAAGGCGTCGGCCACGTCCAGGCCCTGGCCCACCTGGACCGCCGTGATGAGCCGCGAGGGCGGCGTCTGCACCCAGCGGTTGGCGACCAGGGTGACCGGCACCTTCAGCCGCTGGCTGGCCTTGTAGACGATCTCCAGCATGGCGGCGGGGGCGCCGTCGGCGTCGATCCAGATGCGCATGGGGGTCCGGGGGCGGGGGGAGGGAGGGGGCGTCCGTCGTGCTATCAGGGATGCCGCGTCACGCCGCTCGCTCTTCCACCGAGGCCCACGAGTCGAGCAGCGCCCGCCGTCGCTCGGTGAACCACCCCAGCTCCACCGCCCCCGGGTCGCGACCTGCCTGTGCTGCGCGCACGAGCGCCTCCAGCGCCTCGTGCTCCACGGCTCGGATCCGACCGAGCAGGTCGCGCCGCGCACGGCGTTGACGGGCGACGAGCACCTCGCCGCGGGTGGCCGCTTGGAGCAGGTAGACTCCAGCCCGGTCGATGGACTCCCAGGCTCGGAAGGCCTCGTGCACGGCCTCGACGCGGGGATCGACCCAGCGGTAGGGGAAGGTCAGGTCGTCCACATCGAGTGGACCGACTAGGAAGCCCCTGTCCCGGTACTGGTCGACCAGGGGCGTGCCGGCCTGCACGCGAACCTCTTTGGTAAGACGCGCGTCGTGGGACCAGAGCCCGGCTTCTCGCAGGAAGTCCAGGTTGGCAGCCGCCTCGTCGAGCGACATCTCGGGGTCGAAGAAGATGAAGCCGACGTCGACCTCGATGCCCAGCTCGCGGAGGAGCGAGAGGGCGCGCAGGTTGCGAGCCGCTGTTGCGGGCTTCTTGTACCGGCGCACCTGCTCGCGCGATCCGGACTCGATGCCGACGAAGACCTCCCGCAGGCCGGCCGCGCGGAGCGCCACCAGGACATCGGCACCGGACGGCCCCCTGGCGGACCCGGCGGCCAGGATGCTGTCCACGCGCATGTCCACGTAGAGCGTCAGCTCCCGCGCGATCTGCCCGCGGGCCTTCGCCTCCGTGATCCCGCGCGCGAGGAGGATCGTGCGCACCGGGTCGTCGCCGACGAAGTCCTCGTCCGTGAAGTAGGGGTGGCGGACCCCGGCGGCGGAGAGGTGTTCGAGTTGCTCGAGTACACGCGCGACGGGGAAGTCGCGCCAGCGGGCCTGGTCGCAGTACTTGTGCTGGATGGCGCAGAAGGTGCACCGGCCCCAAGAGCATCCCCGCGAGGCCTCGGCACGCACGATGCCGCCCTGGGTGGCGACCTGTCCCGTCCACGCGCGGGTTGGCGGCAGGGCATCCGCCAGCTCGACCAGGCGGCGCGGCGTGCGCACCACCTGGTCCCCTGCGCGGAAGACCAGGTTGGGGACGGACCCCTGTTCGAGCCGTCCTCGGACTCCGGCGCCCGGGCCATTGGCGACGGCGGCCACCAGCCCGCCGATGGCGTCTTCCCCCTCACCGACCACCAGGATCGCCTCGGGGAACTCGTCCAGCACGGCGTCCGTGGCGAAGGTCGGCAGGAGCCCGCCCAGCACGAGCAGAGGCCGAAGCTGTGCGGGCAACGAGCGCCACCCCTGCACGAAGGCACGCGAGGCCGCGAGCGAGCCCAGCGGCATCGACAGGCCGAGGATGTCGGCGTTCTCGTAGTCGGCAGGCACAGGCAGGCGCGAGAGTGGAGCGAAGGACTGGTGGACCGTGGCCCCGGTGGTCGCTGCGGCGGCCGCCGCCACGGCGTCGATGCCGATGGGCTCGTTCAGCTCGCTGCGCGATGAGCCGGGATCGACAAGCAGTAGGGAGGGGGAGCGGGTCGTCATGGTGCACCTCGTAGGTCAGAGACGCGGGCGAGAAGGAAGTCCGGACAGCGACCGGTCACGGCCGCACCTCGACCGGGATCCCGAGCGCCCGGCAGAGGCGGATCACCAGGGTTGTCGCCGAGTGGCCGTTCCAGCGCGCCAGGATGAGGACCCGATCGATGCGGCCCGATCGCAGCGACCGCTCCAGGCGCCTCAGCTCGCCATTGCCACCGTAGCGACGACCGAGAAAAACCCGGACCTCACAGCCGGTGAGGGTCTCGGGTCGGAACCGGCCGTCGCCACCGAGCACGGCGACGCGGGTGCGGTCTGGACGGAAAGCGACTGTACTCCTTGAAGACATCGGACCTCCTGGGGTTCGTGCCCTCCATGTCCCGCCGGGGCTACCGGGGAGCCGGGTTTCCCAGAATCAACCATCGGCCTCCCAGCGGCGTGCCCACGCCTGGGCCGAACCTCGGCGGGCGGCATCCAGGCACCCGCCCAACGAGTCCGGCAGGGTCTGCGGCGCGAAAAAGAGCCAGAGCGTGATCCGGCCATCGCCCAACTCTGGCTGCCACGCCGCCAGGTCGTTCCAGGTCCCCGGGCCCAGCGGCTCATTGAGAAGCGCCGTGGGTGCACCTCCCGCATCGTCAGAAACGAACAGCGCCACCTGGCCGCCCGTCCGCAACCGGACACCCAGTCGGAGGGCGCCTTCTTCGGCGGCCACCACCAAGAGCCCCTCCTCCGTGACCCTCTCCCCCGTGGACAGCACCGCCAACGCGGCTGCGGACTGCCCGGCAGTCCACGCCGCACGCCCCATCTCGAGCAACCAGCGCCAGCCTTCCACGACCGGGGAGGCCCCCGGGACACGCGCGAGCAGCCTCCGGTCCGCCTGCTCGTCTTCATACTCGCGGGTGAGCGCTTCGAGCAGGAGGGGCAGGGCCGGGTCCTTGCATCGCAACATCCAGACGGTCACCTCGCGCCGGCGCACCGGTGAAAGGTGCCCGCGGAGCCAGGCACGCAGCGTGTCTTCAGTCATCTGAGTCGTCCTCCCACTGCTCTTCCAGCCGCAACACGTCGCGCAACGATCGTTTCACACCGGCTCGAACGAAAGCGCGCCGTGCCTCGTCTCGCACCGAGCCTCCGCCGGAGCGTGCCACTTCCCGAAGCACCTGGACGGTCGACCAGCACCCCTCACGCGCGAAGCGATCCAGCTCGTTGGGGCCGGAGAAGCGATCCGCTCCCGGAGCTTCCGACGACCGCCGGGTCCACGCGTACGGCGGTGCGTTCTCGGCGTAGGGCCCGAAGTAGAGAACGTCCATCGCCTCGCAGAAGTGTGGGTCGACCCGGTCGCGCACCTCCCGCCAGAGCACTGCGTGACGCCAGGCGGCGAGCGCACCGTACTTGCTGCGCGATCCCTTCACCATCCCGGCCAGGCGCGGGGAGAGGGGTGGTGCGCTCCGCCCCCAAGGGTCGTCGGCCAGGAACTCGCGGCGTGGCTGCTGCGTGGCGAGGAGGTAGAGCGAGAGCATGTCCCGGCAGCCGCTCGTGTCCACGACGGCTTCGAGCGCGCGGGCCAGCTCGTCGACCAGCTCGGCCTCCTCCGCATCGGTCAACCGCGCGCGGGCCACAGCACCTCCTTGCTCCGGAGCGTGATCTTCCACCCCGCCCAGGCCACCGGCGAGCGGAGCGGCCCGAGCAGGTCATCCGCGCGGGCGCGCGGCGAGCTTCGCGAAGGAAGCGCCTTGCCGAGCTGTGCCAGCACGTCGCCATGGACGAACACAGCGTCACCCATCTCGATCCCGAGGCTCGCGCGCCAGGCGAGAAGCCCGTTCACCAATGCCTCCTCGTTGGAACAGCGACCGGCGCGCAGGCGCACCTCGACCGCCGAGGCGAAGACGCCATCGGTCTCCATTGCCGCCCGGTACTGGGAAACCGCCCAGGCCAACGCTTCGGCTTCCGAGCGGTCTGGGTGCGCCTGTGCGCGTACTGCGAAGGCCTCCCCGATCATGGCGGCGCTGAGCGCGTATTGCACCCACAGCGAGCTGACGACGACCTCGGCGCCCGCAAGCAGCAGCGCGCCATCCAGGCCGCCGGGCTCGTCATGGTGGAAGAGATCGCGGAAGGTCTCGTCGTCCCGCCCGCTCTCGCAGGCCCACAGCTCGACCCGCCGCGCTCCGCGCAAGTCCAGGGCCCGCATCTCGTCCGCCGCGTAGCGGTTGTGACCCTCGGGATAGAACTCATCCAGGATGATGCCGCTGGACTGCTGGAATACCACGAGGGCTTCGCCGTGCGCCATGACGCGGAGCACGCGGGCGCGGCGGGCGAGGTCCTCGAAGCCGTCGCGGCCAAGGGGGCCTGCGACCTGGTCTGCGTGCGGGGTCAGGCAGAGCTTTCCGACATGCAGAGGGCTCTCCGGGCCGGCCTGACCGCCGACGTACAGCAGCGTGGGACCACGACGCGCTGCGACACGCTCGACATCGGCGAGCGTCTCCACCATCGACACCGGGAGCCTGTCCGCGAGTACGGCCCCTCTCAGGCGTACGGCGCCCCAAGGCACGTGGCGCGCCCAGCCGCGTGGGAGGACGAGCAGGTGGCGCACGCCCGCCGCGATCGCCCCTTCGAGCGCCGGCCGCAGGACCTCTCCGAGCAGGTCGAGCAGGCCGTCCAGGGCTTTGCCCAGCCGGGCGGCCGCGTGCGGTGTGGCGACGGAGGTCCGCTTTGCACTGTGTTGCTCTGGGTCCCCCTCCATGTTGGAAAGCGAGCAGGCGATCTGGGCCTGCGCCTCGTCGGTGTCCTCCGCGCTCCCGAAGGAGTGCTCATCGCGGGCGTGGATGTAGTCGCCGACCCGCTCGGAGAGCGGGTGGCCGATCGGAAGGTCGACGCGATGCCAGTGCAGTCCACCCTTGGCGGCATGGCAGAGCCGCGCCGGGCCTTCACCGACCAGGAGGAGAGCGACCGCCGGGTGGGCGGCCAGCCAGGCGGTGACCCCCTCGGCGCTGGGCAGCGGGATGGACTGGTTCGTCGCCGGGCGCCATCCCTGGTCCTTGCCCACCTGCAGGGCGAGCAGCAGCTCCGCCTCCAGTACGCGGAGCTGCTCCCTGGCGAAGTCGGGCGTCCATCGCGTCGGGATCATGATGCCATCAGGCGAGGTGAACCACTCTCCCCCGGCGGCCTTCTGGCGGACAACCACCTCGGGCGTGTCATGGGGCAGGACCTCACAGGTGACCTGGCCGCGCGCGAGGTGCTGCAGCCACTCACCGGCCTCGGGCACCCACCTGGCGAGCGCTTCGATCTCCAGGACCTTCGCCGCCGCGTCACGCTGCCAGCGGGTCCGGTAGAGGTCGCAGCGCCAGCCCTGCTCGGTGTACGTCAGGTCCTCCTTGACCGCCCCTGCACCGAAGAAGTTCAGGTCCGAGCGCCAGGCCGAGGAGCCCAGGCGATCTGGCAGGGTCAGTTCCTCCTCGGTGGAAAGGGGGCGCCCTTCGGAACACACGGACCAGGAATACCGGACCTGGACGAGCCGCCGCATCCAGCCCGCATAGAGCAGGCGCTCGGCGTTGGTCAGGCCCGGGTCACGCAAGCGCCGGTCGAACTCGCGCAGTGCCTCGTAGAAGTAGTTGACCGGGTCCCAGCCGTCGTGGGGGCGACCGTCCTCCCGCGAAAGCAGGGTCACCTCGGCGGCGATGGCACCGGTCAAGAGGTCCAGCCCCACCTCCTCGGGCTCCAGCCAGGCCAGGAACTCCGCGAGCATGTGCCACATCGCTGCAGGGAGCCGTGCATCGTCACGGGACGCCCACCCATGCAGGGCGTGGACGGCATGCCTTGCACGCTGACCATCGACGCCGTGGCCACCGGGAAGCTCGCGGGTCGCCAGGGCCGAGCCCAAGATGACGGCCAGATCCCCCAGCTCGATGGCATCCTGACCAGCGTCCAGGAGCCCCCGCACCTGCCTCAGTTCCAGCTCGGTCTGGGCCAGCCCCACCAGCACCCGAGGATCGGTGGAGCGGCGCACCTCGGTGAGCAGCGCCTCCACCTCCTCCAGCATGCGCGCTGCCTGGGTGGGATCCAGGTCCTCGGCGAGGAGTCTTTGGTGAACCCAGTCCATGCGAGTGCTGGCCAGGTTGCGGAGGATTCCCTCGCCGTCGATCTCACGGACCGCCGGGTGCTGGCGGTAGAGCGCCACTGCCGCCTCCACGTCGGCCAGGGCGCCGTCGAGCAGGGTGCGCGCGCGGTCGGACTGGTCCTCGCCCAGTCGGTGCGCGACCAGCTTGCGGGTGGTCGAGCGCATCCGCAGCGAGTGGTACCGGCACTGCACGAAGGCCATGCGGGCTGGGACCGCCATTGCCTGGTCGTGAAAAGCGAGCGCCTGCTCCAAGGTCGCAAGCGAGTCGTCGTGCAGCCCGATGTCGGTGTAGGTCTGGCCGAGGTTGGCCAGGCAGCGGCCATAGAGGAAGGCGACGTTCTCAGCCAGCTTGCCCTCCAAACCGCCAGCCAGAGCTTCCTCCAGCTCGTTGCGGAGACCAAGGAGCAGGTCCCGCCCCCGCATCCGCGTGACCGAGTCACGGTGGCCGGCCAGCGTGGACCCGAACGTCTCTTCCAGTCCCCAACGGGACAGCCTGGCTCCCTCCCCGTCGCCGAGGCTGCGAGCCAGCTCGATGGCGCGTGGCCACAAGGCGGTCCACAAGGCACTGGACTTGTTCCGAGCGACATCCGAACGAGCCAACGCGTTCGTGACCGCGACCAGCCCCGGCGCCGCGCCCGGCGTGTCCCGATGCCAGCGGTGCGCCGCGTAGATGAGCGCGAACCAGGCCACCTCGTCAGTGTTCAGGGCGAACGGCAGGAAGTTCATCATCTCGTCGAGCGACGGGCGCCGGGCCCACTTGTCCATCGCCGAGAGGAGCAGGCGGAAGACATCGTCTTCCCGGCGGGTCCCGTCGTCGGCGCGGCTCCGCGCGCGCGAGACCGCGTCGAAGTATGGGTACATCCGGAACAGGGAGCGCAGACGGGCCGGGTCGTCCTTGCGGGTCTTCATCGGGCCTCCAACCCCCAGGGCCTACTGCGGCCCGACCTTGGAGTCGTCGAGTTTCCCAGAACACGACGTTTCCACCGCCGCAGCAGTCCCCACACCCGCGACGCCACAGCCGTCGGAACAGGCGCCGAGCCAAGGCGGGTGAACGGTCACCGCCCCTCCCCCATCCTCACCAACACCCCCGCCGCCACCAACCGCTCGAACTGCAGCACGACCTCCCGCGCGAAGCCACCATCCGTGACGAGCACGCCGGCCTCGATGTTCCGCTCCTGCGCCGCCTCGGTCAGGTTGGCCGACGTGATCAGCGTCTTCACCTCGTCCTGGACGATGCACTTGGCGTGCAGGCAGGACCGCGGGCCCGGGGTGGGATCGAGCGCGCGGCGGTCGTAGAAGACCTCGGGCCGGGGGGTCCAGGGCCAGACATCCTCCAGGAAGCGGCGAGCGTGCCCTGCGAGCAGGTCCGCGCTGGGTCGGGTGTCGCCGTGGGCGCGCGCGAAGTTGAGGAAGAAGCGCACACGCAGGTCGGGAAGCTGCACCAGCCGGTCGCGGAGCACACCGAGCAGAGCGGCGGCCTTGTCGCCCCCATCGACAACGAAGGTGCTGACCAACAGGTCCGTCCTGGCCGCCGCGAAGAGCTGGCGGGCGACGGCGCCGGTGTCGCGGGTCTCGGTGATGACGTCGGGGGGGCCGGTCCAGGTCAACTCGACGCCGGCGCGGTGAAAGCGCGCCTCGGCCTTGGCCTCGGCCAGCAAGGAGATCCCCCAGGCCATCGCGGCCGGAGAGAGGCCCTGGGCCACCAGGCTGGACAGCTCGTCAGCGAGCCAGGGGGGACCGCCGACGATGTGCTCGACGCTGGCCCGCGTGAAGGGTGGCTTGAGCTTTCCCATCCGCAGCGCATGCATCACCGCGAGCAGGATTCCCTCGGGCACTTCGTGCAGATGGCCCGTCATCGGATCTCAAAAAACGCCGCCCCGGCGTCATCGACCGTCGGGACGACCAGGGCCCGGTCGAGCAGCTCGTTGCGCTGCTCGCAGCTCGTCTCGGAGATGAGCAGGCAGCCATGGCAGGCGGCCCCGTGCAGGTACCGCTCCTCGTGGGGGTTGTCCGGCTGGTGGTGTGCGCAGATGGGGTCGTGGCTGCAAAGGCGCCCGCGCTCCAGGGCCATGAGCAGGTGGCGCTCGATGCTGCGGCCGACCTGGACGAGCCCGCCGAGCGTGCCCTCGGCGTCGGTGGTGCCGGTGTAGAGCAGGATGCCGTAGCCGAGCCCGGGGATGGCGTAGATGCGCTCCCGGATGGAGGTCGAGGCGTAGCCGCAGTCGAGGGCGACGCTGGTGATCAGCAGGTGCGACAGGGAGTGGAGGAACAGGTAGGGCAACCCCGGCAGCTCGCCGCGGAACCGAGGGTGGCGCTTCTTCCAGCGGTTCTGCCCGGCCCGGAGCTGCTGCCAGCGCGCGTCGGCGCGCCGGGCCCAGGTGTGGATGGCGGCTTCCTTGAAGCCGATGAAGATGCCCTCTCCGCGATTCTCGACGGCCGGCACCCAGGTCAGCTCCCTGGCGATGGCCGCGCGCCGCACGCCCAGCCCCAGCTCACCGTCCTCGTCCGGCACGGGGGACTCGAAGCGCGTGAAGCCGATCAGCGCCATGACCTCGCGCAGCCGGTGCACGAGCACGACGCGGTCGACCTGTTCAGCGAAGGGGAAGTCGGGCGAGAGGGGCAGGCGCCGGGCGTAGAAGTCCCCGTCAGGAACGTCGGTGCCCAGCTCGTCCTTGCTCTCCAGGAGCATCTCCAGCTCCGCGCGCTTGAAGCCCTTCTCCGGTGCCTCGCCGGGAGCCCGCTTGCGCAGGACGGCCTCCCACACCCGCTCGTCGGACCACCGACCCAGCGCCGCCTTGACCGGCGGCACCAGGTTCTTGACGGTCTTGTACTCCTCGGGTGTGCTGCACCCGGTGACCAAACCCCACACGGTCTCCAGCGCCGTGCCCAGCTCCGCGTCGATGTCGGGGATGGAGATCACCGACACGGTCTCGGAGAACCACGCGTTGGACGCCGACCGCACCAGCAGGCGGTTGATCTCGGACTCCCCCTTGTCGTTCACGCAGCGCTCGCTGGAGCGGGGCCCGAGCCAGGGCCGGCGCCCCCGGCAGTAGCCCAGCGGAGCGGTGCCCTTGCCCTGGGTGGGCGTCTCGTCATCCTTGGACCGCCGGAACTCGGCGGTCGCCATCGAGCGCGCGCGCCCGCACTCGCATCGGATGGTGACGTTGGCGAGATCGCCGGTGGTGCCGCGCTCGTCCACCCAGAGCTGTCGCCGGCACGTGTCGCCGTGGTCGTGGACGAAGCCGTACCAGTCGATGTCGTCGATGTGGCCGTTGGCGCAGGCCTGCACGAAGCGGATGGGCACGACATCGAGCTTGCGGGTCTTCCCATCGACCTGGACCTGGTACTTGCCGTCCACCAGCTTCTCGCGGTGGACCAGGGGGCGCGAACGCCGCCCGTCGCGAGGCCGATCGTCCGGGTCGTCCGGCTCGACGTAGGGGCCCACGAACCAGTCGGGGAAGATCCAGCCGGTGATGCCCGTGTAGGGTTGGGCGGGGTCGCCCGTGTCACCCGGCGGCGTGAACAGACGGAGTCCCGGAACGCCCAACTCGCGCTGGAGGCGGCGGACCAGGCGGTCCTCGAACACGGGTTCGCGGCCGCCTTCGGACCAGCACTCCAGCCCGCCGATGATGACGGATCGGGTGGGCAGGTCCACCATCGAGCCGGGCCCGTAGGTCGTCAGCACCTGGCTGCGACGGATGCTGCCGTGCGGTCGCTTGGTGCTCATTCCCCCTCCTCCGACGCCACGTCCTGGCCGTCGAGGGTCTTTGCCCACAGGTTCACGCTCGGTTCCACGTCCCGCATCGAGCGGTTCGCCTTGAAGCGCCGCTCCTCGGGCGAGACGGTGGCCAGCTCGGGGTTGAGCGGGTCCCGCAAGAGCGGCGGGGCGTCGCCGCGCTCGCCTTTCTGGTACATCAACCCGGCCCCCACGTTGTGCTTGCGGTCGGCGATCTTGACCCAGTCGTCGAGCAGGTCGGCCACGCGCCCCCGGCTGCGCTGCCGAAGCTCGTCGCGCACCGCGGGGTCGAGGTCGCTCTGGTGGTTCGCCGCCCGTTCGGCGACCTCGTCGGCCACGAAGTCCACGCGGCCGCGCTCTGTCCGCATCCGCACCGCGTCGACCGGCGCGGTCAGCGAGCGCAGGCCGTGCCGGGCCAGGGTGACGGTCACCCCGGCGATCCCCCGGTCGATGGCCCGGGGCGAGAAGGGCGTGACGCTGGTGGCCTCGACCGAGCGGTAGAAGGACTGGTGGTAGGCGGCGAAGCTCTCGTAGTGGGAGCGGTCGCGTGGCCGGTGGAGGTTCATCAGGGTGACCACCAGGCCCGGCCGGGTCGGATCGCGCCCCACGCGGCTGGTGGCCTGGATGTACTCGGACGACATCTTGGGCTGGCCGACGACGACCATCAGGCCCAACCGCGTGATGTCCAGGCCCACCGAGATCATGTTGGTGGCCAGGGCGACATCGACGCGGTCGTCATCGTGGAAGGACAGCTCCAGGCGGCGCTTGGTGTCTGCCACCTTGCTCGTGCTCTCCCGCGAGGTCAGCTCCACCGGCTGGGCGATGCGACGGTCGCGGAAGGGTCCGGTGGGCTCTCCCTCCCGCCGGCGCGAGCCGTAGCCGGCCAGGCGAGAGGCGACCTCGTCTTCGACGATGCGCCGGCTGCCACCCAGCTCTCTCAGGCTGTTGAAGTAGGCCACCAGGCTCATGTACGGGTCGGCGGGGTTCGGTTTCGCCCGCTTGCCGCCCGCGTCCTCCCACGCCGTCTGCGCCGCGGACAAGATCGCCAGGAGCGTGCGCAGGAACACGACCTTGAGGCTGCGCCCCTGGGCGGCCACGCCGACGTAGCGCCGGCCCGGCACCGCGCTGGTGCGTACCGTCTCGGCGAAGAAGCTGTCCCGCCGGTCCGGCCCGGGCGGCGGGAAGACCTCCACCGAGCCGCGCCCGAAGAGCGCCTGGATCTGGCGCTCCGCCCGTCGCACCGTCGCCGTCGAGGCGACCACCTTGGGCCGGACCGGGTGGCCGTCCACCACCCGCGCCGACAGCGCGTCGATGGCGGTCTCAACCAGCCCCACCATCGTGCCGAGCGGGCCGGAGATCAGGTGCAGCTCGTCCTGGATGACCAGGTCCGGCGGGAGCAGGGCACCCCCCGGGAGCGGAATGCCAGCCCCCGGCTCTGCCGCCCCGTAGAAGCCGGCGCTGTCATATCGCTCGGCCCGGCCGAGCAGCTTGCCCGACTCGGCCACCCAGGGGAGCTGGGCGAACTTGTCCACCGTGGCGACGAGGAAGCCCGGCAGGCGGCGGTAGATGGGCTCGTCCACCGTGAGGATGGGCAGCGGGTTCCTGCCGCCGAAGGGACAGCCCCGGTTGACGCAGACGAGCCGCAGGTCGGAGGGGTAGTTGGCGTCGGGCACGAGCTGGAAGGACAGCGGCTTGAACTGCGTGCCGCACCACGGGCAGGTCTCGAGCGGGATGGGGCTGGGCCCCTTGCCCCGCGCGAAGCGGTCCACCTTGACCCGCGCGGTGTTCGGGTCGGGGTTGTCCCGCGTGCCCATGCGGTTGGGCGTGGCCGCCATGCCCACCCACAGCCCGATCTCGAAGGGCCACGTGCCCAGCGTCGCCGGGTCGCGCTGCCGCTCCAGCTCCAAGGCGCAGACCAGCGCCGCGGCGCGCCCGAGCTGGTCGAAGGTCAACAGGCGCAGCGTGTAGCGCATCAGGACCGTGACCCCGGCGCTGGCGATGCCCGGGTTCCCCAGGCGCCGCCAGACCAGCGAGAAGGCCGCCAGTCCCAGGTAGGCCTCGGTCTTGCCACCGCCGGTGGGGAAGAACAGCAGGTCGACGGTGCGCCGCTCGGCGTGGCCGGGCTGAACGATGCCGCGGAGGTTCAGCAGCAGGAAGGCGAGCTGGAAGGGCCGCCAGGTCGGTGGATCCACCGCGGCCGGGGCCATGCCGGTCCGGATCGCGTCCCGCTGCCGGGCGGCCGCGGCCATGACCCGGTTGGCGAGGGTGAACGCACCTCGCACGCGGTCGTCGTCCAGCAGCGCGATGCCCGCCTCGATGCGGCTGCGGGCGAAGTCGGCCGCGTCCATCAGCTCGGCGGACAGCGCCCGCCGGGGCTCGGTGTCGAGGGGGGTGGCCCGCTGGCGCTCGATCCAGTCGGCGTACCGCTGCGGCAGCATGCCCAGCGCCCGGCGCGCCGCCTGGCCGTCCGGCAGCCCGGCCAGGGCCTCCATGCCCAGCTCGACACCGTCGACCTTGCTGGGCTCGACCCGCTCCACGTCGGCCTGGGGCACCCACTCCGTGCGGACCGCGCGGCAGGCGCCGTCCGGATCGGCCTCGGCCACCGTCGCCACGCCGTGGCCGACGGCGTACTCGAAACAGTCGCGGAACTGGAGCTCGGCGACCCGCTCGTCGCGGTCGGAGCCCCCGTGCCCTCGCAGGTCCGGGCGGGCCACGAAGGGGTGATCCGAAACCAGGCGCAGCGTCGCCTGGAAGGCGAAGGCCGCGTCCCGCCCCACGTCGGGCGCGGCGGGCCGGTGGTTCACCAGGAAGACCGAGGCGGCCTGGACCGGCGCGCCGCCGTTGCCGGTCCGCGCCGGCCGGCAGGCGACCTGGACCCGCAGGCCACCGCTGCCCGGGATGGCCACCGGCGCCCGCTCGTCCAGGCGCACCGAGAGCCGGGCGGACCGGGGCGTGCGCACCCACCGGACCGGACCGGGCGTCTCGGGGTCTTCCTTCGGCAGGGGCGCGTAGTCGCCCCAGGAGAACTCCAGGTCGAGCGCCCGGGCATCGGCGGGCAGCAGCACCGACAGGCCGATGGAGGACGGGAAGGGCGCCTTGCGGGCTGAGCTGCGGTCGGGCGCCGGGTCGTCGTCGGCGCCCGGTCGCGCGCGGAGCTGGTCGACCTGCTCGGTGGCGGTGTCGTCGGGCTCGGCGGCCTCGAAGGGCACCAGGAAGCCCGTGAGGTACCAGGTCGAGGGCGACGTGGGCAGGGTCTCGGCGGCGTGGAGGACGTCGTCGGGAGAGGGCCCGACCAGGTCCAGGCGGAGGGCGTCGACGAGGGTGCTGCGCACCTGCTCCGGCGTCATGCGGCCCGCCAGCAGGCCCTGCACAAGGGCTTGGCCATCGTCGTGACGTGCTCGTCCCCGCAGGCGTGGCAGTAGCTCTCCTTGTAGTCGGCGTTGCCGTAGGTGGCCCACTCCTTGTAGCAGGAGCCGCATAGGGGCTTGTCGGGGTTCAACGCGATGTCATCTCCGCAGCGGATGCAGGTACCAGTGGGCGCCGCGCTCTTCCGGGCGCCTGAGGTCTTGCGCGTCGCCGCCTTGCTCTTCTTCATGGGGCCGGAGCCCGACGAGGTCGCGCCGACCAGGGCCTCGACGACCTTGGCGACCGCGCCCAGGTTGCCCGGGGTGAACAACGAAGCCAGCGAGTCCACCTGGGCGTCGGCCTTCGCCCGCCCCGCGATGGTCGTCTCGTCCCGCGAGCGCGTCAGCAGCTCCTTGGCATGCTTGACCACCTCGGCGTAGGCCTCGCCGTCCTTGTCGCGGTCGATGCGAATCGCGATCTCCCAGGAGTCCAGCGCTGAGGCCTTGACCAGGTTCATCGAGGTCACGATGGCCTGGGACTCGCTGATGTAGACCTTGGCGTGCAGGCGGGTCAGGTACTGGACCTTGACCCCCACGCGCTCCAGATCGGTGGCCTTTTCGGCGTGCTTCTTCTGGTCGTCGCCGCCGCGGAGCAGCAATAGGACCTTGAGCCCCGGCCGGGTGGCAGCGCGCTTGATCTCGGTGGACAGCCGGTCCCATGGGTCGAAGTAGGCGGAGATCAACAGGAGGAACTGGCGCGAGCCCTCGATGAGGGAGAGGACCTCGCGGGAGATGTCGGTGCTGCTCAGGACTTCCATGACAGATCTCCTCGGCTGATAGCGGCCCACTGGAGGCAGTGGCAGTAGCTCGCCACGAGATGAGTTGCGCTCATGGACAGCCCCAACCTACGTCCGTCACCCGGCCGGCCTTCGCCGCTGGAACGTGGTGAATCGTTCCCGGTGTGCCCTCGCGCGGTGGCGCTCCGAACTCCACGATGTTGAGCTGGTCAACCCCGACTCGGCCGACGTCATGAGGAGAATCGAGGAAGACGTCCCAGTGGTGTCCTCGCCCCTCGGGGATGTTCGGGCGCTCCCATTCTCGCCCAGCCGCGTCCACCCAGGCCGGTGCAGAGGAGAAGGTGCGAACTGCGACGATGTCGCGGCGGTCCCACCGTTGTGGGAGGCAGAAGGGGTATCGAACAAGGTCGCGGTCGGTGGGGAGGCGGGGATCGAACCGCACCGTCCAGGGACGCTGAATCTGCGAGGGTGCGCGCACGCAGGGGATGTGTGTACTGGCGGCCGAACGAGGCGGGCGAACTGAGAGCCGCCATCGGGTGACCTCAGCGATGGAGGAGTGCGCCTTGCCCATGTGGGTGTGCAAGTTGCGACCTTCGACGAGCCGGGTCAGGACCAGCAACGGGCGCCCGATGGCGACCAGCCGGGCAGCGGCTACTGCGAGCCGTTCCTCCCACTCCGCCGGAACACCAGAGCCATGACCGAACATGGCCCGAAACCCCCATATTCTCGTACCTGGGGCCACGGGTCCCAGCCCCTCGTATGTCCTGCCCGCCTTTCGCAGCTCCTGCAACAGCTTTGGCCCATCCACCGTCTTCATCCTTCGTTGAAGCGGGCCGATGATCTCAGTCCAAAGCGGGCTCCAATACCCGTCCACTGCCGCGAGGTCCGCTCCCGCAATCCTCATGGCCGCGAGCACTCCCCTCAACTCCGTCAGAAGTGCCGCCTCATCTTGGGCGGCCAGGGGAATCCCAGGGCGTCCAGGGCGCAGGAACAGTGCCGGGTCCAGTAGCGCTATCACGGCTCCACCTCATCCTCGTCACCCTCGTCATGAATGAATGGTGACGCGACTGGCGCCTGGGACTCAACAGGGGCCTTCGCAAGCCCCGCGTAGAAGATCGCGGAATCCTCGGCGCTTGCCTCATCCATGAAGTCGGCAGGCCAGGACTCCGTGATCCCCCCCTCCGCAGTGAGTCCGCCCGTTCGTACGGTCGATCGTCCCTGCGCATCCTGCTCGACTTCAATCACGGCGACGTTCTCCAGCAGCCACTTCTCCAGCGGGCTGCCGACCCCGGCTCTGGCAGCCAGGCCCCTCAAGCGCCGGACGAGGTGATCGCTGTGCGTCTCGACGATGAGGCGTCGCCTCGATAGGGCAAGGCTGACGAGCCAGTGCGCCAACCGGCTCTGGACCTTGGGGTGCAGGTGGGCCTCGGGCTCTTCCAAAGCGATGTGTGAGTGACTCTCACAGGCCGCAAGGTAGTCGGCAAGGGGCGTCTCCGCCGCACTACCTGAGAATCGGAGCGGGTCTGCAAACAACCCCAACTCCACGAGCGGAAGGAGGTAGGTCAGCCCGCGTCCTACATGGGTGAGGCTCGCATTCCCGAACAGAAGGCGGAACCCGATCTCCTGAACAACCTCTACCTTCACCGGGCTCCCGATGGAGAGGTCTGCCAGCACGGAGTTGACCGCGTCGACGAGAGGCAGTGCGAGGACGTTCTCGGGAATCGAGGCCGAGGCCTCGGTGACCACGAGGGCGGGGAGGTAGTGGACCACGTCCCGTTCGCGCCGGTGCAGGAGCTGCGCGGCGAACTCGCCGCTGACTCCGATCTCCTGCGGGGCCACCGTCACCGGACGGAACAGCGAAGGCGGCGGCACCCGCGTTGACCCAAGGTATTGCAGGTCGGTGAGCGCGCGCTTGAGCGATTCGAGCGGCTGCGCGAACAAGATGAGCCAGGCGTTGAACCACGCGCGCTCCCGGCTACGCGGGCCAACGTCAGACCTGTCGATCCGGAGGTATGGGATGAAGTGGTCAACTTCCACCGCGAGTCTCCCCGCGAGGTCACCCCTGTAGCTGAGCTTCCAACTACCGCCTTCTTGGGTCAACACGAACGACGGCTCACCATTCACGCACTTTGCCGTAACCGTCAGCCGTTCGATTCGCGTGACTCCTTGATGCTCTGCGGTCTCGATCCGCAAGGCACTTCGAAGGTTCGCGCGCGGGGGAAGGTCGCGAAACCACTCAACGTGTGCGTGTTTCGCCAAATTCTCCGGGTCGGGGTTTCGGCCCACATGGCGCGCCTGAGCAATGTCGACATCAGAGGTCCACTCAATCTCCACGATCGGCCCAGGCACCCGACCGTTGGCGGGCGGCCATCCCCAGGTCAACTCGCGCAAGTTGAATGCCTCGACCAAGCCCTCCAGCTTGATCGGTACTTCGCTGCGGGGGTCCGGTGTACTCTTGCCGCCGCTGTTCCGGCCCAGCACCACCGTCAGCGGTTTCAGGTCGATGCGCGTTGCTTTCTCGTAGCTCTTGAACCGTTCAACCGTGAGGGCGAGTATTTGCGTGTTGGCCATGGTCAGTCACCAGTTCCTGGCTTTCTAGAGGTGAACAGGTCGGGGGCGGGGGGCGCGGCGCCCTTCTTGGCTCGGCCGCGCCGGGGGGCCGCGGCAGTGGGCCGGGCCTTCTTCTCGGGCGCGGCCAGCTTGCGCTCGGCCTCGGCGCGCTCCTGGTTCAGGGCGAGCAGGCGGGCAAGGACCTCGTCGTGGACGGCCTCGGGCCAGCGGAAGCGCCAGGGCTTCTTCTTCCGGCGGGGGCTGCTGGCCGGGTCGTCGTCCTCGTCCTCGGGGTCTTCGTAGTCGAGGCGGAACTCGCAGTCGGTGGGGATGTCGGTCCAGCCGTAGGCGTCGAGCACGGCGCGGTCCATGGCGGCGTGCAGGCGGCGGAGTTCGAGGATGTCGGGGTCGGTCTCGTCGGGGTCGTGGAAGCGGTTGTAGGTGGCGGTGAGGCCCTGGTTGTTGCGGACCATCAGGGCGGCGCGGAAGTCGTAGTAGGCCTGGCCGGCGGCTTCGAGGGCGGGCGAAGTGGTCCAGTCGGGGGGGAAGGGGAAGGTCTCGAAGCAGTCCGCGGGGGCGTAGTTTAGGTCGTCCTTCATGGTCGACGAGAACATGCGCGCCCAAAGGTCGTGAATGCGCGATTGGAGCAGGGCGAACGCGGCGAAGGAGTCGAGGGGGAAGACGACGAGCTTGTGGGAAAAGACCATGTTTGCCGGAAGAAAGGCAAAGCTCGGCTTGTTTGACACGATACAAGCGACCAGCACGCGCCTCAACCCCTTGACAGCCTTCACAAGGCCAGACCGCGTCTCACCAAACTGCCACCAAAATTGACGGTGACGGGCACGGTTCACCTGCTGACGGAATGGCCTCACCTTGTCCTCAATGATCGCCATCAGCTCCGGCCACCTTCTCGCCTCCTCCTCCGTCAGCTCGCCGAAGTTGATCACGTATCGCCGATGAGCGTGGGTCGGGCTCTCGTTGACTTCCTGCCCACCAATGTACGGGAAGATGCGTTCGGAGTTGCGCGAGTTTGCCGCAACCAGCCGGCGCATTTCATCCAAGGACGACGCCTCCTCGTTCTCGTCGTCGAACGTGAATCCGGTACCCGTCAACTGGAATCCGATGAAGCTCTGCCCTTCGTTCGCTGCCAGTGCCGCCGGGTCGTCGTCTGGACCGCTCGGGAACAGGAAGGCGGTGACATGATCGACCTTCTTGTCGTCAAGCCGGGCCGGCTTGACCGTGCTGCCCTTCGCGACATGCACCACGCTGACCACAACGGCGGCCAACCCGGGCCAACTCAGTCGCCGCGTCGCGTGATAGATACTCCCACCCTGTTGGCGGATCCATCGCAGCCCGGTTGCGCGAGTGTCACCCTGGGCAATGGTATTGGTTGCGATCAGTCCGAAGGCGCCGCCAGTGCGCAGAAGCCCAAACGCCCGGCGATAGAAGTGGGCAACGAGATCCGAGTTGCTGCTGGAGTCAGGGTGTACCGTTACAAGCCAGTCGCGAAATTGCTCACCATGAGCGGTGCTGATCCTCTTTCCCCCCAAGAACGGCGGATTCCCCACCACCGCATGGAACCCGCCCCCATCGAACACCTCCGGAAACTCCACCTCCCAGTGAAAGGGCACCACCCCGCTCCGTCGCAGCCCATCCCGGACCTGCACGACCCCGACCCTTGCCTGCGGGTCCCCCTCGCGCCAACGCCCGAGCAGCGCCTGGTGCTCCCGCCGCTGCTCCTCCCGCGCCTTGTCCTTGTCCGCGGCGAAGAAGGCGGCCACGCACAGGTCTCCGGCCACCCGGGCCGGTTCGACCGCGTCCTCGGCCTCCTTCCACTCCGCGCGCTGCCGCGCCTCCTCGCCCTCGCCGGCCCCCTGCACGGCCGCGCGGTGGGCCTTCGCCGAGGCCGTCTGCCGCTGAATCCAGGCCAGCAGCGGCGGCAGCGCGGCGTCGTCTTCGCCCCAGTCGAAGCGCCCGATCTGCCGGCGGCTCAGCCCCACCAGCGAGTCGCCGTGCTTGAGCGCGTGATCGACGAAGGTGAAGGCGTGGTCCCGGGCCAGGGTGACCAGCCACAGGGAGAGCTTGGCCAGGCTGACGGCGAAGGGGTTCTTGTCCACGCCGTACAGGCAGCGCTGGGCCACCAGCCGCTGGGCGTGCAGCACCGGCTGCTCGTCCGTGGGGATCGGGGGCGTGGCCTGGTGCTGCGACCAGGCCTGGACCAGTGCGGCGCCGAGCTGGCGGCAGGCCTCGACCAGGAAGGCGCCGCTGCCCATGGCCGGGTCGCAGACCTTGAGCCCCAGGATCTGCTCGGGGCGGGGCCGGGGGCCGAGCGCCTCCAGCACCGGGCGGAGCGTCGTGCGCACGATGGGCTCGGTCAGGCTGCGGGGGGTGTAGTGCGAGCCCGACCGGCGCCGCTCCTCCCCGGGCTGGAGGTACAGCCCGCCGGCGGCGATGATGCGCCCGTCCACGGCCTTGCGGGACAGCGCGGCGGCCAGCTCCTCGGCGGTGCGCGCGTCCTTGAGCGCCGTCGCGGCGGTGCCCGTCAGCCCGCAGTCCGCCTCGGCCTTGAGCACCCTGGCCCGGTCGGCGGGCTTGGTGTGCAGCAGGTGCAGCAGGCTCACGACGATCCGCTTGGGGCGCAGGGCCAGGCTGGGGGCGCTGGCCCGCTTCAGCTCGAAGCCCATCATCGCCTCGTAGACCGAGCCGATCTGCTCGACGTCCAATGAGCGGAAGGCCACGCGCTCGGCGTGGTCCCCGTTCTTGAGCATCAAGAGCGCGTCGAGCACCTTCCACACCACGCCGTCGGGCACCCGCGGCACCTGGATGGGCGCCTGCTCGCTGGTGATCTGGCGGTAGGGGCGCCCCTCCAGGAAGGGGTAGACCTCGGGGTCGAAGAGCGAGCCCCTGCGCGCGGGCAGGCGCAGGGCCTGGTCGCCACCGCCGTCGTGGACCAGGCGGAAGAGCGACACCAGCCGGGCCCAGGCTCCGAAGCGCTGGTCCATCGTGTCCGGGTACCGCCCGGCGTCGGCACGCAGCCGCTCGTACAGGCCGCCCACCGAGTAGTGCTGCACGTACACCGGGTCGGCGGGCATCAGGTCCCGCTCCTCGGCATAGAGCAGGAAGACCAGCCGCAGGAGCACGGTGATCAGGCCACCGTAGACGTGCTGGGGGTCGACGGTCAGCGCGTGGCGCAGCAGGTCGCCCTTGCGGTCCGCGTCCGCCAGCTCGAAGCCGCGGACCAGCTCGTCCAGGGCGGCCAGCACCTGCTCAGCCAGCCGGGTGGAGACCTCGTTCTGGTACTTGCGGCTCTCCTCCAGCACGCGGGGCAGGCGCTTGTTCGGGGGCACCACGAACAGTCGCTCGGCGCCGAGCAGCATGCACAGTGCGCCCAGGATGGGCCGGCCGGCCACCGCCCGCATCGCGGCCAGCTCGAAGCTCAAGTGGCCGGAGGTCTCGCCCTTGGGGGCGTAGACCAGGCGCAGCACGTGGTCGTTGCACAGCAGGCCGACCGGCACCTCGCGCTCGCGGAGCAGGCGCTCGATGCGGGCCTGGGGGCTGGCCCGCCAGCCGGCGCCCGCCCGGTCGGGTGTGGCGTCCTCGGGGGCGACGTCCAGGTCGGTGTCGCCGGGCACGCGGACGATCAGCATCTGCCAACCGGGCTCGCCATCGGGCTTCGGCACCGCCCAGCCTGGCCGCAGGGCGTCGTTGTACTCGGGGAGGGGGACCTCCAGGTCGGCCAGGTCCCCGGCCTGGACCAGATCCCCTGGCTGCCAGTCCAGCAGCCCCTGGGCGAAGGCGGCGAGGTCGCCCAGCCGGCCGTCCGGGCACAGCTCCAGCAGCCTGGCCTGTCGAGCGACCAGGTCGAGCGGAGGGGCGCACTGGGCGGACACCAGCGCCGGGGGAGACACGACCAGGCCCACCGGCTGGACGTAGCCGAGCCAGGCGAGGTGGGCGCGGGTGGAGGGGTCGCTCATGGTGCCCGCGGGAGGTGGCTGTCGAGGGCGACGACAAGGGCCTTCTCCAGGCCGTCGACGAAGGGTGCAAGGCCACAGTCGTCGTATGACGCCAGTTGGTCGAGGTCGGATGCCACCCGCTCGGCCAGGGCGTCCGCCTGGTCGGGCGACGGGGGCCGGCTGGCCGGGGTCCCCTTCGCCAGCTTGCTTCCCTCGGCCAGGAGGACGAACCGGACGACGCGCTTGGCATCGGTCCGGGCGTCGTTGGGGCTGGAGGTGAGCCGCTCGGGCTGGCGGGTCGGGTCGAAGCTCAGCACCTTGCAGGCCTGGTCGAGTCGCTGCGCTTCCTCACCGGTCAGGCCACTTGCGGCGAAGAACCAGGCCTCGGCGTCGCGGTGGGGGCAGCCGCTGGCCGTTGGGGGGAGATCGTGGCGACTGTCGATCCAGTCGCGCACCTGCTGTGCGCCGCGGGCGATCTCGGGATCCCCGTCCGTGTCGCGCAGGAGCACCAGCAGGCCCGGCGAGCGCTCGGCCCGCGCGTGCTCGACGACGGCGCTTCGGAGCTGGCGAGCGCCCGGGAGGTACGGAGCGCCGTCGAGGCGCCCGTGCAGGCGGATCGTGGACGGACCGTTGATGTTGCCCCAGCGGCGGTTCTCGGCGATGCCCGGCGGCTCGGCCAGGGCCGACCAGCGCCGGACGGTGTCCGGATCGACCCAGTCGGCGTCGCGGTCGTGCGCGAGCTTCGAGATCACCGCGTCCACCAGGGCCATCCCGAGCGCCCTGTGGACCTGGTCCTCCCCCACGACGTAGACCGGCACCCCCCCTTCACTCACGCTACGCCCCCCGTGTCTGCGACCCAGCCTTCCCCAAAGGTCGCCCAGAACTCGCCGGTCTGGAGCCCGCGATGGTGGCGCTCGAAGTCGGGGTAGGCGGTGAGTGGGCGGACCACGGTGTGGCCGTTGGCGTCGAGCGCCATGACCCGTACCTCATCCGGCTTCGCCGCATCCAACAGGTAGGGCGAGTGGGTGGTGCACACCACCTGCAGATCGGGGCGGACCTCCATGACCTTGCGGATCGCTCGGATGAGGGTCATCTGCGCGCCGAGGTGCAGGCCATGGTCGATGTCGTCCATGAGCACCAGGGGCGGCATCTCCCGGTTGTGGGTGGCGGTGAGCAGCGCCAGGGCGACGAGGGTGCCATCGCTGATCTGGCTCGCGGGGCGACGTCCGGCACCCCGAAAGACCATGCCAAGCGAGACGCCGCCGTGCTTCACCTTGTCCTTGCCCTCGATCTCGACCTTCGAGATGTGAATGCGCTGGAACTCGGGCACGATGGCTGCCATGTCGGCCTGGAGGGCGGCGTAGGCCTGCTGGTCGTTCAAAGCGAATGCGGTCAGGATGGAGGCCAGGCCGTAGCCGCTGGGATCGAGCCTCTCCTCCCGAACGTCCACCGGAGCGGCGATGTACTGGGGGATCAGTCGCAGCCGCTGGGACCACCACGACAAGTGGGAAGACAGGAGATCATCGAACTCCGCTCGCTTCTCCTGCCGTAGCTCATTGACATCCATGGCCAGCGCGCGCCCGTCCGCACTCGCGACGAGCTTCACCCTGTCATACCAGCCCTTCGCGGGTCCCGCAGGGCACTCGATGGAGAAGGTGGCGCCCGAGCTGTCCTGCCCCTGCCAGCTCATCGATCCGTCGCTGTCGCCTTCGGTCCGAAGCGATGGTGGGTCGACCGCGCTGAGGACCTCACCGGCGCGGCCGAGCGCATGCCGAGACCCGGGATCGTGGTGGCTACACCCGCAGAGGACCTCGATCTGGTCCAGCAGGGTGCTCTTCCCGCAGCCGTTGGGCCCCACCAGGAAGGTCAGGGGGGCCAGGTCCAGGCGGACGTCCTGGAGGGCCTTGATGGACTGGAAGTGGACGGTCTTCAGCATGGGTGTCCCTACCCCGTCCGGGGCCAGAGGTACACGATGCCCACCGGCTCGACGCGCCGCGCCTTGACCGTGTAGGTCCGCCGGATGCGCTCGGGCTCGGTGGACAGCTCGGCGTCGATGTCCCTGAGGCGCTGCTCCTGGTAGCGCTTGTCGGCGGCGACCTGGCGGCGCTCCGCCTCGGGGAAGTCGAAGAAGGTCTGCCGCTCCTGCTCCTTGCTGCGCCAGTCGGCCAGGGTGGCCTCGATGTGCTTGCGCTGCTCGCGCAGGATGCCGACCATGTCCCTGGCCTCGGCCTCGGCGCGCTTGCCCAGCTCGCGGACGGCGGCGTTGGCGCGGGTCTCCGCACGGCGGCGGAGGTGGCCCTCCAGCTCGGCGACGTCGCGGGGGGCGATCTCGGCCAGGCGGGCGCTCACCCCCGGGGGGACGGGGCGGGCGTGCAGGAGCGAGCGCTCCAGCAGGGCCAGGGTCTGTCGGCGGTCCTCCTCGCCCATCGGTCGGAGCTTGCGCGCGCGCAGCTCGGGCTCGACCCACTCTGCGGCGGCGATCAGCAGCTCGTCGTGCAGGCGCGCGGCGTGGTCGCCGTAGAGCGACAGGCGCCCCAGCACGAGCACGTAGGGTGAGGGTTCGTCGGACAGCACGACGGCGGCGCGCGACAGGTCGTCGTGGACGAAGCCCTGGGACATGAAGCGCCCGAGCAGGCGCTGCACGACGCGGTGCTCCAGGTGCAGGTGGACGACCTTGCCGTCCAGGCTGCCCGGGTCGCGGAACACGATGGGGCGCAGCGGCGCGTCACGGCGCCAGTCGGCCAGGCGCTGGTCGCGGCGGCGAGGCACGCGCAGGGCGTCGAGCGTGTCGGCCCAGCCGTGGCCGGCCGCGGTGCGGTCGAGCGCCGGGAACTCCCAGGGGGTGCGCGCCGGGTCGTCGGCCACCCGAGAGGTGTCCATCGGGCGCAACGCGGGGACCTGCAGCACCCGAAGCGAGGCCGAGACCGCGTCCCGGAAGGCGTCGTCGTCGAGCCCGAGCCACTCCTTGGACAGGTCGAGCAGGCCCCGAAGCTCCTGGAGCTGCGCGTGCAGGCCGTTGCGTCGCACGCGAACAGACTCCAGCTCTTCGTCGACGGCGGTCCGGGGGGGGCGCAGGCCCCGGATATCGTCCGCGAGACGCTCCGTGTCGGAGTGGCGAATGCCCTGGGCCAGGGCCTTCTCCACCAGGCCGTCCAGCAGCGGCGGGTAGACGCCCAGCTCCTCGCGGATGGTCCGGGTCTTGTCGGCGAGCACGTCCAGCACGCGGTCCTCGGCCCGCTGCGGCATGACGAAGTAGTGGCAACGCACCACCTCGGCCCGCTGGAGCTTGCGGTCGATGCGGCCGTTGCGCTGCTCCATCCGGCTGGGGTTCCAGGGCACGTCGAAGTGCACCAGGTCGGCGCAGTGGTTCTGGAGGTTCACACCCTCGCGGGCGGCGTCGGTGGCGACCAGGATGCGGACGGGGTGTTCGGCGGGGCTGGTGTTGAAGGCGCGCTTCACGTCCTCTCGCGCGGCCTCGTTCATGCCCCCGTGGAAGGTCAGGATGCGCCCGCGAGCTGCCTCACCGAGCAGGGTTTCGAGCTGCGTGACCAGGTAGCGCCGGGTGTCGGCGTACTCGGTGAAGACGACCACACGCCGTCCGTTCCAGGCGCCACCGTCGAACATCTCGCGCCGGACCCAGTCGTGCAGCCAGCGGACCTTGGCGTCGGCCTGGTGGCGGGCCTCCTCGGCGATCGCGGACATGCGGGCCAGCAGCTCCCGCTCGCGGGCGGGCAGGTCGAGCCCTGTGGCCGCGGTGGCGCGCTCGACCTCGGCCTCCTCCTCGGCGTCCACCTCGTCCTCGGACAGCTCGGCGCGGTCGTCGTCGCTGGTGACTCCCGACAGGATCAAGGAGGCCTGCGCGGCGACCGGGGCGGGAGCGGGGGTGGGCGCCAGGGCGGAGCGGTTCCGGTGGGCGCGCAGGGTGCGGGCGAAGGCGTCGACCGAGGACAGCAGGCGCTTCTGGAGCGAGATGAGCACCAGCATGGCGGCATTGACCTGGCCACGGGGCAGGCCGGCCAGGCGCTGCTCGCGGGCGGTTCGGTACTCGGCGAGCAGGCGGGACAGGACCAGCTCGGCCGCATCGGCGGGCAGGCGGTCCAGCACCACCCGAACCACGTCGCGTCGGGGGAAGCCCCCCTCGACCTCGCGCAGGTCGTCCTTGAGGCGGCGCACCATCACCGGCTCGGTGAGCGCGGGGCCGGTCTTGACCCCGCGGCAGAATCGCTGCGGGTCGAGGATCTCGAGCAGGGCGGCGAAGCTGTTGCTGTGCCCGTTGTGGGGGGTGGCCGACAGGAACAGCCGGTGCTCGAAGCGCTTGGCGATGTCGCGGACGGCCTCGGTGAAGCGGGAGTCCACGGCGTAGCGGGCGCCGCTGGCCGGTGCGGCGTTGTGCGCCTCGTCCAGGATGAGCAGCGTGCCTGGCGCGGGGATGACCTTGCCGAGCCACTCGCGCAGGGTGCCCGCGTAGGCCTCGTCACGGAGCAGGGCGTGCGAGAGGATGAACCGGGTGTGGGTGGTCCACGGGTTCACGCCGAAGCCTCGCTCGCGGCGGCAGGTGGCCAGGTACTCGCGGTCCAGCACGACGAAGCCGAGCCCGAAGCGGCTCTCCATCTCGTCGCGCCACTGAAGCGAGACGGAGGGGGGCACGCAGATCACGACGCGCCGCACCTTCTGGCGCATCAACAGCTCACGAAGGATGAGGCCGGCTTCGATAGTCTTCCCCAGGCCCACGTCGTCTGCGATGAACAGGTTCACCCGGGGCAGGCGCAGCGCCTTGCGCAGCGGCTCGAGCTGGAAGGCCTTGACCTCGATGCCGGCGCGCCAGGGGGCTTGGAACAGGTCGGGGCGCGTGCTGGTGACGCAGTTCCAGCGGAGGGTGTGCAGCCAGGCGCTGAACAGCTTGGGGTCGTCGAAGCCCTTGTGCAGCGCGGCCTGCCAGGTGGCGACCCGCAGCTCGGCGTCGACCTCACGCTCCCACAGGACCTCCAGCTCGTCGCCCTGCGCGTCGTCGTCGACGCAGGAGAGGCGGACGCGGGAGTCGAATTCGGGCGCGCCGCCAGGGGAGACCTCTTCGACGAGGTACTGGCGGGAACGAACGCGGACGATCTGGCCCGGCTCTGGAAGTGACAACAGGGACCCCGATGGCTGGCGGGGGAGCATACCAAGGCGAGTCCGGTCGAGGATCCAGCTGACCCCCTCGCCGCGGTCGCCCCCCCGCCTACTCCGGCAGGTCCCACTGGTACCACCGGCTCCCCGTGCCCATGCGGTGCGGGCCGAGCTGCAGGGCCTGGGTCACGCAGGCCAGGGCGGTCTCGTCCACCAGGGCCAGGCGCTTGACCTCGACGGCGGTGGCGCGGCCCCCGTCGACGTCGATGCGGGCCAGGACGGTGCGGGTGCTGGCGTCGCCCACGGCGGCGGGGGCGCAGGCGCGCAGGCGCTCCTCCAGCTTGCTGCGCGGCACGATGACGGGGGCCGGCGTGAGCAGCAGGGGCACGGTGGCGACGGCCTCGCTGCCGGCGGGGCCCGCGGCGAGGGGCACGACCTGGAGCACGCCGGCGATGCAGGTCGCGACGGTCTCGTCGCCCAGGGTCTGGTCGACCAGGGAGGCGGAGGCGACCTGGCCGTCGGCGCCGATGGCCAGGCGCACGCGGACGTGGCCGTACAGGCCGGGGCTGGTGGCCAGGGCGGGGCTGTAGCAGCGCTCGACGGCCTTGAGCCGCTGGGCCACGCCGGCCTGCACGACGGCGGCGTCCAGCGGGCCCAGCACGACGGGCTGGCCGACGGTGAGCACGGGCGCCTCCTGGGCCAGGGCCGGGGGGGAGGCGAGGAGCAGGGCGGACAGGGCGGCGAGGAGAAAGGTGCGCATGGGCAGGCAGGGTAGCGCGGGAGGGGACGAAGCGGGCTGCAGCGCGGCGGCTCAACGCAGGCCTGCCCGGAGCCGCGCGAGCCGCTCCAGCGCGTCGGCGCTGGCCGGGAAGACCACCGGGATCCGCGCGTCCCCGACCGCGACCAGCTCCTGGCCGTCGGGCGAGAAGGAGAGCGACCGCACGACCCCCAGCACGCCCGAGAGGCGCGCGAGCAGGGCGCCGTCGGAGAGGGACCAGAGGTAGACCTGGCCGTCGTCGCCGCCGGCAGCCAGGCGCTGGCCGTCCGGGGAGAAGGTGAGGGCGCGCAGCAGGCTCTCGGGACCACGAAGGCGCAGCAGGAGGCGGCCCTGGGGATCCCAGGTGGCGGCGGTGTGATCGAAGGAGGCGGTGGCGATGACCTGCCCGTCGGGAGACCAGGCCGAGGCGTAGACCAGCCCCTCGTGCCCCCGCAGCTCCACCCGCTGCCCGCCGTCGGCGTCGACCCGCCAGGCCACGTGGTCCCGACCCGCCAGCACCAGGGACTGCCCGTCCGGCGACCAGGCGGGGCAGGCGCCGCGGCCCGGCCCGGCAGGCAGGTCCACCAGGCGCCGGCCGGTGGCACGCTCCCAGACCGTCGTGGTGCCCTCGCCCCAGGCGATGGCGACCCGATCGCCGCCAGGGGCCCGGCGGCCGCACCACAAGGGCGTGGCCGGCCCCTGAAGCGGCACGCCGCCGACCTGGACGCGGTCCCGGTCCACCTCGAAGCGGAGGTCGCCGTCGGCGGCCATGCGGCCGGGCACGCGGAGGGCGTGGTCCAAGGGCAGCGCGACGGGGGCGCCGTCCGCGCGGGCCCAGGCGGCGAAGGCCCCCTGCTCGTCGATGGTGACGACGGCGTCGCCCTCGGCGCTCCAGCCCGCGCGCAGGGCGGCGCCAGGCAGCGCGAGGCGGCCGGCGCCCGCCACCATCTCCCAGGTCGTGAGCGTGCCGTCGGCGTGGCCGGCGAGCAGGCGGCGCCCGCAGACCTCCAGGTCGGTGGGAGGCCTCGGCGCCAGTGCCGCGCCCGCCAACAACCTGCCCGATCCGGGGTCCCACAGGCGCCAGGAGTCGTCGGCGCCGGTGGTGAGCAGCCCCTCGGGGAGGAAGGCGGCCCAGGTCGCCGGACCACCCGGGTGGCCCGGCAGGGTGGCGAGCAGCGCGCCCTGCCGCGTGGTGACACGCAGCGGACCCTCGTAGAGCGCGTGGAGGACGCGGTCGGCGAGCGGGTCGACCGCCACCATCAGGTCGGCCTCCTCTGCCGAGACCCCGGCGGTCCTGGCCTGGAGCTGGAGCTGGCCCCGGTCCACCGGCGGCGCGAGGGCGGCTCCCCCCAGCTCGGCGACCCGCCGCGGCAGGATCTCCAACGCCGGCGGCGCGGGCGGGGGCGGGAGCTGGCCCGGTCCCAGGGCAGCGCCGTCAACCAGGCGCCAGCGAAGGACCTGGCCGTCCGCGCCGCGGCTGTGCGCCTGCTGGCCATCGCAGCCGACCTGCACGACCGGCCCTTCGTGGGCCTGCCAGCGCAGGCCCGCGGCGTGCCGCAGGACCTCGGCGAGGGCGGCCGTGCCCACGGGCCCCTCGGCGAGGGTGGAGAGCGCGACGGCCAGGGCCTCGGGCGCGCGTCCGGCCTGGGGGGCCATGGCGACGGCGGCGGCGGCCTGGCGCAGGCGCTCGGCCCGGGCCGCGGCCTCCTCCGCCTTGCGCACCTGTGCCTGCAACACGAACAGGCCGGCGCCGGCCAGGACCAGCGCGAGCAGGAGCGCCCCCACGGCCAGGCGCGCCCACCCGCGCGCGCGGGCCGCCGCCTCGCTGGCCGCCAGGAAGCGCACCTCGTCGGGAGACAGGTCGGTGCGCTCGCCGGCCCAGTCCCGCGCCTCGTCCAGCGCCCGACCGCGCAGCAGGTCGATCCCTCGACGCCCCCCCGCGCGCCACCGCTCGACCAGCAGGGCCAGCGGACGCCGCCGCTGGGCCTCGGCCACCCAGGCGAGGTCGAAGGTGCCCGCGAAGATGGGGCTGCGCAGGGCGAGGTGGCCGTCACGCTCGGCGGCGACGCCCGCCAGCACCAGGTCGCCGGCGGTCCCGGGCGCGAGGCCGGCCAGGGGCTGGGGGCCCCGGTGCAGCGCGCCCAGCAGGCGCAGCCGGGCGCCCTCGGCGGGATCGCCGTCCAACAGCTCGCGCTCGGCCGCTGCGAGGCCCACCTCGCGGGCCCGCCCCTCGCGCAGGAAGAGCCCTTGCACGACCTCGTCCACCTCTCCGCCCTCCCGGAGCAGGTGCTCGCAGATCCGCGCGGTCTGGTAGGGGTGGCCGCCGCTCCAGTGCAGGACGCGTTCGACAGGCACGGCCGGCAGTGCCGCGCGGAGCTGCGCGGCCTCGGCCGGTCCGAAGTCGGCGAGGCGCACCGGATGGGCCGCGGACAGCGGCGGACCTTGTCGCTGCAGGCGAGCCAGCGGGGCGGCGCCCAGCAGGCAGACGGTGAGCTGGCCCCAGGCGGGGTCCTGGGCGCGCCGATCGGCGGCGACACGGAGCACGGCCATCAACGCGTCGCCGGCGGGCCCCAGGCTGCGCAGGGCGTCGATCTCGTCCAGGAAGAGCACGGTCGGCCCGCCGGGGAGGAGGGCCCGCTCGAAGAAGCGCAGCAGCGCCTGTTCCGGCGAGGCGCCCGGACGATCCGAGGGCGGTGGATCGAGCCCGGCCTCGTCGGCCACCTCGCCCGCGAAGGCCGAGAGCCAGCCGGCGGCGCCCAGGCTGGCGGTCCCGACCGCCGTGAGATCGACGTGCAGCACGCGGCGCCCGGCGGCGGCCAGGGCGGCTCCCGCGCGGACCCGCAGCGAGGACTTGCCCATCTGTCGCGGCGCCAGGACCGCGCACCAGGCTCCCGAGAGGAGGCGCGCGGGCAGGTCGGTGTCCGCCGGGCGCCGCACGTAGAGCGCCCCCTCCCGCAGGGCACCGCCGACCTGGAGCCGCGGGGGGCTCACACGCCCGGGCCCAGGGGTCCACTGCCGAAGAAGCGCAGGTAGATCCCGGCGCCGGCACGACCTTGCCGGTCGAGCAGGCCAACGCTGGCCAGCCGCGCCGCCAGCAGCGGGTCGATCCGCCGCCCCGCCAGCGCGTCCTGGTAGGCGGTCAGCAGCGCGGGGCGCGCTCGGAGCGCCTGCAGCCGCCCGTGGAGGTGGGCCGCGAAGACGTCGCCGTCCGCGAGGACCCGCGCCAGCTCCTGCCCGCGGTAGACCGCCGCGTGCAGCGCCAGCCGGACGAGCCAGGGGTGCCCGCCGGTGGCCTCGACCAGCGCCTCGACCCCGCGCAGACCGCACCGCTGCACCAGCGGTGCCAGGTCCGCCTCGGTCAGGGGGCCCAGCTCGACGGGGGGCACCAGGTTGAAGGGCGAGAGGTGTGGGTCCTCCACCAGCAGGGCCGGCTCGGTGGAGACCAGCAGCGCGAGGCGCAGGCGCTCCCAGGGCGACCGCGCGCGCGCCGCGAAGCTGCGGAGCAGGGCGAAGATGGCCGCACCCTCCGCCGCCACTCGAAGGCGGTCGGCATGGTCGATCACCCACAGCAGGCGCCCGGGGGTCCGCGGCAGCACCTCTCCCTGGAGCAGGGCGCCCAGGGCGCGGAAGCCGTCCCCGCCACCGTCGAAGCGCGCGCCCACCTGCGACGGATCCAGGTCGACCGCCTCGGCGAGCGCCAGGCCCATGTGGAGCATCACGGCGCGGGGCTCGTGTCGGTGGGGGATGGCGGCGGCGTCCACCCACGCGACCCGATCCTCGTCGGCCAGGTCCGCGAGCAGCCGCTCCAGCAACCAGGACTTCCCGATGCCCCGCGGGCCCGCGAGCACCAGCGGCGCACCCGGACCGGCCAGGCGGTCCCGCGCGTCCCGCTCGGCCGCGGGGCGGGGCACGTGCAAGGCGGGATCGTAGGGGGTGCCGGGCGGGGCGATGGCGGCACGCACGCCTTCGGTCGGCGGGAAGGAGAAGGTGCTGTGCTCGTCCGCCGGGCGGCCCGGGGCGGAAACCGGCGGGTCCGGGTCCGGCACGTCGGCCAGCGGTTCGAAGCGATAGCCCTGGCCGGCGTGGGTGCGCAGGTGGCGCGGCGCCGCCGGGTCGCGCTCCAGCAGCGCTCGCAGGCGATGCATGGCGAAGTCGGGCGCGCGTGTGCGCAGGTCGGAGCCGGGGTGTCGCCACACCTCGCGCAGCAGCTCGTCTCGGGACACGGTCACCCCAGGGCGCTCCGAGAGGTATCGCAACAGCTCGACCTGGTGCACGGACAGGCGGACCTCGCCCTGGGGGCCATACAGCACCCCCCGGATCAGGTCGACGGTGCCGAGCTCGAGGGGCACCTGGGACCGCTGCGCAGGCACGCTTCAGCCCCGTTGTGTCGTGTTGCAGGATGTGGCGGGCGCGGGACGGGACCCCCGGCCGCGGGTGACGAGGGCACGTCTCCACCCGATCCGAGGCCCCCCGGATCTGTTCACCCTCTCTCCGGAGCCTGCCATGTCGCGCCGCATGCCCACCTCTCTGCTGGCCCTTCTGTCGCTGGTCCTCTCCGCTCCCGCCCTGGCCGCCGACACGCTATACAGCAACGACGCGGGCTGCGCAATCACCATCGACGGCACCGAGCTGACCTTCTCGGGCTGCAACGTGAACGTGCGCAACGGCGCGGGTGCCACCACTATCGCCAACGGGCTGGGCAACCTGGTGGTCGGCTACAACACGGCCGACAGTAGCGACACGCGGACCGGCTCGCACAACGTCGTGGTGGGCGACAAGCACCTCTACACGGCGACCGGTGGGCTGGTGGCGGGGCACAACCACCAGCTCAAGGGCATCTCGACGGCGGTCGTGGGCGGCGTGAACAACCGGGTCAGCAACAGCTACTCCACGGCCATCGGCGGGCGGACCAACACGGCCAGCGCCGCCTATGCCACGACCCTGGGCGGCTTCGACAACGACGCCACCGGCAGCTACGCCACGACGGCGGGCGGCACGCTGAACACCGCGGGCGCGAGCTACGCGCTGGCCGCGGGCGGAGAGGGCAACCTGATCTCGGGAGAGGGCGGCGTGACCCTGGGCGGCACCGGCAGCGAGGCGCTGGTCGACGAGGTGTGGGTCGGCGGGAGCTGGACGGGCGACTGGGACGCGACCGCCACCATGGTGGACGACCTGGCCGACGCGAACCTGGACCTCACCTCGGCGCTGGCCAGCCTGACCTCGGCGGTCGCCTCGGTGAACGCGACCATCGCCTCGCTCTCCGTCGGGCTCTCCGACGTGCAGACCGGACTGGCCGCGGCGGAGCTGCTGCTCGACAGCCACCAGGCCGAGCTGGACGCGCTGGCGGCCGGCCTGGCGGACACGGTGGTCCAGCTCGACCTGCTGGGAACCGAGGTCGCCTCGCTGGCGGCGGACCTGGCCTCCCTGGGCACCGACCTGCTCGCGGTCGCCGCCAGCGTCGCCGGGCTGGGCGACGAGCTGGCCCTGACCAACGCCGCGGTCGACGCGCTGGACGGGGGCATTGGCGGGCTGTCGGCCTACCTCTCGGTCAACACCGCCAACGACACGATCTACATCGACGGGGCCAACCTGGTGGTCCGGTCGGGTGAGGGCGCGACGGACGCCGAGCCCAACGGCCTGGGCAACGTGATCATCGGCTACAACGAGTACGAGGACGCGCGCATCCGAGACGAGGAGCGCGGCGGCAGCCACAACCTGGTGGTGGGCCCCGGCCACAGCTACGCCAGCTACGGCGCCATCGTGGCCGGCACCGGGAGCAGCGCGACGGCCCCGTACGCCAGCGTGCTCGGCGGCGAAGGGGGGGTCGCCTCGGGAGAGCTGGCGGTGGTGCTGGGCGGTCGGGAGAACACCGCCTCCGGAGAGGCGGCCGTCGTCAGCGGCGGCCAGTACAACGTCGCCTCGGGCCTGCGCGCCAGCGTGGCCGGCGGCAGCGAGAACGAGGCGGATGGACAGGCGGCGGCCGTGCTGGGCGGCGTGGTCAACACCGCCACGGGCTACGCCTCCTTCGTGACGGGCGGCTACCTGAACACGGCGACGGGCTACCTCTCCGGTGTGGTGGCCGGCAACAACGGCAGCGCCGACGACGGCGGCGTCGTGCTCGGCGGCAGCGGCAACACCGCGGGGCAGGAGTGCGGGCCCGACGGCTGCTGGTCCGGGCGCTTCGAGGAGGACTTCCTGCGTTGGCCGGTCGTCGTCGGCGGCGAAGCCAACGAAGCCACCGGCCAGGGCGCGGTGATCGGCGGAGGTTCCAAGAACGAGGCGGCGGGCCTGACGGCATTTGTCGGCGGCGGCTACCTCAACGGCGCCCCCACCCGCTACAGCGCCGTGTTGGGAGGCACCCAGAACTGGACCTACACCACCGGCAGCATCGTCGGCGGGCACCGCAACGTCACGGGCTACGACTGCTACTCCAGCGAGTGCGAGTACCTGGACGAGGGCAAGATGATCCTCTCCGGCGGCGTGCTCGAAGGTGGCTGGGAGGTCGACGAGCGTTGGGCGGCGGTCGTCGGCGGCTCGATGAACCAGGCAACCTGGGGGTACTCGGCCATCCTGGGCGGGTCGAGCAACCGCACCACGGGCGACCGGTCGGCGGTGGTGGGCGGCTACGAGAACCGGGCCTGGTCGACGGGGGCGACGGTGCTGGGCGGCTACGAGAACGACGCCGCCGAGAGCATGGCCACCGTGGCCGGCGGAAACAACAACCTGGCCTCGGGCGCCGCCTCGATGGTCTCGGGTGGTCGCGACAACATCGCCTCGGGCTACGGCAGCGTCGTGTGGGCCGGCAACGGCTACGAGGTGGACGGCGACTACGCGGCCGGCCCGGTGATCGACCCCGAGTCCGGGACTCCGCCCTCGCCCTCGACGGGAGAGGTGGTGCTGTCGGCGATCCTGCAGGTCCTGTTCTGAACAGGGCCCCAGTGGGACGCTGCGTCGCATGCGCCGGCCCGAAAAGCCGCTATCCTCCTAGGGATGGTCCCCGCCTCCGATCCGGCCGCCCTGCTCGCGGAGCAGGCCTGGTCCCTGCGCAGCTCCGATCCGGCGGGAGCCGTGGCGCTGGGCTCGACCCTGGTGGGGCACGGCGACGACGCGGTGGCGGCGCGCGGCGGCGCGGCCCTGGCCTATGGCTACCTGCGCCTGGGCAGGCTGGACCTGGCGCGCGCGGCGCTGGGGCCGGCGGTGGCGCGGGCCGAGCGGGCGACCGAGGCGGGCGCGCGCGGGCGCGTCCACGCGGTGCTGGGGGCGCTGGAGCTGACCGAGGGGCACCTGGTGGAGGCCGTGCGGCACCTGGAGCAGGCGGACGCGGAGTTCCTGCGGGCGGGGGACGGGCCGGGGCACGCCGGGGTGAAGGTCAACCTGGCGTTGGTGATGCGGCAGCTCGGCGATCACGCGCGGGCGCTGGAGCTGATGGGGCACGCGGCGCGGCAGTTCCGGGACCTGGGGGACCCCTACGGCGAGGCGGTGGCGCTGGTGAACACGGTCCAGACCTGGCGGGAGCTGGACGACGTGGACACGGCGCGGCCGCTGGCGGAGCGGGCGTGGGAGATCGCCCGCGGGCTGGAGGTCCCGGCCTTCCGCAGCTACGCGCAGGCGACCTGGGGCGCGGTGCTGGCAGCGACGGGACGGTCCGACGAGGGCCAGGCCCTGCTGCGCGCGGCGGCCGAGGAGGCGGCCAGCCAGGGCCTGCCGGCGGTGCGCAGCGAGGCGCTGGGCAGCCTGGCCCTGCACCTGGCGGACCGCGACCCGTCGGCCGCCCGCGCGCTCCTGACGCCGGCGATGGACGCGGCCCGTGCCTCGGGCGAGGCCTGGACGGTGTGCCGCGCGCTGCTGGCCGTCGGGGAGGCGGCTGAGGCGCCGGCCGAGGCGCGCCGGGCCTTCGAGGAGGCGGCCGCGCTGGCGGCGACGGGCCTGGGCCTGCGGGCACGCGCCCACCGCGGCGCGGCGCGCGCTTGCGAGGCGCTGGGCGAGGCGGAGGCGGCGCTGGAGCACTACCGGCGCGCGGCACAGGCCGACGACCAGCAAGCGGGCGCCGACCGGGCCCAGCGCCTGGCGCGGGTGGCCCTGGCCAGCCAGCGGGACGAGGTCCTGTCCCAGGGGCGCGCCGCCCGGCGACGGGTCGGAGAGCTGATGGCGGCGGCCCGCGCGCGCGCGGAGCTGGTGGCGATGGTGGCGCACGATCTGCGTGGGCCGCTGACCGCCACGATGCTGATGGCCGAGAGCCTGCGGGAGGACGTGACCGAGCCCCGGCTGCGAGAGGCATGCCGCCAGATCCTGGCCAACCAGCAGCGCATCAGCCGCGTGATCGACGCGTTGGGCGTCGACATGGCCGACGAGCAGGGCCAGGCGGCGCTGACCCCGCAGACCGAGGCCCTGGAGCTGCTGGTCGAGGCCATCTCGGCCGAGCACCTGCCCGCGGCGAGGGCCAAGGACCAGCGCCTGCAGCTCCACGCGCGCCCCGTGCGCCTGCCGGTGGACGCCGGCCGCCTGTTCCACGCGGTGGCGAACCTGATCGACAACGCGATCAAGTACAGCCCGCCGGGGGCCTCCCTCCAGGTGGTGGTCGGGCCCGACGACGACGGCGATGGCGCGCGGATCGAGGTGCACGACGGCGGGCCGGGTGTGGACCCCCTCCGGGCCGGCGCCCTCTTCCAGCCCTACACCCGCGGGGAGGCGCGCCCGACCGGCGGCGAGCGCAGCACGGGTCTGGGGCTGTACATCGCGCGTCGGATGGTCGAGCTGCACGGCGGGCGCCTGGGCGTGGAGCCCTCTCGCCGCACCTCGGGGGCCTGCTTCTGGGTCCACCTGCCGCGCTCCACCGGGCAGGCGGCAGCTCAGTCCCAGACCTCCCAGGACCGCACCACCCCGCCCTCCACACCGACGAAGCGGGCGCCATAGCAGGCCGACCCGGCGCTCCAGGGCTGGCCCGGGGGCGGCAGGCACCACTCGACCAGGGCGTGGGCCTGGGAGAAGGCGCGCAGCGAATCGGGCGCGCGGTCCGAGAGGGGCGCGGCGCCAGGCGGGTGCGCCCACAGGCCGGTCGAGACGGGGCCGTGGGGCGCCGGTGGCATCTCCCCCAGGATCGGACCACCGACGACGACCACGCGGGCCTGGCCGGCCGCGTCGTCGACCTCGATCCGCACGCGCTCGGCCCGGCCGTCGCCGTTCAGGTCGATCCACGCATCAAGGGCTGCGCCCGACGGCGCCTGGCCGACCATCAGGTCCGCCGGGGCGGCGGGCCGCCAGGCGGTCTCGGCCTCGGACATCGCGCCTCCTCCGGCTCCCGTGCCCGCCCCCGGACGGGCGCAGGCCAGGAGCAGCAGCAGCCTCACCACTCGGCGTGGACGTGGGTGTCGTGGCCGGCGCTGCCGGGGCCCAGGACCAGGCTTGCCCCCAGGTCGCGGCAGGCCTGCATGAAGCCGGCGACGCTGCGGTTGCGCGAGGTCACGCCCGCGCCGTCGAGCTGGTCCACGTCGAAGGCGTCGGCCGTGTAGTGGGCCGAGTTGCGGCTGTGCGAGCCACCGGCCAGCTCGGTGATGCGGAAGCTGTAGGTCCGCTGGAGCGAGATGATCGCGTCGAGCACGGTGTCATCGGGCTCGACGGAGCCGCCGGGGGCGTTGCCGTAGGCGCTGACCTGGATCTTCTCGCCGGCGACGATGTCCTCGACGTTCTGCGCGGCGTTGGCCTGGTCCCGCACGCCGCTGACGTGGAAGTTGAGCAGCTCGACGTTCTCGCTCTGCTGGATGCCGGTGTAGGCCCGCACCGAGCGGGCGGTGCGGGTGGTGTAGCGGGTCAGCGCCGACTCGACGTGGGCGTCCGTCGCGCTGGCCTGGCCGCGCACCTCGTCCAGGTACTGGCCGAACTTGCCGACGGCGACGCCGGGGCCCGCGTCGTAGGCGGTCCGCGCCGCGGCCACCTGCGCCTGGGTCGCCTCCTGCGCCTGGCCGGCGGCCGGGGCCGGGGCGCCGCGCATCGCGACCGCCAGGCAGCCGTCGAAGGCGGCGCCGGCGGCGGCGGTGACGGCGGCCTCGACCCGGGCCTTCAGGTCGGCGTTGGTGCTGTCGCGCACGGCGGCGGGCAGGGCGGCGACGGCGGCGGTGGCGACGGTGGTGCGCGCGGCGGTGGCCAGGGCCCCGTAGGTCCCGGCGGCGGGGACCGCTCCCTGCTGCGCGGCCCCGCCCTGCTGCGCGGCCCCGCCCTGCTGCGCTGCCCCGCCCTGCTGCTGCTCGACGTGATCGTTCATCGCGCCGTTGCCCCAGCGGCCGGGGCCGTTGGCGGGGCGCTCGGGTCGGCGCGGGGGCAGGGGCGGAGCGGGCCGCCGGTCGGCGGGGCGAGGACGCTGGAAGTCGGGCACGGGGCCTCCGGGTGCCGAGGCCAGTGTACCAGCCCGGCCGACGGCGGTAGAGGGCCTGGCCCCCGCCTCCCCGGTCGATTCCGTGGCCCGCTGCTCCCCCCTCCTCGCCGCTCCCCTCGCCCTCGCGCTGACCGGCCTGCCCGCGGCCGCCGCCTCTCCCGGCGTGCCGACCCCGGTCGAGGGCGCCGACCACCTCGACCCCTGGTTCCAGGCCCTGCGCGCCGCCGCCGCCGGCCAGGGCGTGGCCCGCGCCCTGCACTACGGCGACTCCACGCTGGCCGCCGACGGCCTGGCCCGCACGGTGCGCGATCGCCTGCAGGCCCGCTTCGGCGACGCCGGCCCCGGCTTCGTGCCCGCCTCCTTCCTCCCGCAGTGGTCCGTGCGCAGCGACGTGCGCGCGCGCCGCGGCGGAGACTGGGCCTGGCGCACCATCCTGTACGGCGGCGGGGGCGGCCGCTACGGCCTGGGCGGCATCGTGGGCATCTTGCGCCCGGGGGCGTCCGTGCGCGTGGAGGCGGTCCGTGCCGACGCCGCCGACGCCGTGCAGGTGCGCCCCCAGCGCCGCCTGGAGGTCTGGTACCAGGCCGGCGTGGGCTACGGCGACCTGGTCGTGCAGCTCGACGGGGTCGAGGCCCGCCGCGAGCCCGCCCGGGCCGCCGCGACCGAGGACCGGCGCCTCTCGCTGGACCCGCCCGCGGCCTTCTCCGAGGTGCGGATCGCCTCCTCGGGCGGCACGGTGCCCGTCTACGGGCTGGTCCTGGAGAGCGGAGCCGCCGGAGCCACCTGGGAGACCCTGGCCGTCAGCGGCGTCGGCAGCCGCTCCTTCTCGACCTTCGCGGCCGAGGCCCTGGCCCCCCAGGTCGCGCAGCGCGACCCGGACCTGGTCGTCGTGATGCTGGGCGGCAACGAGGCGGGCTACCCCGTGCTCAGCGTGGGCGACGGGGCCGGCTACGCCCCCATCTTCCAGGCCGGCCTGGACACGATCCTGGCCGGCGCCCCCGACGCCGCCTGCCTGGTCATCACGCCGCTGGACCAGGGCGAGCGGGAGCTGCTGGAGGGCGAGGAGCCCGGCATGGGCACCGGCGAGGCACGCAGCAAGCGCGGCATGCCCAACCTGGTCGCCCGCCAGCGAGAGGTGGCCCTGGCCCGCGGCTGCGCCTTCTGGAGCGCCTGGGCGGCGATGGGCGGGCAGGGCGCGTCGGTGGCCTGGACGCGCCACCGCGGGCTGACCACTGGCGACCTGGTCCACCTGACGGGCCGCGGGCTGGAAGTCATCGGCGGCCTGCTCAGTGACGCGCTGCTGCAGAGCTACGACGCCTGGGCGGCGAAGACACCGGCCGGCTGAGGGTCAGCCCCCGAAGAACCCACGCAGGGCGGCCCACAGGCGGGCGAGCAGCCCGGGCCGGACCGGCGGCGGCGCGGGGGGGTCGGCGGCAGCGGGCAGGTCGGCAGGCACCTGGACGGCCTGCTCCTCGGCCAGGACCTCGACGGCCTGCTCCTCGGCCAGGACCTCGAGCACGACCGCCTCCAGCACCTCGGAGGGCTCGACCTCGACCAGGTGCGGGGGCCGGGCGCCGGCCTCCAGCTCGGTCGGCAGGTCGTCGGGGTCCTCCTCCTCCACGAGCGCGTCGGGGACCAGCGGGACCGGCGCCTCCAGCCGCCACTCGGGCGTCCAGGGCTCACCCGTCGGGGCCCCCTCCGCCGTCAGCGCCTCCACCGCCAGGCAGGGCCGCGCCGCGCCCAGGGGCAGCGAGACCGGCAGGGTCCAGCGCCGCACCAGGTGCCGCAGCAGGGGCGCCAGATCCAGGAAGGCGCCCAGGCCCGCCCGGTCGCCCATGGGGCCCACCGGCGCGGTCCGCACGACGATCAGGCAGGCGTCTGCCTGGTCGGCCACCACCTGGACCAGCCAGTCGTGCGCCGGGTCGTCCTCGGCCCAACGCAGGCCGCGGACCAGCTCGGGGCGCTCCTCCAGCACCGCCAGGAAGGCCGCCGCCAGCTCGTCCTGGTCCTGGTCGGGGTGCGGGCGCCAGCCCTGTCGGGTCAGCACCGCCGACGCGGGTGCCGGCAGGTCCAGCCGGGTGGCCAGCTCGGCCGTGGGCAGCCCGCTGCCCGACAGCGGCAGCCAGGCGGTGATCCGCAGATCGTCGGCGTCCACCTGGGCGGCGAGCAGACCGGCCGCCTCGTCCAGGACCAGGACCGGCGCGGGCAGGCCCAGCCGTCGCAGATCCACGGCCAGCAGCTCCCGGGCGCGATCCAGGGCGGCGGAGGGGTCGGCGGCGGCGGCGCGCTGGGCCAGGTGCGAGGGGGCGTGCGCGGTCATGACGGGTCCACGGAGCGGAGGCGAGGCCGATCCTCGCTCATTCGGCTTGACCCGTCAAGATCGAATCACGACTCCACTCGAAGACCGGGCGCCCGACGACCTCAGGGCGTGGGCACCCGCTCGGCTGGGACCTCGGTACCCTCCGGCACGAAGTAGATGGGGTTCGTGAACAGGATCCCCCCCGAGAAGGGGTGGTGGACCTCGAAGCGGACCAGCGTGGTGACGGTGGGGTCGACCGTGATCTCGCCGCGGAAGGTGCCCAGCATCGTCACGTCCCAGGTGTCGACCACTCGGCCGTCCACGATGGCCTTCACCTCCCAACCCCGGCGCAAGGGGCCCGCGCTGAAGACGACACGCTGCGCGTCCACCGCGCCGACGACGATCTGTCCCATCACCGCCTGGGAGTCCAGCGCCTTCAGCGTGACGCGCGTGTCGGCGTCGGTGAAGCGGTCGGGATCGCCGAACCAGGCCATGCCGCGCTTGAGGTCGGCGATCATGTCGTCCGCCTCGGTGCTGGCGGAGCCGACCCAGGTGACGAAGTTGTTGTGCGCGATGCCCGGGTTGGTGTGGTGCTGGTCGCTGGTGCCGATCCCCGTCATGAACAGGCCGTGATCCAGGGCCAGGCGGTCCCACACCTGCAGGAAGGCCGCCAGGTCACCCCCGCGGCTGCGATAGCCCACCTCCAACAGATCGCAGCCGAAGCCCTCGTTCTCCGCCAGATCCTGGATGGCGTCCTCCACCATGCCCGCCACCACGGTCGGGCCTTCGGTCTTGGACAAGGTGCCGAAGATGTGGTTGTAGGAGACGATCCCACCCTCGTCATGCACCGCCTGGACCGCGTCGTGCAGCAGGATGGAGTTGGGCGCCTCATAGGGCATGAAGGTCCAGCGGTCCCCCGGGTAGAAGGCGTTGGCGTGGGAGTCTGTCGCATGTGACAGCTCCGTGCCGATATGATGGACGATCGTCGACTCCAGGCCGTCCAGATAATCCCGCTGGGCACGCCGCAGATCCTCTCCCAGTCGATCCTGTGTGACGACCACGTTGTCGACGTGCCACACCGCCAGCGCCCCGCCCCATGCGCGCACCGCGACGGAGAACAGCTCGGCGTGGTGGTCCATGCCGAACTCACCCCAGTGCTCCAGGGCCAGCGCGGTCAGGTCGGCCTCGACGACGTTCCACTCGGCCGCCGCCAGGTCCATCGGCACGTACAGGGTCCAGTCATCGCTGGTGTAGGTCCGTGTGGAGGAGACCAGGACGATCGAGCGGTAGGGCGTCTCCTCCTCGGAGTCGGCGCGGCGCGAGAGGGGGATGACGATGAACAGCTCAGCGTTGTCGTCGGTCGCCGTCGGCCGGATCGACATCTGGAAGGTGACCTCGGAGAGCAGGGACACGAAGTTGTTGCGGCCCCGCTCCATCCACTCCCAGGAGGCCTGCTCAGGCTCCGCCTCGGTCGAGTCGGTGCTGGCGTTGACGTGGATCTTCAGGCCAAGCTCGCCGTCGAGCGCGGCGACCGAGGTGCGGGCGAAGGTGGAGGACTCGAGCGTGTTGTCGCCCGGCGCCCAGCCCTTTGCGTACTCGCCGTAGCCCGAGGTGCTGTCCGCCTCGAAGGTGTTGCCCGTGTGCCGCCAGTAGTCGTCTGCGTGGTAGAGATAGTCGTGGTCGGTCCACCACAGCAGGTCCAGCCCGGCCTCCTCGGCGGCCCGGGTGTGCCCCCGCATGGTGGCCGTCCCCTCGGACAGGCTGCCATGCAGGTGGAGCTGGGCGGCCTGGCCCTTGCCCTCGACCAGCCGGATCCGAAGGTCCCCCTCGGAGCTCCATCCCTCGCCGGCCGACAGCCGGGCGATCCCTGGCCAGGTGCCCGAGGTCCAGGTCACCTTGGCCATGCCGTCGCCCAGCCAGGTCACCTCGCCGAAGCTCCCCAGGGTGCTGTGCAGGCCCAGGTCGGTGCCCGCCGGCACCGGCGCACCCTCGGCGTCCCAGGCGCGGATGGTCACGAGCTGCGCGCTGCGGCCGTCCGCGACCAGGTCGGCGGCCCCCGCGGTCACGCTGACCAGCCCCGGCGCGACGACGCCGCTCGCGCCGCTGTCGCTGCCTGACCCGCCGTCGGAACCGCTGTCCGAACCCACGCCGCCGCCCGCGCCGCTGTCGCCACCGGACCCGCCATCCGTGGGATCGCCGCTGTCCAGCGGCAGGCTGATGGCCACGGTGGATCCGTCGGAGGGCCACGCACTACCGCCCCCGTCGGGCGAGGACGGCGTACAGGACACGACCAGGACCAGCACGCTGAGGATGGCGCTCACGAAGGCTCCACGGACAAGCGAGGAGAACCGCAGGTCCCCGCCGTTGGAGCCAACGGTACCAGGGAGGGTTTGTCAGGCGCGAGTCAAGACGCGCCGTGCGCACGACTTTTCGCAGCGCTTCCTTCGGGAGTAGGCTGCGCCATCCTCGGAGCCCCCATGCACCTGACGCAGACCCACGAAGAGATCCGCGACCTGGTCCGCAAGGTCGTCGACAACGACATCAACCCCTACGCCGACCAGTGGGAGGAGCAGATGATCTTCCCGGCCCACGAGCTGTTCGGCAAGCTCGGCGCGCTGGGCCTGCTCGGCGTGAGCCGCGAGGAGCGCTGGGGCGGGCTGGGCCTGGACTACAGCTACAGCGTGATCGTCGCCGAGGAGCTGGGCCGGGTGCGCTGCCCGGCCGTGTCGATGGCCATCGGCGTGCAGACCGACATGTGCACGCCGGCCCTGGCCGCCTTCGGCAGCGACGAGCTGAAGGCCGAGTTCCTGGCGCCCTCGATCGCCGGCCAGCTCGTCGGCTGCGTGGGTGTGTCCGAGGTGGGGGCCGGCAGCGACGTGGCCAGCATCCGCACGACCGCCCGCAAGGACGGCGACGACTACGTGATCCGCGGCGAGAAGATGTGGATCACCAACGGCATGCAGGCCGACTGGATGTGCTGCCTGTGCAACACGTCCGAGGGCAAGCCCCACCAGAACAAGTCGCTCATCATCGTGCCCATGGACGCCAAGGGCGTGGAGCGCAGCAAGAAGCTGCACAAGCTGGGCATGTGGAGCAGCGACACGGCCCAGATCTACCTGGACGACGTGCGGGTGCCGCAGCGCAACCTGGTCGGCGGCGAGGGCTTCGGCTTCATGATGCAGATGGCCCAGTTCCAGGAGGAGCGCCTGTGGGGCGCCGCCAACGTGATCAAGGGCCTGGAGACGGTGATCCAGGACACCATCGACTACACGGGCCAGCGCATGATCTTCGGCAAGCCGGTCCTGCACAACCAGGTCGTGCACTTCCGCCTGGCCGAGCTGCAGACCGAGGTCGAGGCCCTGCGCGCCCTGGTGTACCGGGCGACCGAGCTGTACGTGGCCGAGCGGGAGGCGGGCAACCTGCAGGCCAGCAACGAGGTGGTCAAGCTGGCCAGCATGGCCAAGCTCAAGGCCGGCCGGCTGGCGCGGGAGGTGGCGGACGCCTGCCTGCAGTACTGGGGCGGCATGGGCTTCATGTGGGAGAGCCCGGTCGCGCGCTTCTTCCGCGACGGGCGGCTCATCAGCATCGGCGCCGGCGCCGACGAGGTGATGCTGGGCATCATCGCCAAGCTGATGGGCACGTTGCCCAAGCGCGGCTGATGGCGGCGCCGGGCCCGCGCTGGCCGGCGGCCACCTGGCCCCGCGCCCTGCTCTTCGCCGGGCCGGTGGCGGCGGCCTACGTGCTGCTGGCCGAGCTGGGCCTGCGCCTGGCCAGCGTGGGCACCCAGGTCTCGCTGCTGTGGGCGCCCTCGGGCCTGGCGCTGGGCGCGCTGCTGCTCCTGGGGATGCGCCTGTGGCCGGCGGTCTTCGTCGGCTCCCTCATCGCCAACCACCTGGCGGGCTCGCCGTGGGCGGTCTGCATCGGCATCGCCGCCGGCAACACCGGCGCGGCGGCCCTGGCGGCGGCCTGGCTGAAGCGCCGCCGGCTGCGGCTGGGCCTGGACACGCTGCGGGACATGGCCCGCTTCGTCCTGGAGGGCGCCCTGCCCTCGGCGGCGCTGGCGGCCACGGTCGGCGCCCTGTCCCTGGTCCTGGGCGGCGCCGTGCCCGCCGACCGCCTGGGGGCGGCCTGGGCCGTGTGGTTCATGGGCGACTTCACGGGCGTCCTGCTGGTCACGCCCCTGTTGCTGGCCATCCACCTCGAGCCCCTGGCCGGCCTGCGCCGCTCCTCGGCCCTGCCCCTGGCCCTGGTGCTGCTGGCCCTGGTCGTCGGCGTGGTCGCCTTCCTGGGCGAGGGCGCCCCGGCGGTGCTGGCCGCGGGCCTGTGCCTGCTGCTGGTGACCACGGCCGCCACCATCTACGGCCTGCCCGTCTCCACCGTCGTCGCCGCGGTCGTCGGCCTGCTGGCCCAGGTCGGCGCCTCCCGCCAGACCGGCCTGTTCGCCGCCGAGGGCGCCGACCTGGCGATGTTCACCTGGGCCTACCTGACCTTCATGGCCAGCAGCCTGCTGATGAACTCGGCGATGCAGGCCGAGCGGGCGCAGGGCCAGGCCCGCCAGGCGGCGCTGGAGGCCGCGGCGATGCAGGCCCAGCGCCTCGAAGCCATCGCCACCATCTCGGCCGGCGTCGCCCACGACTTCAACAACATCCTGCAGGTGATCAGCGGCCACGCCGACCTGCTGCGGGCCCAGGGCGCGCCGGAGAAGCCCCTGGACCGCATCGAGGGCGCCGTGCGCCGGGGCGCCGCCCTGTGCGACCAGCTCGAGGCCTACACCGGCCAGGTCGACATGCGACCCGAGCCCCTCTCCCTGCAGAGCGAGCTGCAGGCCATGGCGCCCCTGCTCTCGGCCGGGCTGCCGACCGGATCCAGCCTGCGCGCCGACCTCAAGGAGGCCGGCCCCCGGGTGCGCTGCGACCGCGGCCAGCTCCGCCGCGTGGTGCTGGCACTGGTCAGCAACGCCGGCGAGGCGCTGGCGGAGGGTGGCGGCGGTCCCGTCCAGCTCCGGGTCGGCGCGGGCGAGCTGGACGCCGCGGCGCTGGCGACCGCCGACGTGACCGGCGCCGGCACGCGCCCCGGCCGCTTCGGCTGGCTGCAGGTGATCGACCAGGGCCCCGGCATGAGCGACGAGGTGCGCGGGCGGCTGTTCGAGCCCTTCTTCACGACCCGCTTCCTGGGCCGCGGGCTGGGCCTGCCGGCCGTCGCGGGCATCATGCAGCAGCAGCACGGCGCGGTCTTCGTCCGGAGCCGTCCGGGCGAGGGCACGACCGTGCGCGTGGCCTGGCCGGTGGCCGGCGAGGAGGAGCTGTGACCGACGAGCGGACCCTTCCCTGGGGCGACTGCGACGCCACCGAGCTGGCCCGGCGGGTCCGGGACCGCGAGGCCAGCCCCGCCGAGCTGGTGGACGCCGCGCTGGGCGCCATCGCGCAGGTGGACCCCCGCCTGCACGCCGTCGTGCACCGCATGGACGAGCAGGCCCGCGCCGCCGCCCGGGGCAGCCTGCCCGACGGGCCCTTCCGCGGCGTGCCGATGGTGGTCAAGGACTTCGACGGCTTCGTCGCCGGCGTGCCCTTCACCGCCTCGACCCGCTTCCTGGACGGCTTCGTGCCCGACCACGAGTCGGTGGCCATCACCCGCCTGCGCCAGGCGGGCCTGGTCTTCCTGGCCAAGACCAACCTGCCCGAGCTGGCCATCATCGGCACCACCGAGAACGAGTGGCGGGGCGCCACCCACAACCCCTGGAGCCTGGAGCACACGGCCGGCGGCTCCTCGGGCGGCTCGGCGGCCCTGGTCGCCGCGCGCGCCGTCCCGGTCGCCCACGGCGGCGACGGCGGCGGCTCGCTGCGCATCCCGGCCAGCGCCTGCGGGCTGGTGGGGCTCAAGGCCACCCGGGGCCGCATCCCGCTGGGCCCCACCATGGGCGAGGGCTGGGGCGGCTACGTGCAGTGGGGCGTGCTCACGCGCAGCGTGCGGGACACGGCGGGCCTGGTCGACGTGATGGCCGGCCCGGCGCCGGGCGACCCCTACGCCGCCCCCGCCCTGCCGGGCCCGCTGTCGACGGAGGTGGGCGCCGACCCCGGCCGGCTGCGGATCGGCTTCTCCACCCGCTCCATCTTCGGCAAGGACACCGCGCCGGCCTGCGTCGAGGCGGTGAAGCAGACCGCCGCCCTGCTGGCCGAGCTGGGCCACGAGGTGGAGGAGGTCACCCTGCCCGTCGACCGCGACCGGCTGGCCCAGGCCTACCTGGTCCAGGTCGGCATCGGCGTGGCCGGCGAGATCGAGGACATGGCCCGCTGGACCGGCCGCCGCCCCACCCCGGCGCAGTTCGAGGCCAGCACCTGGTTCCTGCGCCAGGTCGGGCAGACCATGACCGGCCTGGACCTGCTGCACGCCCGCGACGCCGCCCAGGAGGCCGGCCGCGCGATGGCCACCTTCCACGCGCGGCACGACCTGTTCCTGGGCCCGACCCTGGCCCACCCGCCGGTCAAGCTGGGTCAGCTCCTGCTCAAGCCGGCCGAGCGGGTCGGCCTGGGCATCCTGCGCGCCCTGCCGCTCAAGCCCGCGATCCGCGCGGTCCTGGCCCAGCTCGCCGCCAACAACTTCGAGGCCACGCCCAACACCCAGCTCTTCAACCAGACCGGCCAGCCCGCGATCAGCCTGCCCCTGCACCAGGACGCCCAGGGCCTGCCCATCGGCGTGCAGCTTGCCGCCGCCATGGGCCGCGAGGACCTGCTCATCCGCGTCGCCGCCCAGCTCGAAGCGGCCCGACCCTGGCGGGAGCGGCGGCCGCCCGTGTGCGCGAGGTGGTGAGCGACAGGGGCTCCCGAGCTGCGGAAGTAGCATCGCTTTGCCACTTTGGGATCGCCCTTCCAATGAGTGCCAATGCCTCGCGAGATCACGCGGCGCCGGGTCGGCGGCTCCATCGGTGCCACGATCTCGCAGGACATGGCCGATCGCCTGCATCCTGGCGTCGGAGATCGCGGGCAGGGCCGCAGGGCGGTGTCGCAAGGACGGTGGACCTCATCGGGCGCAATCGCCACCAACGGAATGCCTCCGAGGACGACATGGGCAAGACCTTCGTCGCCCTGGCGCCCGCTGCGACCGGCGCTTGCCCCTCGCTCGAACAGGCGCGCCCCTGGCGGGAGCGCAGGCCGGCGGTCCGTGCGCGGTGGCAGGCGCTACCAGGCGCCGGCCCACAGGCGCAGTCGCACCCCCCCGCCCCCAGCGATGGAGACGAAGCCGAACAGCACCGCCTGGCCCTGCCCGGAGTGGCCCGAGAGCACCAGGCGCAGGGTCAGCTCGGCGCCGCGATGGTCCAGCCCTGGCACCAGCTCGTCGACGCGAGCCCAGGTCGCCTCCTGCACTGCATCCACGGCTTCCCCCTCGCCGACCAGGCGCAGCTCCACCTCGTCCAGAGCCGACCAGCCCAGGGGCGCCTCGATCGTGCCCTGCACCCACGGATGCCGCAGCAGCACCGTGCCATCCGCCAGCGAGACCTGTCCACGGACGGGCACGCGAAGGCTGTCTGTGCAGGTGGCGCCCTCCACCCGCGCCTCTCGACGGACCAGGGTCGCCGGTACGACGCTAGCCTGAAGGTCCAGGGTCAGGCCGGCGGCCAACGGCTCGGGCGGGGCCTCGCCCTCCCAGCCACCTGGGAACACACGCGGAGACACGTGCGCCAACAGGGCCTCCGCGTCCGCGTCCGCCGCGCTCTCCTCGCTGGCCACGACGCAGTCTGCGTAGGCGCCGTCGGGCATGGTGCTCGCGCCGGAGTCACCCGTCGGGGAGGCCCCACAGGCCCACAGCAGCAGGATCATGGCGCCACCTCGCGCCCGGCCCAGGCACCTGCGTAGACCTCCGTGGTGCCCACCCCGTCCTGGCCCTCCACCTCGTAGAGCGCCCCGACCGAGATGCTCCCGTCCCCGGCGATGACGTTGTAGAGCTGGACGTGGAACCCCTCCCACTCGAAGGAACCCTCCACGTCTGCCAGGTCCTCCAGCCCTTCGGGCCAGGCACCCAGCTCCGACGACGCGTTCACCACCTGCTCCCACGGGTCCCCGCCCCAGACCGCCAGGGTCCCGCCCCCCGAGGCCCCCTGGACCGCACCGTCCGCCGAACGGAGCCCCACCCGAAGCGGCACCACGACCACCGTCTGCGCACAGTCGGAGGACGCTCCAGGCCCGCCATACAGGGTCACCTCACCCTCCGGGTCGAGCTCCAGGCGAACCTCCAGCTCGTCCCACGCCCCGGCGGGCGGACGGCGCGCGTCGCCGCTCTCCCACCATGCCGGGCGGATCCGCCAGGCGCCCGCCGCCGCCTCGCCGAGCGTGCGGGGGGTGCCGTGCTCGGTCTCCTGGTCCAGGTCGATCGGCCCCTTCGTGGTGTACCAGCAGGCCCCGAAGTACACCTCGTAGCCGAAGGAACGCAGGTCGGGCGCAATCTCGGACCCCTGGCAGGCGGTCAACACGGCCGACGCAACGAGCACGAAGCGGTGAACCCGCGCGCTTTGCATATGCCTCAATCCATCGCCGCGAGGATCGCGTCGCGCCAGTAGGGGACCTTCGGGCCCTTCAGCGCCATGTTCAGGTGGAGGTAGTCCTCGAAGTTCGACGCCGCGACTGCATACACGTAGCGCCGACCACCCGGGATCGACCCTGCCTTGGACAACGGTCCGCCGGAGTACCCCTGGCCATGGGTGGTGTCCGTCAAGACCGACTTGGTGTGGACGGTGTCCGTCACTCCCCCTGAGCTGAGGTGCAACGACCATGTCGGCGGCAGACATGACGCCTCTCCTCCCGCGGGAATGGCCGGATAGCCGGACAGCAGCGGCCACACCAACCCGCTGATCGTGCTGTCGCTGGTCGATGACAAGCCCATCCACGCGTCCGGCCAGGCCAGATCCGCGTCGAGGTTCACCACCGCCCAGTCATCCTTCGCAGCGCCACTCGAGATCCAGTCCGGGTTCACGAACAGCCCAGTCGGGGCGTCACTCACGCCCGTGCACCGGACCAGGCCGCCGGCCTCGTGCAGACATGCCTCTGTCAGCGCCGCTGAGAAATAGCCGATCCCGTCGTGAATGCAGTGCGCAGCGGTCAACACCGTGTTCTCGTCGATCAAGGCTCCAGAGCACTGCCGTGCATCGTCTACCCGCACCACCACGACGGGGTCGTCCTGGTAGTCGTAGAAGGTCGCAACCTCCACCTCGACGCTGGTGGACGTTCCCCACCAGACCCACTTCCTTCGCGTGTTGGATCCTGACCCACAGTTGTACTCGTCATATTGATACAGATCTTCCTCCCAGCCGGCGACCTCGGCGTCGAATCCGTCAGCGACCCCGCCGGTGTCCGACCCCGGGGGACCGCCCGTGTCGGGCGACTCGCCACTCACCGTCATCACGCGGTCCAACCCTGCGCGCTGGTCGTAGTCCCGCACCAACGTGGCCAGGTGCTCCCGGTCCATGGCGATGATCTCCCACTCGGTGTCGTTGCCGTCAACCACGGTCGCACCCACCAGGTTGTCCAAGGGGTTGATCGACCCGCTCGCACGGCCATCGCGCCACCTCGGCGCGGGGTCCATCGGCACGGGGCTGGCGACACGGGCCGGCCCCAGCCTCCGCAGCGTCAAGGCACCCTGCCGACGCAGCTCACCGAGCTTCCCAGGCCTGCTGGACCTGCCGTCCCCGGCGACTTCGGAATCACGGACCGAACCCGCCTCCATCAAATCGCGAGGTTCAGCCATGCCGTCTGGGGGGGGGGGGGGCGCAACTCCAGAGCAACGCCAGTGCGGATGTGACCATCTTGACCTCCTGCACGCACCGTAGCAGGCACCTCGCGCGGGCGCCAGCGAACCCCGACGTGGGCACCACCGAGAAGTCGCGAGGCCGTGGTGCTACGCTGCCCCCATGCCCCGCCTGCCCCACCAGCCCCACCTCGTCCACACCCTGCGCGCCCCCTCGCCCACCGACCCCTGGCGGGTCCTGCTCAGCGGCTGCATGGCCGGCTGGGGCTGCGGCATCGACGGCAGCAGCTACGGCATGGACCAGGCCCTGGGGGATCTGTTCACCCTGCAGACCCTCCAGGCCCTGCCCTTCTGCCCCGAGCAGCACGGCATGGGCACCCCACGCACGATGCCCGACCTGCACGGCGGCGACGGCTTCGACGTGCTGGCCGGTCGCGCCCACGTGCTCGACGAGCACGGCGCCGACCTGACGGGGCCGATGCTGGCCGGCGCCCGCGCGATGCTGGCCTTCGCCCGCCGCCACCAGGTCGACCTGGCCATCCTGACCGACATGTCGGCGGCCTGCGGCAGCCAGGTCGTAAGCGACGGCTGCCGCTACGACCAGCCCCGCGGCTTCCGGCGCGGGGTGGGCGTGGCGACCGCGGTGCTGCTGGAGGCCGGGATCCCAGTGGTCTCCTGGCGGGACTTCCGCACCCTGGGCCGGCTGCGCGCGCGGCTGGACCCGGGCTTCGTGCCCGATCCGCAGGCGCGGGATCACCACGAGAGCGACTGGTACCGCGAACAGTGGGGAGCGGAGGGCTGAGGCCCTACTCCACCAGCTCCGGCGCCTTCAGCACCAGCGCGGCGGCCATCACCTGGGCGGCGTACTCGTTGAGCAGGCCGCGCGCCGTCAGCTCCCAGGGGTCGCGGGTGCCGCCGGCCTCGATGGCCGCGTCCACCGCCCGGGGCCCCATGTTGTAGGCCGACAGGGCCAGGCCCCAGTCGCCGTAGCGATCGTACATGTCCGACAGCAGCGCCACCGCCGCGGCGGTCTCCTTCTCGGGGTCCAGCCGCTCGTCCACGGTGTCATCCACGCGCAGGCCGTACTGCCGGGCGGTGGGGGCGATGAACATCCACAGCCCCCGGCCGGGGATGGTCCCGGGGGCCCGGCTCTGCTCCTCGTCCCCGTCGGGCGCGCCCCAGTTGGTGTAGCCGGACTCGACCAGGGGCACGGCGGCGAGGAATGGCGGCAGCCCCGCCTGGGCGAGCGCGTCGTCCACCAGCGGCTGCCAGGCGGGCCGACGGGCCAGCCCGCGGGCGTAGAAGGCCCGTCCCGGCCCCAGGACGCCGACGAGCTGTCCGTGGATCACCGGTGCCGCGGGCACCGCCCCGCCGGTCCGCTCGACCAGGACCTGGAAGGCGTCGGTCGCCAGCCGATGGTCGGCCGCCAGGCCCCGGCCGGCCCAGGCCGACAGCGAGAGCACCAGGACCCCGACGAGCGACAGGGTGGCGGCGCGCAGCGGGCGAGGGGCGGGCGGGCGGGCGAGCATGGAGAGCCTCTGGTGCAGGAGGGAGCGGGGGGACAGGCCCAGGGCCGGCGCCGGCGTGGGGGGGACGAGGGCATGGACCAGCAGGGCCCCGTAGGCCCGGGGCGACACCCGGGGCGAGGACACGACGGCGGCGTCCACGGCCAGCTCCTCGGCCAGCGCGGCCCGCCGCGCCCAGGGCGCCAGCAGGGGGTTCCAGCCGAGCGTGGCGCGCAGCAGCAGCCAGGCCCAGGCCCACAGGGGGTCCCCGTGGCGGTGGTGGACCAGCTCGTGCCGAAGGGCCAGCCTGCGCCGCGCCGGATCGGCGAGCGCCTGCGCCGAGAGCACCACCACCGGGCCGGAGGGCAGCAGCGCCGCCCAGGCCACGCCGGGCGAGGGATGGGAGAGGACCTGGACGCGGCCGACCCGACGCCAGCGCGCCGCGCCCTTCGTCGCGCGCGAGAGCGCGGCCCCCGCCAGGGCGAGCCGGACCGCGCCCAGCCCGGCGAGCGCGGCGACCAGGACCAGGCCAGCAGGGGTGGGCAGCGCCGGCAGGGCGGGCACGTCCACCTGCACGCCGCCAGGCAGCGCCACCCGGGTCTGGGGCGCGCCCCGGGAGACCCCGTCGAACACCTGGGCCGGGGGCCGCCAGGGAGGCGTCGGGGACCATCCACCGACCAGGAACGGCGCCAGCAGCGCCCCCACCAGCAAGAGCCGGTGCAGGCGCGCCTGGGCCCGGCCCGGCAGCCCCACGCGCGCCACGCCCAGGGACAACAGGGCCCCCACCGCCAGGGAGAGCTGCAGGAGCAGCAGCGCGCCGATCACGGCGCCAGCTCCGCCACCAGGGCCCGCAGGGCCGCGACCTCGTCGGGGTCGAGCGCCTCGGCCTGCACGAGCTGCCGCACCAGGCCCACCGCGTCGCCGTGGAAGACGTCGCGCACCACCTGCTGCACGTGGCCGCGCTGGTAGCTGGCCCGGTCCACGGCGGGCGCGTAGGCGTGGGCCCGCCCCTGGACCTGGACCTGGACGAAGCCCTTGTCCTGGAGGATGCGCAGGATCGTGGAGACGGTGGTCAGCGCCCGCTCCCGGTCGGAGGGCAGGGCGGCCAGCGCCTGCCTGGCGGTCAGCGGGCCCTGGTCCCACAGCAGGTGCATCAGCTCCAGCTCGGCGTCGGTCAGGCGGGTCGGGGGCATCGGCATCTCCTCGTCGCCAGACTAACGAAGCCTTTCGTTGGTTGTCAACGAAGACCTTCGTCGCCGAAGGTTGGTGAAGGCCCGGGCCGTCGCGGCGCGCCCGGGGCATGCTGCCCGCCGTGGAGGTCCCGATGCTGCTGCCCCTGCTCCTCGCCTGCGCCGCCGACGGCGCGGGCGCGCTGTCCAGCCCCCTCGACCTGTCGCAGAGCGAGGTCATCCCGACCGTGGTCCTGGCCTCGTGGGAGGCCGACCCCGACGCCACCGCGGCCTCGGTCGACTTCGGCATGGACGGGCAGCGCACCTGGACCGCGCCGGCCACCCTGGAGGACGGCCGCTGGACGGCGACCCTGGTCGGCCTGAAGCCCGACGTGACCGCCACCGTGGTCGCGGTGGAGCAGGTCGACGGCGAGGCCCTGGAGAGCGAGCCCACGACGATCCAGACCGGGTCCAACTCCGCCATGCCCGGCCTGACCCTGGGCGTGCAGGAGGAGGGTGCCTGGACCGAGGGCTTCCTGGTCGGCACCCTGGTCACCAACCCCTCCGCCGCCGTGATCATCGACAGCGACGGCGAGATCGTCTGGTGGTTCGAGGACACCGAGAACGGACAGGTCGGGCGGGCCCGGCTGTCCCGGGACGGCCGCGGCGTGTGGCTGATGGGCATCAACGCCCACAACCAGGGCAACAACAGCCTGCTGTGGGTGAGCCTGGACGGTACACAGACCACGCGGATCGAGCTGGGCGACGGCCACCACGACTTCGTCGAGCACGAGGACGGCAGCCTGGCCTGGCTGACCCACCACTCCGAGATGATCGACGGCGCCTACATCCTGGGCGACACGCTCACCGTGCGGGCACCCGACGGCAGCACCTCGACCCTGTGGTCGATCTTCGACTGGCGGGAGTACGATCCCGAGGAGGGGCTGCAGACCGACGGCGGCGGCGGCGGCGCGCCGGCCGGTGGCGCCATCATGTGGTCGCACTTCAACAGCCTGCGCTACCAGGACGGGGCCTACCTGATGGGCTCGCTGGGGCTGTCGGCCATCATGAAGATCGACGGCAGCACCGGGGAGCCCCAGTGGACCTTCGGCAGCAAGACCAGCGACTTCACCGACGCGGACGGAGATCCCATCCTGCTGGAGCGCCAGCACCACTTCCAGCTCCTGGACGACAGCCTGCTGGTCTTCGAGAACGGCAGCTCGGAGCGAGGCTCGTCCCGCGCCGTCGAGTTCTCCTTCGACCAGGTCACCCCCGTCGTCGAGGAGATCTGGAGCTACACGCCCGACCCGACGCTGTACACCTTCAGCCTGGGCAACCCGCAGCGCCTGGACGACGGCAGCACCCTGGTCAACTTCGCCACCAGCGGCCAGGTCGACCAGGTCAGCCCCGAGGGGCAGGTGCTGTGGCGGCTGTCGTCCTACCTGGGCACGGCCTTCGGCTACATGGACCACGTGCAGGGTCTGTACTGACCGCGCTCAGCCCTCAACGGGCCAGCGCGCCACGTCGTTGACGTAGCCCTCGTCGTGGGCGGCGTCCTCGGTCTCGTAGGTCCGGTCGGCGTAGACCGCGATCTCGCCCAGGGACCCACCCTCCCCCTTCACGGTCTCCGAGGCGCTGACGGTGAACTCGTACCGGACGGCGTCCCACTCGGCCGGGTCGATCTCCATGGGGATGCCGCTGCCGCCCAGGTCCTCCAGCGGGACCTCGACGACGAGCGAGGCCACGGTGGGCACGGACACCGCGACCCGGCCCGACACGGCGACCTCCAGCCGGCCGTCCTCGGTGCTGGCGGCCCAGGTGACGGGGATGGCCATGTAGGCGGGGCACAGGTCCTCGGTGCCGCCGGTGTCGCCCTCCTCGGGCACCCAGGGCTCACCGGTCTCGCTGTTCACGACCTCGGCCGTCATCCACGAGGGGTCGCCGTCCCCCGCCAGCTCGCTGTGGAGGGTCGTCGTCTCGCCGGTCCAGTCCCACTGGAGCGCGGCCGCGCGCGGGCCCGCGGTGGCGGCCAGGACCTGGGCGGCGGTGAAGCCCACGCCAGGGTCCTCGTCCAGACCCAGGGCGGCGGCGGACCACTCGCAGACGGGCTGCGGGCCGGGGTCGTCGGCGTCGGCGGGCAGCAGGGCGGGCTCGGTCGAGCAGGCGAGGGCGAGGAGCAGGGACAGCATGGGACCTCCAGGGTGCGACCTGGCAGGAAGCAAGAGGCGGGCCAGGGGCCGCAGAGCACGGTGGGAGCGGGGCCTGCGCAGGTGGCCCGGCGAGAGCCGGGGCCGGACCGCGACTCGGGGATCAGGCCCTGCGCCGCCTGCCCAGGGCCACCAGTCCCGCCAGGCCCGGGAGCCACGCCCACCCGCCGCCAGCCCCGGCCGCACATCCACAGACCCCGCGCGGCACCTGGGCGCCCTGCTCGGTGGCCTGGGCGACGGCGGTGGCCGCCGGAGCCTGCGCCTGCTCGGCGACCGCCACCGGCGGCGGATCGTCCAGCAGCCGGATGTTGGCGCGATCCTGGTCGGTCAGCAGGCCGTTGTTGTAGCCGTCGACGGGCTGGTACCAGGCGAACTGCGAGAAGACCCGCTCGTGCTCGGCGCTGGGCGTGCGACGGCCCCGCCATGCCCGCACGCCATCGGACAGCAGGCGCCGGTCGGCGGCGTTCAGCGCCCGCACCTCGTCCTCGGTGAGTGCGCGGTCCAGGCGCTGCAGCAGGTGGACGGCCAGGGCGCGCGTGAGGCGGTTGTCCTCGCCCGCGTCGTTCCCCCGGTCGGCGAGGGCAGCCTGGGCGGCGGCGAGCAGGGGATCGTGGGCGTCGTCCGCCAGCGCCAGGCACAGGTAGGTCTGCCGGTCGGCCTCGGCCCGCAGCCGGGTGATCCAGGCGTCGGGATCCCCGTCGCAGGCGGGGGCCTGGGCGTGTGCGATGGACAGTCCCAGCAGCAGGGGGATCACGCGTCGATCTCCGCGATGGGGGCCAGGGTGCTGGCCAGGGCCGCCTGGACCAGGGTGGCGCGCTCGGACAGGCTGTCCAGCTCCACCCAGGCCTGGCGCTGGTGCGGGTCGGACAGCAGTAGGTGGGCGACCAGGTCCAGGTGGCGGTCGGGCTCGGGCCGCCCCTCGACGACGCGGGCCAGGGCCAGGGCCAGCTCGGGCTTCGCGCGCACCAGGCCGGTGCTCATGGCGTCGATCTCGGCCAGCAGGCGCTCGAGCTGCCCCGCCGGGGCGGGGCGGTCGGGGCGCAGCCGGCAGCGGAAGCGGCGGTAGGGGCGGTCGGCGGCCGGCAGCTCCTGCTCCAGCTCGACCCGGCCCATGCCCAGCAGGATGATGTTGTGGCGCCCGTCGGGCAGGGCCTGGTGGCGCACGATGCGGCCGAAGCCGGCGACCGGGTGCACGGCCGGGCGCCCCTCGTAGTCGGCCTGCCAGCCGTCCTGGAGCATGGGCACGCACAGCAGGCCGGTGCCGGCGACGGCGTCCTGCACCAGCGCCCGGTAGCGCGGCTCGAAGACGTGCAGGGGCAGGAGCGAGTGGGGGAAGAAGACCAGGCCGGGCAGGGGAAAGGCCGGCAGGGCCTGGAGCGCGGCGAGGAGCTGCTCGGGCGTGGGACCGCCGGAGGGGGGATCGGAGGGGCTGGCCACCGCTCAGGCCCGCGCGACGGCGGTGGCCCAGCGGTCCAGGAAGCCCTGGCGGGTGCCGGGGTCCATGGCGGGCTGGAAGGCGCGGTCCTGGACCCAGGCGGCGGAGATGGCGGCGGGCGAGCCCCAGAAGCCGACCCCCAGGCCCGCCAGGAAGGCCGCGCCGAGCGCGGTGGTCTCGAGCACCGTGGGCCGCACGCAGCGCACGCCGAGCACGTCGGCCTGGAACTGCATGAGCAGGTCGTTCTTCGCCGCGCCGCCGTCGACCTTCAGCTCGGCCAGCGGGGTGCCGGCGTCCTGCTCCATGGCGCGCAGGATGTCGCCGATCTGCAGAGCGACGCCCTCGAGCACGGCGCGGGCCAGGTGGGCGCGCGTGGTGCCGCGGGTCAGGCCCATCAGCAGGCCGCGGGCGTCGGGGCGCCAGTGGGGGGCGCCCAGCCCGGCCAGGGCCGGCACGAAGACGACGCCGCCGCTGTCGGGCACGCTCATGGCCAGGGCCTCGATCTCGGCGGCGCTGCCGATGATGCCCAGGCCGTCGCGCAGCCACTGGACGGCCGCGCCGGCGATGAAGGCGCTGCCCTCGAGCGCGTAGGTGACCTTGCCGCCCAGGCGCCAGCCGACCGTGGTCAGCAGGCCGTTCTCGCTCACGTCGGCCCGCTCGCCCGTGTTCATCAGCACGAAGGCGCCGGTGCCGTAGGTGCACTTGGCGCTGCCGGGCTGGAAGCAGGCCTGGCCGAACAGGGCGGACTGCTGGTCGCCGGCCATGCCGGCCACCGGGATGCCGTCGGGCAGAAACGACAGGCCGCGGGTGGTGCCCAGGACCTCGGCGTTGTCGCAGATGCGCGGCAGGCAGGCGGCGGGCACGCCCAGCAGGTCGAGCAGCTCGTCGCTCCACTGCAGGCGGTGGATGTCGAAGAGCAGGGTGCGGCTGGCGTTGCTGGGGTCGGTGGCGTGCGCCCCGCACAGGCGCCAGGCCAGCCAGGCGTCGATGGTGCCGAAGCACAGGTCGCCCCGGGCGGCGGCGGCGCGGGCCCCGGGCACGTGGTCGAGCAACCAGCCGGCCTTGGTGCCCGAGAAGTAGGGGTCCAGCACCAGGCCGGTCAGCTCGCGCACCCGCGCCTCGTGGCCGGCGTCCTTGAGCGCCTGGCAGCGGTCGGCGGTGCGGCGGTCCTGCCAGACCAGGGCGCGGTGGATGGGCGCGCCCGTGTCGCGGTGCCAGAACAGGCTGGTCTCGCGCTGGTTGGTGATGCCGACGGCGATCACGCGGTGGCCGGGGGCCCGGGCCAGCGCCCCCCTGACGGCCTGCTCGACGCTGTGCCAGATGTCGGCCGGGTCGTGCTCGACGTGGCCGGGCTGCGGGTAGTGGTTGACGAACTCGACGTTGTGGGCGGCGACCACGCGCACGTCGCGGTCCAGCAGCAGGGCGGTGGTGCCGGTGGTGCCCTGGTCGATGGCGAGGACGACGTCGGACATGGCGGGCTCCCGGAGGAGAAGGGTGGGGCGAGGGAGACAGGTTCTACCACGCTCGCGACGGCCGGACGGGCGTGCTACCCTGCGCCTGCCACACCCCGGCGAGGCCGATGCCCGGCGCATCACAGCCCCCTCGCCGGCCGGAGGAGACATGCGCGCCACCCCCGCCCGACTCGCCGCCCTCGCCCCCCTCGCCCTGCTGCTGGCCTGCGACGGGGGTGACCCCCAGTACGGAGGCCACAAGGTCTACGAGTACTTCCCGCTCGACAAGGAGCGGAGCTGGAAGTACGCGATGGACGACGACAGCGCCGGCTACATCCTCGAGGTGGAGAAGGTCAGCGCCACCGACCAGCAGGGGACCGAGGTCGCGACGCTGGAGTACCGCAAGCAGGACAGCGACCTGCTGTACAGCGTGGACTGGTCCAGCGACGCCAGCGGCGGCGTGCTGATCTACGGCTACAGCGTGCAGGGCGGCGACACGGTGAGCTTCGACACGCCCGTGCAGTTCGCCGACTTCCAGATGCAGGCGGGCGACGAGGTGGTGACCGAGACCAACGGCATGACCTTCACCGCCACCTTCCAGGGCATCGAGGAGTGCCCGAACCTGTGGACCTCCGAGGTGTGGGACTGCGCCCACATCACGCTCGACGACGGCGACGGCGACGAGATGACCGGGCCGCCCTTCGCCGGGGACTGGTGGGGCGCTGGCTCCTGGAACGCCAGCCGCTTCCAGAACACCGGCTGGTCGGCCGACTGGGTCCTCACCAACGCCTACTTCTGCGACCCGGCCGCGCAGCCCTGCGATTGAGGCGGGCGGCGACCATGGCGAGGGTGGGGCACAGGCTCTTCGCGGCGCTCCTGCTCCTGCCGGCCTGCGAGGTGGAGGAGTGGCGCAACGCCGACCTCCAGCTCGAGGTGACGGGCGCGCAGATCGACAGCGAGACGATCATCCGCGTCTGCGTGGACGGGGTCGGCAGCCGCGACCACGCGCTGGGCGCGGGCCGGGTGGCCTACCCGGGCCTGCCGGCGGCGGGGGCGCTGACCGTCACGGTGGACGCGCTGGAGGCCGGCGACACGGGCC